>NZ_LJGW01000434.1 GCF_001751255.1 Streptomyces nanshensis | reverse complement strand
GCTGCCGCCCCGGCGGGGCGTCGTCCGGCGTCCGGGCCCGGCTAGCGCAGCAGCTTCGGCAGCCGGTAGTGCGGCAGGGGACGCGCTCCCGCGTCCGGCCGCACCGCGCCCCGTACGGACGGGATCGCGCCGACCGGGGAGACCTTCACACGGGCGCCGGGCCGCGGCGCGTGCACGACCTTGCCGCGCCCCGCGTACAGCGCCACATGCGAGGCGCTCTTGTAGTAGACGACGAGATCGCCCGGCCGCAGCCGGTTCATCGGCACCCGGCGCAGCGTCTTCCACTGCGCCTGGCTGGTCCGCGGAATGGAACGCCCCGCCTGCTTCCACGCCGTCGAGGTCAGTCCCGAGCAGTCGTACGCCGTCGGTCCGTCGGCCCCGAAGCGGTACGGCTTGCCGAGCTGCCGCAGCGCGAACCGCACCGCCTGCGCGCCCGGACGGGAGGGCTTGCGCCGTACCGTCGCGCTCTTCTCCATGCCGTGTGCCGACATCAACGTGCGCTGTGTGCCCGTCTGCTGGGCGCTCTCCAGGCCGCGCAGCCGGGTCAGCTCGGCCCCGGAGAGCGAGGCGAGCGTGCGCTCGACCCGCTGGAGCCGGGAGCGCGCCGTCGCACGCTGCTTCTCCTTGCGGTCCGCGAGCCGCTGCTGACCGGCCAGCGCCTTGCGCGCCGCGGCCGTGAGCTGACGCTGCCTCCGCTCGCCGGCGACCAGCCGGTGCACGGTCGTGGCCTGGCGGCCGGCGGCACGGGTGAGCAGCCGCAGACTGTCCGCCGCGTCCCGTGCGTCGCGGGTGAGCAGGACCTGTACGAGCGGCGGCAGCCCGATGTCGCCGCGCCGGTACTGCTGGCGGGCGAGACGTCCGGCCTCGCGGCGGCTCTCGGCGAGCGCCGAACGCACCGACGTCAGCGCACGCCCGGCCTTGTCGGCGCGTGCGCGCTGCCGCTTCAGCTTGGCGGCCGTCGTGTTGTACGCGTCCGAGGCGGTCTCGGTCCGCTCGTACATGACCTGGAGTTCGCGCAGCAGCTCGCTGACGGGCCTGCCGCCCGGGTCGGCCGCCGCGGGAACCGGCGGGAACGCGAGGGACGCCGCCGCCACCGTGGCCACTGCCGCGGCGGCGACGGACCGTGGAGCACAGGGATGCGGCACCGGTTCGCCTCCGATCTGACGCGCTACGGGAGCGATCGTGCACGGAGGTGCTTGTTACCGGTGGGGTCGCCCGCCCTCGCGCCCAGGTCGGTCACCCGAAGGGTGCGCGGGCGTCGTCCGTGCGGCGGGCGGCGCGCGGCGGGGCCGGTGCGCGACCCCGGCGGCCGGGAGCTTCGCGGCTCAGCGGCCGAAGAGGCGGCGGCCGGTGAGCTTGCGCGCGGCCTGCGCGGCTTCCTCGATGTCGTGGGCGAAGACCTCGGGCAGCCAGTCCACGGCGGGCTCCGCCGCGGTGTCGGCGAGATCGAGGGCGTGCGCGAGGACGCCGGGGGAGGGGCGGGACTCCGGGGTCTTGTGGAGACAGGCGAAGAGCGCGGGGCAGAGGCCGTCCGGTACGCCCGTCAGATCCGGGTCCTCGCGCGCCATCGGCAGCATGTTTCCGGCGAAGGGCTGGTGGGCGCTGGAGGCGAAGACGAGGGCGGCGCCGAGGTCGAAGACGTCGTCGGCCATCTCGTCGGTGGCCGGGCCGCTCATCCGCCCGAGCGCGAGGCCGTAGTCGACGGCCCGCGGAGCGTCCGCGGCGATCATCACATTGTGCGGGCCCAGATCGCGGTGGCTTATCCGGGCCGCGTGCAGGGCCACCAGGGAACGGGCCAGCGCACCGCCCAGGGCGCGCACCGAGGACTCGGGCAGCGGACCGTACCGGGCGACGAGCACTTCCAACGACAGGCCCGGCACATAGGAGTTGGCTATCCAGGGCTGGGCGCCGTCCAGTTCGCAGCCCGCGGCGTCGGCGACGTATCTGCTGCTGACGCCCGTCGCCGCCGACTGCATCTCCTGCCGCAGCCGGGCGCGCAGCGGACGGTCGCGTATCAGCTCGGGCCGCAGGGTGCGCACGGCGACGAGCTGCTTGCGTGCGCCGCGCTGTGGTGCCCCCCGCCCGAGATAGACGGTGCCCATGCGGCCATGGCCCAGCACCCCGTAGAGGCGGTACGGACCGAGCTGCTGGGGATCCGCGCTGCCGAGGCCGGTCATCCCTTGGATCACGCGGAGCAGCCTAGGCGCACAGCGTGTATAAGGGGACGGCGCGAACAGAACCAACGCAGTTCTTCGCAAACTTCACGTCAGGCTCAGAAATCGTCACGGATGTGCGAGAGACGGCGGTAGCCACGCCAAGCCCGGCTTCCGCACGCGCCCGTGAACAGCCCGCTGTGCGCCGTGCGTTACGGGCGGTGCCGCCGCACACCGCAGACCGCACACCGACCGGGGCACGCCGCACGCCGTACGCCGACCGCGGCCGGACCGGGCTCAGCCCGCTCCGCGGCTCCACGGCCACCGGGGCCGGCCCTTCGGCCGCCCCTCCGGCTGGTACACATAGCGCCAGCCGCGCGGGATCGCCAACCGCCGTGTGTATCCGGCCGGTTCGAGCCGGTAGACGTGGACGACGGGTGCGCCGCCCTCCTCGGCGGAGGCCACCGGCACCTCGTACGTCTTCGGCGGGCGGCCGTTGACCCCGGTCAGCACCGGGAGCACCCGCCCGTCCAGCGGCCCTCCCACGAAGACGCTCTCCTCGCTGCGCATCTCAGCAGCACTCGCCGGAGTCGCAGCCCGCGAGCGAGCGCGGCCCCGGGCCTTCCTCGCCGAGGGTGTCGTACGGATTGGCCAGCGCGCAGTGGCTCAGCGAGAGGCAGCCGCAGCCGATGCACTCGGTGAGATGGTCCCGCAACTGCGTCATCAGCTTGATGCGCTGGTTGAGATCCGCCCGCCAGCACTCCGAGACCCGCGCCCAGTCCTCGGGGGTGGGCGTGCGGCCCTCGGGCAGCAGCGCGAGCGCCTCGCGGATGGCGGCGAGCGGGATGCCCAGCCGCTGCGAGGCGCGGACGAAGGCGACGCGGCGCAGGGTGTCGCGGCTGTAGCGGCGCTGGTTGCCGGAGGTACGGCGGCTGTGGATCAGGCCCTCGCGCTCGTAGTAGCGCAGTGCGGAGGTGGCCACCCCTGCGCGCTCGGCGAGTTCGCCGATCGTGGCCTCCTTGGCCTGCCAGGAGAGTTGGGTCGACATACGGGCCAGGATAGGCGTCCTTCAAGTTTTCTTTAAGTTCTCCGGACGCCCCGGCTGACGGCCCGCCTTCCGGCTAGAGGTTCAGCAGATGACCCTTGTCGCCGACCACCGGCAGCATCCGGCGGGCGAGTTCGCCGACGGGACCGTCGCCCTCCTCCAGGTCCAGGGCGTGCCGGACGATGCGGGCCGTCTCCGCGTCCCGCGTCGCCGAGGCCATCAGCAGGGCGAGGAAGTGGTCCAGCAGCCAGTCCCGCAACTCCGTGACGGGCGGCTGCTTGTCCTCGTCCAGCCACATCAGCGACGCGGCCTCGACGACCGTGATCCAGGTGCTGACGGTCATCCGCAGCCGGGGCCCGGCCTCGTGTCCGGGCTGGAAGCCGAGATGGAAGAGGATCTGGTCGGCGGCGGCCCGCCGCACCTCGTCCACGATCGCGTGCGTACGGGAGGTCTGTACGACGCTGCCGCCCTGGAGCAGCGCCATGAAACCGGCGTCGTGCCCGTCGACGAACGCGAGGTAGCGCTCCAGGGCGCGCACGAGCCGCCGGGTGAGCGGCCCGGTCTGCGGCTCGGCGAAGCACTGCTCCAGTTCGTCGGCGGCGCTGCGCAGGGCCGCCTCGTACAACTGCTGCTTGCCGCCCGGGAAGTAGCGGTAGACCAGCGGGCGCGAGACACCGGCCGTGGCCGCCACGTCGTCGAGGGACACGTCCTCGGGCGGATGGTGGGCGAAGAGGCCGAGCGCGGCGCCGATCAACTGCGTACGCCGTTCGTCCACGCTCAGCCTGCGATACGCCGGGGCCGTGCCGCTGCTGCTCATCCCACGAGCGTAGCCCGGGGCCTCCCGGTCCGGGTCGTCCGGTACGGGGCTTCCGGACGAGGAGGCTCCGGTACGGGCTACCGGGCGAGCAGTCCGGAGCTGACCCACATCCTGCGGCCGATTCCGCGCATGACGCCTATCTCGTCCAGGAAGTCGGTGAGCCGGCGGGCCCCGGTCTGCATCACCTCGCGGCGGTGGCCGCTCGCCTTCACCTGGGCCATCGCCTCGCGCTTGTCGAGGCCGACGTTCGCGTAGACCTCGGGGTTGATGAAGGAGATGGAGAAGACGCGGGCGGCCTCGCCGGAGCTGACGCGGGTCAACTCGGCCTCCCAGCGCGGGCAGCTCACCATCTGCCGGCGCAGCTCCTCACGCGCGTACCGCACATGGCGTGCCTCCTCCACGACATGGATGCGGGTCACGCCGCGCACCAGCGGCTGGACCCGCTCGTCCGGGAACGTCAGGCGCTGCATCCAGTCGAGGATCTCCTCGCCGAGCAGGGTGGCGGTGAAGGAGCCGGGGGTGGTCGAGACGGTCTTCAGCAGCCTGGCGAGGTTGTGGTGCAGCCGGGAGACGCGGTACGCGGGGACGCCGCTCTTGGTGATCATCCGCGCGAACATCTTCGAGTGCCGGCACTCGTCCTCGATCTCCGTCAGCGCGTACCGCACATGGTTGCTGGTGAGGGACTTGTCGTAGATGTGGCGCACGAGGAGCTGCATGAGGATGACCTCGAACCAGATGCCGAGCGAGGCGAGCGAACCGGCCTCGTGGCGGGCGAGGTCGAGCCGCTGCTCCTCGGACATCCGCTTCCACAGCGGGGTGTCGTAGAGCGAGACCAGCTCTGGCGGCCAGAACCACTTGCCCTCTTCGAAGTCGGCGTCCCAGTCGAGTTCGGTGTCCGGGTCGAACGAGTGCTTCTTCGACGATTCGAGCAGGCGCTCCGCGACCTGTTCCCGGTCCTTGAGCAGGCCGAGGGCGTCACGGAGTCGCTGGGTCTCTTCGCCGGCGGTGGCCGTGTCCGGGGTGATCGTCATGCGGGAGCACCTCATTGTGAGTTACCAAAGGTTACGTCGGCCGTCCCGTCTTATGAGACTGCGTGTCAGTAAGCCCGTCAATCCCCGCGGCGCACATTGCCCGACGGGCGGGCGCACCGGCCGGGACCCGGAGCCCGGTCCGAACGGTCCCGTCCGGCGCCCCCGGCGGCGCCACGTCGCCCCACGCCACGTACCGACGGGACCCGGCGGGCGGGGCCGAACGGGCAGACCTGCGTGGCCCGTCGAGGCCGGGCGAGCGGAAGCGGAAGCCGGTCCAGGGTCGGTACGGGGCAGGTGATTCCTGCGGTCCCGGGGTGTGCTGCTGCGCATCCGGAGCCCGGGTGCGTCACCGGAAGTGCTCTGACAAAACACTGCGTACGTGTGGCACGAGGGGCCGCATCGACGTAGTTTGAAGGGGATCGGGAGTAATGAAAGATCTCATTACTCTTCGGGTGTTTTGAGCACCTTGTGCTTCGGCCAGTAGGCACAGCTGCGGGAGGGCGGTCGGCGCGCCGCCGCGCTTGATCGCTGTGTCGGCTCCCGCGGTGACGTTCTGCCCGCAGTTCACCGCGCACCGGGAGGCAGCAGGTCATGTCAGCAGTCCGATTCCGTGCGAAGCACGCACGCCACCCGCATGACGATGCGCCCGATACCGCGGCCCTCTTCGAACGCGTCTCGTCACTGCCGGACGGTACGGAGAAGGAAGAGCTGCGCCAGGAGGTCGTACGGGCCTGGATGCCGATGGCGGACCGCCTGGCCCAGCGCTTCCGCAACCGCGGCGAGAATCTGGAGGACCTCCAGCAGGTCGCCGCGCTCGGTCTGGTCAAGGCCGTCGCGCGCTACGACCCCTCGCGCGGCTGCGCCTTCGAGAGCTTCGCTGTGCCGACCATCGTCGGAGAGATCAAGCGGCACTTCCGCGACTACATGTGGGATCTGCACGTACCGCGCCGGGTGCAGGAACTGCGGAACCGCGTACGGGCGAGCAGTCGCGAACTGGGTGTCACGCTGGACGACCGCTCGCCGACCGTCGCGCAGATCGCCGAGCACAGCGGCCTCAGCGAGGAGGACGTCGTCGTCGGCATGGAGGCGCTGGAGAGTTACAGCGCGCTGTCGCTGGACGCCGAGCTGTCCAAGAACGAGGACGGCTACTCGCTGCTCGACACCCTCGGCGCCACCGAGCCCGGCTTCGACCGCGTGACCTACCGCGAGGCCGTCAAGCCGCAGTTGCGCAATCTCCCGGAGCGTGAGCGCTACATCCTCTATCTGCGGTTCTTCTGCGACATGACCCAGAGCAGCATCGCCGAGCAGCTCGGCATCTCCCAGATGCACGTCTCGCGGCTCATCAGCCGTACGTGCGAGCGGCTGCACCGCGAGGTCGAGACGGAGGTCGCCGCGCGGGCGCAGGAGTCCTCCGCGGAGCGTGCGCCGCTGACCGTCTAGAACCCCGCGGCGGTGCCGCTCCTGCCTCCGCCGCGTCCCCAACTCCGTTGTCCCGGGCGGCCGTCGCGCCCGGGACCTGTCGTGTGCGGGTCCCGGGCGAACGGTCCCGACGAGCCCATTGACGCTGGAATGGCCCGTTCCTAAGCTCTCCTGAAATCGATTTCCAAGCCTTGTGGGGAGGCGCTGGGGATGGAGAGCGGGCACAGCGACGTGACCGGGAACGGAGAGCCTCCGCCGCTGCTTCAGGTACGCGGTGTCGCGAAGAGCTTTCCGGGAGTACGGGCGCTCCAGGAGATGCGGCTCGACCTGCGCCACGGCGAGGTGCTCGCGCTCGTCGGGGAGAACGGCGCCGGCAAGTCGACGCTCATGAAGCTGCTTTCGGGCATCCACGCCCCGGACGCCGGCGAGTTCCTGATGGACGGCGAGCCCGTACGCATCGAGGGACCGCGGCATGCGCAGCGGCTCGGGATCAGCATCATCCACCAGGAGTTCAACCTGATGCCCGACCTGACGGTCGCGCAGAACATCTTCATCGGCCGGGAACCGCGCCGCGGTCCGCTGCTGGACGAGCGCGCGCTCGACGCCCGCGCCCGCGAACTGATCGAGCGGCTGGAACTGCCGCTGGAGCCGCGGCGGCGCGTGGGCACGCTCACCGTCGCGCAGCAGCAGATGGTCGAGATCGCGAAGGCGCTGTCGTACGACGCCCGCGTACTGATCATGGACGAGCCGACGGCGGCGCTGAACGACGGCGAAGTGCGTGTGCTGCACGAGCTGATACGCCGGTTCACCACGGGCGGCGGCCCCGACGGACGCGGCACCGGGGTCATCTACATCTCGCACCGCATGGAGGAGCTGAAGGCGGTCGCCGACCGCATCACCGTCATCCGCGACGGCCGCTACGTCGAAACCCTCGCCGCGGCGGACACCCCGATGCGGGAGGTCATCTCGCGCATGGTCGGACGTGAACTCGACGGCGGCGCCGGGCCGCAGGGCGTACGTGAGGACCGCGAGACCGCCCTCACGGTCACCGGGCTCTCCACGAAGGACCTGCTGCGGGACGTCTCGCTCGAGCTGAAGCGCGGTGAGATCCTCGGCCTGGCGGGCCTGATGGGCGCCGGACGGACCGAACTGGCCCGCGCCCTCGTCGGCGCCGACCCCGTCACCTCCGGCACCGTCGCCCTCGACGGGCGCGAGGTGCGCATCGGCAACCCGGCCGACGCGGCACGGCACGGCATCGGCTATCTCTCCGAGGACCGCAAGAACTTCGGGCTGCTCCTGGAACAGGACGTCGCCACCAACATCGGCATCGGCTCGATGAAGCAGCGCTTCCAGCGGGCGGGCTTCGTCAAGGCGCGCGAGATGCGCGCCAGATCCGAGGAGTTCATCGACAAGCTGCGCATCAGGACGCCCTCGGCGGGCCAGACCGTCAAGCATCTCTCGGGCGGCAACCAGCAGAAGGTCGTCATCGCCAAGTGGCTGCTGAAGGACTGCGACGTCCTCATCTTCGACGAGCCGACGCGCGGCATCGACGTCGGCGCCAAGGAGGAGATCCACCGCCTCCTCGACGAACTCGCCGCGCAGGGCAAGTCGGTGATCGTCATCTCCTCCGAACTCCCCGAGGTGCTGCGGATGTCCCACCGGATCGTCGTGATGTGCGAGGGCCGCGTCACCGGCGAACTCTCCGCGGACGAGGCCACCCAGGAGGCGGTCATGCACTACGCGACGCTGCGGCCCGCACCCGCCGGCACGGGCGGCGCGGACCCGGCGCAACCCCCGGCACCGGAAGACGGCACGAGTCAGGAGATGGTCCGATGACAGCCCCGACGGAGGCCACGCCGCCGCAGGAGACCCCGGCCCGTACGGAGGAGGGCACCGGCGCCGCGTCCGGCGGCGGCAGGCTGCCCGCCGGAGTGCTGGGCCGCCTTCAGCAACTCCTCGCGTTCGCCAGCCTGATCGCGATCTTCGTCTTCTTCTCCTTCGCGAGCCCCAACTTCCTCAACTACAGCAACGTCACGTCGATGCTCTTCTCGACGGTGGTCATCGGCACGCTCGCGCTCGGCGCGACGTTCGTCATCGTCACCGGCGGCATCGACCTGTCCGTGGGGACGGGGATGGCGCTGTGCGCCGTGATGGGCGGTGTGCTGATCGTCGAGGCGGGGCTGCCGGTATGGCTCGGCGTGCTCGGGACGCTGCTCTTCGGCGCGCTCGTCGGGCTGGTCAACGGGCTGAACGTGACGGTGCTGAAGCTGCCGCCGTTCATCGCGACGCTGGCGATGATGCTCGTCGCCCAGGGGCTGGCGCTCGTCATCTCCGGCAGCGCGCCGATCTACTTCTCCGAGGAGTCCGGGTACGCCGACATCTCGACCGGCAGCGTCATCCCCGGCGCGGACTTCCCCAACGCCGTCCTCATCTTCGCGCTGGCCGCGGTGCTGGGCGGCGTCGTGCTCAACAAGACGCTGCTGGGCCGCTATACGTACTCGATCGGCAGCAACGAGGAGGCCACCGCCCTCTCCGGCATCGACGTACGGAAGTGGAAGATCATCGTCTATGTCGTCTCGGGGCTCTTCATCGGTCTCGCCGGCGTGCTGATCTCCGCACGCCTCGGCTCCGCGCAGCCCGCCACGGGCATGGGCTACGAACTCCAGGCGATCGCCGCCGTCGTCATCGGCGGTACGTCCCTCTCCGGCGGCAAGGGCTCCATCGTCGGCACCGTCATCGGCGCGCTCATCATCTCCGTGCTCAACAACGGGCTCCAGATCACCTCCGTACCGCAGGAGTGGCAGAACGTCATCCTCGGCTGCGTCATCGTCGCCGCCGTCTACGCCGACAACGCGCGCCGGAGCCGGGCATGAGGCGGCGCACCTTCGCGGCGGCGGTCACGACGGCGGCCACCGCGCTCGCGCTCGGCGGGTGCGGCGGCGACGAGACGGGCGCGGGCGGCGGCAAGCCGTACATCGCGATCGTCTCCAAGGGCTTCCAGCAGCAGTTCTGGCAGGCGGTGAAGAAGGGCGCCGAGGAGGAGGCCCGCAGACAGCACGCCACCATCAGCTTCGAGGGGCCCGCGACCGAGGCCGACGTCGAGGCGCAGGTCAACATGCTGGCCAACAGCATCGGCAAGAAGCCGGACGCGATCGGGCTCGCCGCCCTCGACTCCCGTGCGCTGGAGCCGTACTTGAAGAAGGCACAGCGCAGCCGCACCCCCGTGGTCGCCTTCGACTCCGGGGTCGACAGCGACATCCCCGTCACCACCGCCGCCACCGACAACAAGGCCGCCGCCGCCGAGGCCGCGCAGCACATGGCGAAGGCGGTCGGCGGCAAGGGCAAGGTCGCGATGGTCGTGCACAGCCAGACCGCCGGGTCCGGCATCGACCGCCGGGACGGCTTCGTGAAGTGGATGAGAGCGCATGCGCCGGACGTGGAGCTGCTGCCCGTCCAGTACGGCGGCGGCGACCAGACCAAGTCCGCCGACATCACGAAGGCGATCATCGCCTCCAACCCGGACGTCAAGGGGATCTACGGCAGCAACGAGGGCTCCGCGATGGGCGTCATCCAGGGCGTGAAGGAGAGCGGCCGCACGGACGTCGCCACCGTCGGATTCGACTCCGGGCAGGGCCAGATCAACGCCGTCGAAGAGGGACGGATGGCCGGTGCGATCACCCAGGACCCGGGTGCGATCGGACGTCAGGTCGTACGGGCGTCGCTCGCCGCGATGAAGGGGAAGAAGCTGCCCGAGGTCATCAACACCGGCTACTACTGGTACGACCGGCACAACATCGACGACCCCGAGATCTCCTCGGTGCTCTACCACTGAGCGGCGGGGGAGGGGCAGCCGGGCGGAGCCGTGCACGGACCGGCCGTGCTCAACGGGGCCGTAAGCAGGGTGGGTCGGGGGCGGGGCGCCGGCGTGTGGTGGCGCACCACCCCCGGCGCCGTGAAGATGGCCGTCCGTCACGTGTGGCGCGTGCGGCGGTGCCTCATAGCCTGCGGGCACCCACCACGCCCCACGGCCGTGCCGCACCGCCGGACACGGCCCGCCCACCCGGGAGGCCCCGCCGATGAACCGGCCCCGCAGCGCCGCCGCCGTACGGACCCGTCCGTACCGTCTGGCGGCCGTCGCCGTCCTCACCGCCGCGCTGCTCTCCGTACCGCAGCCAAGCGGCGCCGCGGAGCGCCTCCAGGACGGCAAGCCGGACTGCGCCCGTACGGACGTGCCGCGTGTGCCCGGCGCCGAGGTCCAACGGGCCGCGTGCCTCGCGGAGTTGACGACGGCGGGCACCGTCGGCAGCGGACACACCGACCCCGCCGACTGGGCGGGGCTGACCCCCGAGAAGCTGCCGGTGCCCCGCGGAGTGCCGGGCGTCCAGATCGACGGCTACTTCCCGGACACCTCCACCACCAACACCAACAACGGCTGGGCGCACGACGCCCAGTTCGTGCTGCGGCTGCCGGCCCGCTGGAACGGCGGACTCGTCGTCAGCGGCTCTCCCGGCAACCGCGAGCAGTACGCCAACGACCGCGCCATCGGCGACTGGGCGCTGGCCCGCGGCTACGCCTTCGCCGCCACCGACAAGGGCAACACCGGGGCCGACTTCCACCGCGACGGACGGACGCCCGGCGACGCCGTCGCCGAGTGGAACGAGCGCGTCACCCAGCTCACGCGCGCCGCCCGCGCCACGGTGACGAGCCACTACCGGCACGCGCCCGCCCGTACGTTGGCGACCGGCATGTCCAACGGCGGCTATCTGGTGCGCTGGCAGCTCGAGAACCACCCCGAGCTGTACGACGGCGGCGTCGACTGGGAGGGCACCCTCTGGCGGGCCGGCGGCGAGCAGCCGAACCTGCTGACCTTCCTGCCGCCGGCGCTGCGCCACTACCCGGCCTACGCGGCGGGCGGCCCCGGCGCGGACAAGGCGCGCAAGGCCCTGCACCGGGCAGGGTTCCCGAAGGGCTCGGAGTTCCTGTGGCCGTACTTCTACGAGAACTACTGGGACCTCACCCAGCGCGTCTACCGCGAGGAGATGGACCCGGCCTTCGACGGCGCCACCGAGGCGGGCACGCCGTTCTGCGCCCCCGGCGATCCCGACGGGCCGCCGTGCGACGCGGATTACGTCTACCGGGACCGTCCGGCCGAGGTGCGCGAGGCCGTGGCGAAGACGGGGCTGACGGGCCGCATCGGCAAGCCGCTCATCACGCTGCACGGCACGCTCGACACCCTGCTGCCCATCGGCGAGGACTCCGACGTCTACGCCCGTATGGTGCGCGACGCGGGACGCGGCGGGATGTACCGCTATTACCGCGTCGAGGACGGCAACCACGTCGACTCGCTCGCCGACACCTATCCGGACAGGCTGCGTCCGCTCACTCCGTGCCACCGCTCGGCGTTCACCGCGCTGGAGCGCTGGCTGGACGACGGGCTGCGCCCGCCCGCCAGCCGTACGGTGCACCGGCCGCACGGAGCGTCGCAGACGGAACTGACGCGGCACTGCCCGCTCACACGCTGAGCGCACGGGCGGGGGGTGGCGCGCACGCGGTGCGGGCTCGGCTCTGTGCCGTCCGGCATCCGCCGCACCGGGAACGGGTTTTCCTCCCCGTGCACCGTGGCACCCGCCGTGGAGTCAGCAGTGCGTCTCGTGGGGAGGAGGACTCACCGTGAGTGCTGAACGCAAGAACCAGGCCAAGGGCGAGCAGCTCAGGGGCAAGGTCAAGGAGAGGGTCGGCCGCGCCCTCGGCAACGAGCGGATGCAGACGGAAGGCCGCTCCGAGCAGTCGAAGGGCGACGCCCGGCACGCCGCCGAGAAGGTCAAGGACATCTTCCGGCACTGAGGCGTCCCGGCGTCGACGCGGCGTCCATGCGGCGTCCGCAGCGCGAGCCGTCGGACGAACGGAACACAGCGAGGGGCCCGTGACGAGACGATCGTCACGGGCCCCTCGCTGTACGCGGTGCCCGGTGGGGCGCCGTGACGCGCTGCCCACTCGAGCCCGACGAACCCTGCGGGCGGGGTCAGTTGCTCGCGAGCATCCCCGTCCGCAGTCCGGTCAGGGCGCGGCTCAGCAGCCGCGAGACATGCATCTGGGAGAGGCCGAGCCGCTCGCCGATCTGCGCCTGGGTCAGCTCGTCGCCGAAGCGCAGTTCGAGGATCTTCCGGTCGCGGTCGGAGAGTTGGGCCAGCAGCGGCTTGAGCGCGTGGAAGTCCTCGACCAGGTCCATCGCCTCGTCCCGCTCGCCCAGCACGTCCGCGAGCGACGCCTCGCCCTCCTCGTCGTTGACGGTCGCGTCCAGGGACGAGGAGTTGTAGCCGTTGGCCGCGACCTGGCCCTCGACGATCTCCTCCTCGCTCACGCCGAGATGCTCCGCCAGCTCGCTCACGCGCGGCGAACGGCCCAGCTTCGAGGTGAGCTTGTCGTTCGCCCGCGCCAGGTCCATGCGCATCTCCTGGAGGCGGCGCGGCACCCGTACGTCCCAGGTGGTGTCCCGGAAGAAGCGCTTGATCTCACCGATCACATAGGGGATCGCGAAGGTGGTGAACTCCACCTCGCGCGAGAGGTCGAAGCGGTCGATCGCCTTGATCAGGCCGATCGTGCCGACCTGCACGATGTCCTCCATGTCGTCGCCCCGGGAGCGGAAGCGGCGCGCGGAATACCGTACGAGCGTCAGGTTGATCTCGATGAGCGTGTTGCGCACGTACTGGTACTCGTGCGTGCCCTCCTCCAGGACGGCGAGCCGGTCGAAGAGCGACTTCGACAACTCGCGTGCGTCCTCCGGTGCGAGCTTCTCCGGCTCGTCGATCACGAGGGCGGGCAGCTCGTGCGATGTCGCGCCTCCGGCTCCCCGCCCTTCGAGTACGGACGGTGAGCCGCTGACGGCCTCGTCCGATGTCGTCGTGGCGGTCGGCGTTGCGGAAGTCATCGCGTGGGCCTGCCCTTCTGCTCGTACGAACACGTCGGGCTGTTCCGCTTACCCCGCTTCTCCGCGAACAAGCCTCCCGGGCCGAAGTGTTGTCGTCCATCAACCGGTTTGTCTCATCTTGTGACGCCCGCGGACGGCCCGTTGGCATGAGGTGCGCGGCGGCGGGCAAGCGGATCTGGGACCGATCAGACCGACCACGCCCGGCGCCCGTCCGCCGTCCGCTCCGCGGGAGCGGATACGGCACGAACGCGCGGCGTACGGCGTGGAGACTGCGTCCTCGACAGAGGACGGGAGGTGATGCCTGTGCCTACGGGACGCAGCCGTACGGCGACAGGCGACGGGGAACAGGAGGTCCTGCTGGTGAACTCGGTGTACACCGACATCAGTCAGGCCCGCACGGTGGTCGAGGAACATCTCGCGCGCGTCTGTGCGTGGGTGGACCTGGGCGGCGTGCTCCTGGTGGTCTCCGAACTCGTGACCAACGCACAGCGCCACGCGCGAGGCCAGTGGGAGTTGCGCGTGCAGACCGACCGGCACCGTGTACGCGTGGACGTCACCGACTCGGTGCCGCTGCCGCCGCGTTGGCGGCCCGGCAGCCTCGACGGAAGCGGCGGCTGGGGCCTGCGCATCGCGGAGCAGTGTGCCGACACGCTGGAGGTGCTGACCTCTTCGCGCGGCAAGACGATGCGTGCGCAGTGGCTGCGCCCGGGGCGTGCGGACGCGACGGTCGCCTGAGACCGCGGGACCGCGGGACCGGGACGGACCGGGTCAACAGGACGGCGGCGGGACGGAGTTCCGCGCCGGACGGCGCGCGGACGGTGTGTCTGCGTGCGCCGGGCGCGCCCGGCCCGAGGCCGCCCGGGGCCGCCGTGTCCGGGTACGTCCCCGTCGCGCCCGGCCCGTACGCCGCCGACTGCCCTGCGGCGCACGGGGTTTCGGAGGCGCACGGGGTATCTGAGTACGTGTACTCATGCGCCCGGCGCCGCCGGGGCGGAGGATCGGGCGGACGCGGGAGACCGCGGGCCGCCACCGAGACCGATCACGGAGACCGGGAGGGCGACCATGAGCGACGGTGGCAAGGGCCGGCGGATCCTGTCGGCGGCGACGGACAACTTTCCGTCGCGCGCCTATCTGGCAGTGTGCGCCGCATTGTTGATCTGGACCGCCGCCGACGCCGTGTTCCTGAATGAACAGGGGCCGTCGTTCGCGGGAATCTGGCCGATTTTCGCGACGCTGCCGACGAGTTTTCTCTTCGTGCTGCTCACCGGTGGAATCCGTTTTCTACTGCCCACCGACGTGACCCTGCCGATATTCGTGGTCCTTCTCGCGCTGGCCGCGTTCATCAATGCCACGCTGCTCGGTATGCTGTTGCGCATGCTGCGTCGTCGCACGTCAGCCAAGTGATCGGGAGCGCGGGGCAGTTGCCGGGACCGCAAGCGTTCCGGCTTACGGAAATGCCTGTGCCGCCGCCGAGTTGAATTCGTCCATGACATTCGTCACCGGGCTACGCGCCCGTCCGTCATAATCTTGACGTGTCCATTTCTACGCCCATAGTGTTCCGCGTCGTCGGGCCAACTGGACCGAAAGATCGGTGAGATCACGAGGAACCTCCGGTCCCGTGCACGCCCGGCTGTCAGCCCGTAAGGGAAAAGGAAAGACCGACGAAGCACGGGGAACACATGAACCGCAAGATGCGCATCGCCCTGCCGGTGGCCGCGGGTGCCGCGGCCCTGGGATGCCTCGCCCCCATGGCCACGGCCGGCGACGCTCCGGAGTCCGGCGCCAAGGCGCACGCGGCGAAGGCGGACGCGTCCACCACCGCGACCATCAGCCGGGCCACCGTCATCAAGCGCGCCAAGACCTGGCTGACCGCGATCGACGGCCACCAGGTGCCCTACAGCCAGAGCAAGACCTTCAAGGGCTACCGCACGGACTGCTCCGGCTACGTGAGCATGGCGCTCAAGTACGGCAAGCCCGGGACGAACACGGTGGGCCTGGCGTCCTCGCAGTTCACCAAGAAGATCAAGATGTCGCAGCTCAAGAAGGGCGACCTCATCATCGACGCGAAGGGGAGCAACACCACCCGTCACGTCGTGATCTTCGAGAAGTGGACCAGCGCCGCCCACAAGTCCTACCGGGCCTACGAGCAGCGCGGCAGCTACGGCACCGACCACAGCACGCGCAGCTACGGCATCGGCAGCGACGAGTACGACGCGTACCGCCCGAAGAAGTACTGACCCGGAGGCACCGCCCGGAGAAGTACCGGCGCACACCCGCCCCGCGGTGCCGCGCGGCCACCCCGTGACCGCGTGACAGCGCGGGGCGGCGCGACGCGCGAGTGCCCTCGTCCCGGATCCGGGACGAGGGCACTGTGCTGCGGTGCTGTGGTGTTGCGCGGTGTCGAGCGGTGCCGCGCTCCGGCGGTCAGCCGAAGGCGCGGACGGTCATCACTTGTAGATGTCCGCGACCCACTCCGGGTGGTCGACGAACGGGTTCCGGTTGTGCTGGAACTTGTCGAAGATGACCTGGTTGCGGTTCTGCTCGAACTTGTCGGGCGGGTCCTCGTCGCTCCACTTCTTCAGGACGGAGAGCTTCCCGATGTTGGGGGCGGAGCCGTTGTCGACCTTGTCGTTGGCCTCCAGGTCGGGGTACTCGTCGTCGCCCTCGTACCGCACGTCCATGTACAGGATCATGCGGGCGACGTCGCCCTTGACCTCGTCGCGCGGCTCGAAGGAGTCGTCGTCGGTCTTGTTGCCCGGCGCGCCCTCGACCTCTTCGCCGCCCTCGTCGAAGTCCTTGTTCCCGCGGATGCTGTTGACCTTCACGTTGGCCGGCCGCAGGTGGTGCACGTCGGTGCCGGGGCCCTCCGAGGTCCCGAAGTCGCCGTGCGACTTGGCCCAGGTGTGCTCGCGGTTCCACTGGTCCACGCCGCCGCCGTTGTTGTCGGCGGACTCGGACTCACCGCTGTAGAGGAGGATGACGTTCCCGGAGTTGTCCGGGTCCTTGTCGGTCTCCTTCAGCGCGTCCCAGACCTCGTCGTACGACAGCTTGGTGACGCCCTTGCTGATGATGCCGTGCAGCGCGTTCTTCAGCTCTTCGCCGGTCTTGCCCTCGGCGTCCTTGTAGTACTCGTCGTCGTCGGCGGCGCTGAAGGACGACTGCCCGGCCCGCGCGGAGCTCTTGTCGGGCGCGGTGGCCGTGCCCGCGGAGGCGGGAATCTGTACGACGGCGGCGATGAGCGCGGTGCCGGCGAGTGCGCCGAGCGTTCTGCGGCGCGCTGCGGAACGTATGAAGTCCACGTTGGCGTCCTCTCCCCGAGGTGTGGCGCCGCGTGCGCAATGTGGGGGTCGCAGCACGGCACCGGCCGAAGGGTGATCGGCCGTTGCGAAGCCTTCCATTGGGTCGAACGCCGATGCGGGACGAAAATGAAACGGTGCTGTGAAGAAATAGTGAAGGGTGTCCTGCCGTCACCCAGGGCTACTTGCGCTTCACTCACTCAACACCCCCGCGAACGCGTCCTGTTGGGCGGCTCCCTTGCGCAAGTGCTTCCAGAATCTTGCAGGAAGCCTTTACGGGTGTGTCCGGTGCCGTTACGTTCCCTTCAAGTTCCCGCCCCCGTACGGGAATCGAGCTGCGGCTGCCGGCGCGTGCGGCCTCTTCTCTTCACGTCCCCTGTCGTTCCTGTCGTTCCTGAACGACGCGATGCCGAGGAGCCGAAGTGCCGACGCGCATATCACCGCGCGGGCCACGCGCCCGCCTTGCCCGACTCGCGGCGGCAGCCGCCGTGTTGACCGCACTCGCCGGTTTCGTGCCGGCGGACGGGCCGTCCGCCCAGGCGGCCCCGGGAGCCGCCGCGGCCCAAGACCCCGCTCTCGGCGCCCACTTCGACGCCGCCGGGGAGCAACTCACCTTCCGGGTGCACTCCTCCGCCGCGACGCGCATGCTCGTCGCGCTCTACGACAAGGCCGCCGGCGCCGAGGAGAAGGGCAGCCTGCTGCTGAAGCGGGAGTCCGGTTCCGACGGCACATGGACGGCCTCCGTGAGCGCCGGCGAACTGCGGGAGAAGTACGGCATCGACGGCACCGTCTACTACGGCTACCGCGCCTGGGGCCCCAACTGGCCCTATGACGAGGGCTGGACGAAGGGCTCCGAGGCCGGCTTCGTCTCCGACGTCGACGAGGACGGCAACCGCTTCAACCCCAACAAGCTGCTGCTCGACCCGTACGCCCGCGAGGTCAGCCACGACCCGCTGCGCAAGGGCATGACCGACAAGGGCCTCTACGCCTCCGGGCCCGCGCACCGCACCGAGGACAGCGGCGCGCAGGCGCCCAAGGGCGTCGTGCTGCCCGCGACGGACTCCGGCGACGACGGCGGCACCGGCGAGAAGCCGAGCCGCCCCTTCAAGGACGACATCGTCTACGAGGTGCATCTGCGCGGACTGACGAAGAACGACCCGGACGTCCCCGCGGACGAGCGCGGCACCTACAAGGGCGCCGCAGCGAAGGCCGAGGAGCTGGCCCAACTCGGCGTCACGGCAGTGGAGTTCCTGCCGTTGCAGGAGTCGCAGAACGACGCCAACGACGCCGACCCGGAGAGCAGCACCGACGACAACTACTGGGGCTACGTCACCGACAACTTCTTCGCGCCCGACCGCCGTTACGCCGCCGACGACTCACCCGGCGGCCCCACACGGGAGTTCCGCGCGATGGTGAGGGCCTACCACGACGCGGGACTGAAGGTCATCGCCGACGTCGTCTACAACCACACCGGCGAGGGCGGACCGTGGAAGGAGGACGACAAGAACACCTACAGCGTCCACTCCTACCGCGGCCTGGACAATCCGACGTACTACTCGCTGAGCGAGGACCGCCAGAAGCCCGTGGACAACACGGGAGTCGGCGGCAACTTCAACACGTACAACCCCGTCGCGCAGAACCTCGTCGTGGACTCCCTCGCGTACTGGAAGGACACCCTCGGCGTCGACGGCTTCCGGCACGACCTGGCCCCCGTGCTCGGCAACACCTGCGAGCACGGCTGCTTCAAGTACAGCGCCACCGACCCGAAGACGGCGCTGCACCGCATCACCGAGGAGATGCCCGCACGCGGCCCGGACGGCGGTGAGGGCACCGACTGGATCGCCGAGCCCTGGGCGCTGGGCGACGGCACCTACCAGATCGGCAACTTCCCGGCGGGCTGGTCGGAGTGGAACGGCAAGTACCGCGACACCCTGCGCACCGACCAGAACAAGCTCGGCGTGGAGGAGGTGACGCCGAAGCAGCTCGCCACGCGCTTCGCCGGCTCCTCCGACCTCTACGGTGACGACGGGCGGCGCCCGTTCAACTCCGTCAACTTCATGGTCGCCCACGACGGGTTCACCCAGCGGGACCTGTACGCCTGCAACGAGAAGAAGAACGACCAGGCGTGGCCGTACGGGCCCTCCGAGGGCGGCTCGGACGACAACCTCTCCTGGGACCAGGGCGGCGCGGCCGGGGCCCAACGGCAGGCCGCCCGCAACGGGTTCGCCTTCCTGATGCTCTCCGCCGGCACCCCGATGATGACGGGCGGCGACGAGACGCTGCGCAGCACCCGCTGCAACAACAACCCCTACAACCTCGACAACGCCGCCAACTGGCTCGGGCACGAACCCGACGCCGAGCAGCGCACGTTCCGTACGTACACCGAGCGGCTGCTCGCCTTCCGCACGGCGCACCCGGCGCTGCGGCCCGCGGACTTCTACTCCGCGAAGGACGGCAACGGCAACGGCATGGGACAGCTCGACTGGTTCACGCCGTCCGGTGCCGCGCCCGACGAGGCGTACTGGAACGACGCGTCCCGTCACGCGCTGGCCTGGCGCATCGACGGAACGGAGTTCGACGATCCGGCCGACGGGCTGTACGTCGCCTACAACGGGTCCGCGGACGCCGAGGACTTCACGCTGCCCTCGCCCGGTGAGGGCAGGAAGTGGTACCGGGTCACGGACACCGGCGCCGCCTCGGAGGGCGCCGACCAGGTCGCGGAGCCGGGCGCGGAACCGGAGGCCGGCGGCGAGGGGACCGCGTACGAGCTGGGCGGGCGTTCGGCGGCGGTGCTGATCGCGAAGTAGCCGACGGTGGGCGGGCGTACGCGGACGGTCACATGCCGTGGCGGTCCGCGTACGCCGTGCTCCGGACCCCGTGCCAGGCCGGGGTGCCGGGCCGGCGCGCCGCGGCGTCCCTTGCGTCCTCCCGCTGCGCACATCTCTCGACCGTCGCCGTACGCGGAGCTACCGTTGGAGGTGGTTCTCACCCAGAATGCCGGGCTTGTACGGCGGCGGGAGGCCGTGATGGTCGTCGAGGTGATCATAGGAATCGTGCTCGCGTTGCTCGTCTACGGGATGGCGGCGGCACGCGTGGTCAGGCAGTACGAACGGGGTCTCGTCTTCCGGCTCGGACGGCTCCAGTCAGGCGTCAAGGAGCCGGGGTTCACGATGATCGTGCCGGGCATCGACCGGCTGCAGAAGGTCAACATGCAGATCATCACGCTTCCGGTGCCGGCGCAGGAGGGCATCACGCGGGACAACGTCACGGTCCGCGTCGACGCCGTCGTCTACTTCAAGGTCGTGCATCCCGCCGACGCGATCATCCGCGTCGAGGACTACCGCTTCGCGGTGTCCCAGATGGCACAGACCTCGCTGCGCTCGATCATCGGCAAGAGCGAGCTGGACGATCTGCTCTCCAACCGCGAGAAGCTCAACCAGGGGCTGGAGTTGATGATCGACAGCCCCGCCGTGGAGTGGGGCGTCACGGTCGACCGCGTCGAGATCAAGGACGTCTCGCTGCCGGAGACGATGAAGCGCTCCATGGCGCGCCAGGCGGAGGCGCAGCGTGACCGCCGGGCCCGGGTCATCAACGCGGACGCGGAGCTGGAGGCGTCCAAGAAGCTCGCGCAGGCCGCCGAGCAGATGTCGGAGACTCCGTCGGCGCTCCAGCTCCGGCTGCTGCAGACCGTCGCGTCCGTCGCCACGGAGAAGAACTCCACGCTGGTGCTGCCCTTCCCCGTCGAGCTGCTGCGCTTCCTGGAGGGGCCGCGCGAGGGCGCGGCGCAGGACGGCGGCAAGACGCCGAAGAGCGGCAAGAGCGGTACCGGAAAGAAGGACAAGAGCCTCAAGGGCGGCACGGGCCAGAGCACGAAGTCCCTGCCGGAGGGCGCCGGTTCGGGTGCCGGGGCGGCGGTGCTGCCGGACGCGTCCCTCCCGCCGGAGGCGGCCGTACCGGAGGGCCCGGCCCCGGGTGCGATCCAGCCGGACGACTTCCCAGACGAGCTGCTCGGTGAGGAGAGTGCCGAAGAGTCCGGGACCGCCGGGGACTCCGGGACCGCCGGGGACACGGCGGGGGAGCGCTCCGCGGAGGGCCCGGACGAGGGCGCCGCGGAGGCGGAGGCTCCCGTACCGGAGGAGGAAGAGCTGCCGAAGAGCCGGCGCCGGCGCCGTCGTTAGCGCCGACGGCC
>NZ_LJGW01000420.1:5556-11902 GCF_001751255.1 Streptomyces nanshensis | reverse complement strand
ACGGGAGCGGATGCGGCGCGGGCCCCGGCCGCGAACTTCACCGTCGCCGCGAACTTCACCGTCGTCTCCGGCATGGGCGGCTCCCCGCACACCCTCGCCGCCGACGCCGCGGACGCCCGCGCCCGAGGGGCGAACGAACTGCGGCTCTACCACGCGGGGCTGGCCCCCGACGCCGACCTCGCCGCCGTCGCGGACGCACTGCGCTCGGTCGCCTCCGGCAGCCCGGCGGAGTGACCCGGCGGCGCGTGTCACATACGCGCGGCCCGTCCCGTCGTAGAGGTGTCAGCCGGACGCAAGCGGTCCGTCCGACCCCCGAACCGAGGGACGAAGGAGCACCAGTCATGGCACGTATCTCGCTCGATCCGCCGCGCGGCCTGGTCCTGCGCATGGCCGAGTGGTACTCGCGCCGCAAGTACGGCAAGGTCATGGACCCGCTCAGGGCCTCCGGGCACAACCCGAAGGTGCTGGGGGCCGTCGCCCTGTACGAGTCCCGCGTCGCGTCCTGGAAGGACCTCGACCCCGGACTCAAGCATCTGGCCGAGATGGTCACGGCGGCGCGTATCGGCTGCTCCTGGTGCATGGACTTCGGCTACTGGCTCGCCGAGGACCAGGGTCTGCCGATGGAGAAGATCCAGTACGTCCCGGCGTGGCGGGAGCACCGCGAGCACTTCACCGAAATGGAGCTGCTCGTCATGGAGTTCGCCGAGGCGATGACGGAGACCGAGCCGGCGGTGACGGACGCGATGACGCGGGAGCTGATCGGCACGCTGGGGGAGCGCGCCTTCATCGAACTCGTGGCGATGGTCGCCGTCGAGAACCACCGCTCCCGCATCAACTCCGCGCTGGGACTGGTCGGTCAGGGCTTCTCCGACCGGTGCGCCGTACGGCCGGTCGCCAAGGGCGCCTCCGGGACCGTGTAGCCGGGACGGTACCGGGCGGCCCGGGACGGCACAGGGCGGCACAGGTCCCCGCGCCCGTACGTACGGCCGCGGGGTGCGCCGCCCGGAGCGTCAGTGGTGGTTCTTCATGGCGACGCGGACCTCGGCGAGGGTGTCGTCCGCCACGGCCGTCGCCCGCTCGTTCCCCTCCCGCAGAATCCGGCGGAGCAGGCCACGGTCCCGTGCGTACTCGCGGCGGCGGGCCCGGATCGGAGCGAGATGCTCGTTGACCGCCTCGACGACCACCCGCTTCAGCGCGGCGGCCCCCGCGGAGCCGATCTCCGCGGCGACCTCCTGCGGGGTCCGGCCCTGGCAGAGGGCCGCCAGCAGCAGAAGCGAGGACACCTCCGGCCGTCCCGCCGGGTCGTAGGCGATGTGCCGCTCGGCGTCCGTCCTGGCGGCCTTGATCAGGCGGGCGGTCTCGTCCGGACCGGCCGCCAGCGCGACGGCGTTCCCCCGGCTCTTGCTCATCTTGGTGCCGTCGGTGCCGAGCAGCAGCGGTGCGTCCGACAGCAGGGCGTCGGGCCGGGGGAGCACCGGACTGCCCGCCCCGTAGCGGTCGTTGAAGCGGCGGGCGATCGTACGGGTGAGTTCGAGGTGGGGGAGCTGGTCCTGGCCGACCGGGACGAGGTCGGCCTTGCAGGAGAGGATGTCGGCCGCCTGGTGCGCGGGGTAGGTGAACATCAGCCCGCTGACGGAGGACTGCCGCGCGTGCGCGATCTCGTCCTTGACCGTGGGGTTGCGCCCGAGCTCGGCGACGGAGACGAGGCTGAGGAAGGGCAGCAGCAACTGGTTGAGGGCGGGTACGGCGCTGTGGGTGAAGATCGTGGTGCGCGCCGGGTCCATGCCGACGGCGAGATGGTCGAGCATCAGCTCCTCGACGTGCCCGGCCGGATCGTCCGCCGCGTCCCGGTCGGTCAGGACCTGGTATTCCGCGATGAGGACGAACATCTCCACGCCGAGTCTCTGCAGACGCAGCCGGTTGTGCAGGGTGCCGAAGTAGTGGCCCAGGTGCAGTCGTCCCGTGGGACGGTCGCCGGTCAGTACGCGGAACCGCCCGGGGTTCTCCCGGATCTCCCTCTCCAGTACGGCACTTCGGGCCCGGGCGGCGGACAGCCCGAGGGCGTCGCCGGGGGAGCCGGACGGAGCGGAGGCCGGGGCGGGGCCGCCGGTGGTCTGGACGGTCGTGTTCACGGTGTCTCCCGGTGGTCGGTGCCGCCGCCGAACGGCACGACCCCCGCACCGGGGAACACGAGAAAGGGCCGTCCGTCCGAACGGCCCGGTTCATGCACGAGTGGTGGCCGCTCCTAGAAGGAGCGCCACCAGCTCAGACATGACAAGCGATGCATGACGTCCACCATAGCCGCGGCGGCCCCGGCCGCGGGAACGGCTTCCCGGCTGCTCTCGCCCGCCCTGGCTCGCCCGCCCCGGCTCATCCGCCCTGGTCCGCGGAGCCCTCCTCGTCCCGCGCAGCCGTCCAGCTCCACGGCTCCTCCGTGACGACGGCCGAGACGGGCAGCGGCCCGTAGATGTGCGGGAACTCCTCCGTGGCGCCGGGCACCGGGGGCTCGTAGCGGATCGGCGCGGGGACGCGGTCGCCGTCGATGACCAGCACCACCAGCTTCTCCGGGTCCCACTCCGCGTACAACATCTCCGCCACCGCCCGCAGTTGGTGCCGGTGCGAGCAGTGGATGAAGCCGACCTCCTCCAGCGTCCGGCCCCGGGTGGACATCTCGTACGCGCCGGCCGCACGGGCGGCCTCCCACAGCGGACGCTCCGTGATGTGCAGCAGCTCAGCCATCCGGCAACGGTATGCGACCCGGCGCGTACGCGGCAGGCCCCCTCACGTCCGCGGCGGCAGGCCCAGCCCCAGCCGCAGCCGTCGGCGTCGGCTAAAGCCGTCGCGTCGCCAGCGTCAGCCGGTCCCGCGCGTCGAACAGGGCGTCCTTGATGAGCTGTTCGTGCCCCGGCGTGAGCCGTGCGACCGGAACCGAGCAGCTCACGGCGTCCCGCGCCGGGGTCCGGTAGGGGATCGCGACGCCGAAGCAGCGCAAGCCGAGGGTGTTCTCCTCGCGGTCCACGGCGTACCCCTGCTCCCGTACGAGCGCCAGCTCCTCGATCAGCGCCTCGCGGTCGGTGAGGGTGTTCTCGGTGAGCGCGGGCAGCGTCTCCGGGAGCATCTTGCGGACCTGCTGGTCGTCGTACGTCGCGAGCAGCGCCTTGCCCAGGGACGTGGAGTGCGCGGGCAGCCGGCGCCCGACGCGGGTGAACGGCCGCAGATAGTGCTGCGATTGGCGTGTGGCGAGATAGACGACGTTGGTGCCGTCGAGCCGCGCGAGGTGGATGGTCTCCGTGGTGTCGTCGGAGAGCCGGTCGAGGGTGGGCCGTGCCGCCGCGACCGCCTCGTCGCCGTCGATGTACGAGGTGCCGACCAGCAGGGCCCGTACGCCGATGCCGTACCGTGTGCCGGTGGAGTCCGTCTCCACCCAGCCCAGGTCGACGAGGGTCCGAAGCAGCATGTAGAGACTGGACTTGGGGTAGCCGACGGCCTCCTGGACGTCCGCGAGGGAGTGCATCCCGGGCCGTCCCGCGAAGTATTCGAGCAACTCCACTGTGCGCACTGCGGACTTGACCTGCGATGCGCCCGTCGTCTCACTGGCTGGCATCGTCCTTGACCCCCTCGTCGCGGCGCTCCTAGGCTCCCGGCAGGTTCACCGACAGAGACGGTGTTCAGCATATCGAACGCCCTCTCCGCGGAGACAAGCGCGTGGCAGGAGGAAATCGCGGTGGCAGCAGCACCAGTGTGGAGCGTCGACCCCCGGACCGGGCAGCAGCGTGAGCAGGTCGGCACGGAGGCCACGGCGGGCGAGGTCGACTCGGCCGTACGGGCCGCGCACGCGGCCAGGGAACCGCTCGCCGACCGCACCGTCCGCGCGGCCCTGCTCCGCTCCGCCGCCGGGCAACTCGGCGCCGCCGGCGAGGAGATCATCGCCGCGGCCGACGCCGAGACCGCCCTCGGACGTCCCCGGCTGACCGGCGAACTGGCCCGTACGCAGGCGCAGTTGCGGGCCTTCGCCGACGAGGTCGAGGACGGCGCCTACCTCGGCGTGACGATCAACCACAAGGACCCGGACGCGACACCGCCCTGCCCCGATCTGCGGCGCTACAGGATTCCGCTCGGCGTCGTCGCCGTCTACGCGGCCTCCAACTTTCCGCTGGCCTTCTCCGTGCCCGGCGGCGACACCGCGAGCGCGCTCGCCGCGGGCTGCCCCGTCGTCGTCAAGGCGCACCCGGACCACCCGGCGACGTCCGCGCTGACGGGTGCCGCGCTGCGCCGCGCCGCCGCCGAAGTGGGTCTGCCCGAGGACGTGTTGAGCGTCGTGCACGGCTTCGAGGCGGGCGTCGAGCTGGTCAAGCACCCGCTGGTCTCGGCCGTCGGCTTCACCGGCTCCGTGCGCGGCGGACGCGCGCTCTTCGACGCCGCCGCCGCGCGGCCCACGCCGATCCCCTTCCACGGCGAACTCGGCTCCCTCAACCCCGTCGTCGTCACCTCCGCCGCCGCGGCCGAACGCGCCGAGGAGATCGGCGAGGGGCTCGCGGGGTCCATGACGATGGGCACGGGCCAGTTCTGCACCAAGCCCGGCTTCGTCCTCGCCCCCGAGGGCGCGGACGGCGACCGGCTGCTGGAGGCGCTGCGCGCCGCGGTCGGCAAGGCCGCCCCAGGCCCGCTGCTGGACGGCAGGATGCGTGAGGCGTTCCTCGAAGGGGTGGGCGCCCGTGCGGAGTTGGAGGGCGTCGAGACGCCCGTGCCCGCGGGCGCGGGCGAGGACGGGCACACGGTCGCCGCCGGCTTCCTCACCGTCCCCGCGGAGAAGCTCGGACAGCCGCAGTACGAACCGCTGTTGGAGGAGTGCTTCGGCCCCGTCACCGTCGTCGCGCGCTACCGCGACGAGGACGAGGTCACCGCCGCGCTCTCCCGGCTGCCCGGCAACCTGACGGCCACGGTGCACCTCAGCGTCGCCGAGGCCGCGGGCGACGGCGGACACGGCGCGCGGCTGCTGGCCATGCTGACGCCGCTGGCGGGCCGGGTGCTGGTCAACGGCTGGCCGACAGGCGTGGCCGTCGCCCCGGCACAGCACCACGGCGGCCCGTACCCGGCGACGACGTCCACCTCGACGTCCGTGGGCGCCACCGCAATCGAACGCTGGCTGCGTCCCGTCGCCTACCAGGACGCCCCCGAGGCGCTGTTGCCGCCCGAGCTGCGCGACGCCAACCCGCTGGGGCTGCCGCGCCGCGTGGACGGGCGCCGGGAGAACTGACCGCGGGGTGCAGGGCGAACTGAGCGCGGAGCGCGGGGAGTTCGGCCGCCGGGTCACGGCGCCGGCGGTACGGTTCGTCCTCGAAGGCCGCCTGGTGCCGCCGTCCCGGGATGGCTCAAGCTGGCCCGCATGGACTGGTTGCCACTGCTCTCCACGCTGACCGGGGCCGCGATCGGCATCGTCGCCACTCTCATCGCCGACCGGAACCGGTGGAAGCACGAAGACGTCAAGGAAGCTCATCGTCTGCGGCTCGACGTCTACACGCAGTACACCACCACCGTGAAGGTCCTCGGTGAGACCCTGCGGGGGTCGGCCGAGCGAGAGCATCCTTCCGGCGACGCGCGGGCTCTTGCGCTGCGCGAAGCCTTTCGGGATTCGGACATAGCCATCGCGTCGGAACGGATGTGGCTCATCGCGCCCGAACCCGTCGTCAAGGCGTCCAACAGCGTGTTCCACTGCCTGCGAGCCATCTGCGACGGCTACGCGGAGGGCACCGCTGTCGGCAGTCCGGAGGATCGCGCCCGCTGGGAGGCGCGTGGCAAGGCGGCCGCCAGGATGCGCAGACTCATGCGGGAAGATCTCGGCGTCGGCCTGCTCGCCGAACGCCACAGCCCTCCTGCCGACGACCACGACGGTTCCGCCGCGCGGTGATCGTGACCGTGACCGTGGCAACCGTCCCGGCCTGTCATCGTCGTGCCCGTCAACTCCGTGAGCCCGTACGGGAGTACGGCTCGTACGCAGGGTCCTTGCCGCAGTGGAGGCCGAAGTCCCCGCCGGTGGGCAGGGGTTGAGCTACGGGCCCACCGGGGACTCCACGTACCGCCGGGACCGTCCGTACGGGCAGGACGCAACGTCCGTATGCGCGGGCTGACTTGGCGGTTCCGGCAGGTGCCAGCGAGCCCTGGGGCCGGTTACGGGCCGCCGCGGCATCGGCGGGGCAGGCCCTCGCCCGGCCGAACGCCGGGGCTGCGCACGGGACGTGGGCCTCCGGCTCCGCTCACGGCGCCGGGCGGCGGACCTGATCGGGCTGCCCGCGCCCCTGCGCGGCGACGGGCAGGAAAGACCCGGGCGAAGGGTTGTCAGGGACGT
>NZ_LJGW01000420.1:0-5394 GCF_001751255.1 Streptomyces nanshensis | reverse complement strand
CCGGATCGAGGCGGCCCGCGCTCGCCCGGCGGCGCGCTGGGCGTGCGCTCCGGCCCGTGTCCGTCCCGGCGCTCGCCGTGCTGCTGGCCTGCGGTCCCGCGATGGGAGCGGTGCCCGCGGTGCCGGCGTCCGCCGCCGACACCGGCACCCGCACCGGCACCGGCACTGCGGACCAACCCGCCGCCGAGGTCGACCCGTTGATCGGCTCGGCCGGCGGCGGCAACACCTACCCCGGCGCCGTTCTGCCGTACGGGATGATCTCCTGGTCGCCCACCAGCACCACGGGCGACCAGACCGACACCGGCGCCGCCAACGGCTATGCGTACGACGTCACCCGCACCCGCGGCTTCAGCCTCACCCACGTCAACGGCGCCGGGTGCCACCCCGGTGCCGCCGGCGACGTCCCCGTCCTGCCGTTCGCGGGGGACGTCACCTCGTCCCCGTCGGCCGACACCGAGGACGAGGTGTACGCCTCCGGCTTCTCGCACGCCGACGAGCGTGCCGTGCCCGGCCGTTACACCCTCGGCCTCGACTCGGGCGTCACCGCCGATCTGGCCGTCTCCCGGCGCGCGGGCGTCGCCGACTTCACCTTTCCGCGCGGCAAGCCCGCCAACGTGCTCTTCCGCGCCTCGAATTCGCTCAACGGCAGCGAGGACGCGCACATCGAGATCGACAAGGCGCAGCGCAAGGTCAGCGGCTGGGTCCACACCGGAGCCTTCTGCGGACGGCGTGCCAACGGCGGTGAGAACAACCGCAAGAGCTACTACCGGCTGTACTTCAGCGCCACTTTCGACCGGCCGATCGACTCCGCCGGAACCTGGCGGGACGGCACCCTGAGCCCCGGTTCGACCTCCGGCGGCGGCGGTGAGGGATACGCCACCGGGAAGGACCGGGCGGGCCGCGGCTCCGGGGGTTGGGTCGGGTTCGACACCGGCGGCGCCGGCGGTGCAGGTGCCACGGGCGGTACGAGCCGCACGGGCGGCGACAGGACCGTGCACATGCGGATGGGCATCTCGTATGTGAGCCGGGCGGGCGCGGAGGCGAATCTGCGCCAGGAGATCGCCCCCGGTGCCGGTGTGGACGAGGTGGCCGAGGCCGGATTCGAGGCCTGGAACCGGGAGTTGGGCAGCGTACGGGCCGAGGAGGGGACACCGTCCCGGCGTACCGCGTTCTACACCGCGCTCTACCACTCCCTGCTCCAGCCGAACCTCGTCAGCGACGCCGACGGCCGCTATCCCGGCATGGACGGCAGACCGCACCGCGTCGAGCACGGACAGCGGGCGCAGTACAGCAACTTCTCCGGCTGGGACCAGTACCGCGCCCAGGTGCAGCTCCTCGCGCTGCTCAAGCCGCGTGTGGCGGGCGACTTCGCGCAGTCCCTGTACAACTTCGCCCGGCAGAACGGCGGCGTCTGGGACCGGTGGGTCCACATCAGCGGTGCCACACACGTCATGACGGGCGACCCCTCGGCGGCGACCCTGGCCACCTTCTACGCGATGGGCGTACGCGGCTTCGACGTACGCGGCGCCTTCGACTCCCTGGCGCGCCAGGCCACCGTGCCGCACCCCGACGGGCTGTCCGACGCGGGCTGTCCGGGACAGTGCACCGGACAGCGGCCGAACCTGAAGCGGTATCTCGCCGCCCACTACGCACCGCAGGACGACTGCCACTGCTGGGGCGGCGCCGCGGAGACCCTGGAGGCGTCGGTCGCCGACTCCGCCCTGGCGCGCTGGGCGCGGCTGTCGGGACGGGACGAGGAGGCCGGCCGGTTCGCGGAACGGGCCGGCTACTGGCGGAACGTCTTCAACCCGGAGGCGACCCCCGAGGCCGGCTACATCCAGGCCCGCAGTGCCGACGGCTCCTGGACGACCCCGTTCGACCCGGGCAGCGAGACCGGCTTCGCGCAGGGCACCAGCGCGACGTACACCTGGATGGTGCCGCAGGACGTCCAGGGCCTGGCCTCGGCCATGGGCGGCCGGGACGCGGCGGCGGAGCGGCTCGACGGCTTCTTCCACGACCCGGACGGCTCCTGGTCCGTGGACGGCGGCGACCCGCTGCGCTACGACCCCACCAACGAGCCCGGCATCCACACGCCGTGGCTCTACAACGCCCTGGGCCAGCCCTGGAAGACGCAGGAGACCGTCCGCCGGATCGCCGACACGGCCTATGGCACGGGCCCCGGCGGTCTGCCGGGCAACGACGACCTGGGCACCATGTCCGCCTGGTACGTCTTCGCGTCGCTGGGCCTGTACCCCCAACAGCCCGGCAGCGCGGCCATGTTGCTCGGCGCCCCCGCGTTCCCGCGGGTGGTGCTGGCACGCCCCGGCGGACGCGACATCACCGTGAACGCTCCGCACGCCGGTGACGCACGGCCCTACATCCGCTCCGTACGGGTCGACGGCGCGCAGAGCGGCCGTTCCTGGGACGAGGGGCGCCTCGTCGCGTCGGGCGGACGGCTGGACTTCGACCTGGCGGACCGGCCGGACAAGGAGTGGGCCACCGCGCCGGAGGATCTCCCGCGCTGAACTCCGCGGAAGGTCCTCCCACGTTCGCGGACCCCGCACCCTCACAAGGACCCGCACCCTCACAAGGAGAGGACGAGATGGACGGAACGAGACACCCCGGTCCCGGCGGTGAGCGCCCCGGGCACCCCGGGGCGCCGGACGGCGGGTGCAGCGCGCAGCGCGGCCCGGCCGGCCGCGGGCTTCCGAAGACCTCCGTGACCGCGTTCGGTACGGCGGCGGTTCGCGGCTTCGGACCGCCGACGGGAAGCCGGGCAGGGGCAGTTGAGACGGCCTTCGCAGGCCTCAACGGACCACGTTGTCAGATCGATGGGGGACCCGCGGCGCCCGACGGGGTCCGCTGCGCCTACCGGAAGGGGACACCGTGAGCAGCTCCGGATTCCGGCACAGAGGACGCCTGTTCCGTCCACTGCCCGCCCTCGCCGTCGCCGCGGCGACCGTCGTGGTCGTCCCCGTGGCGGTGGCGCCCGCCGCCTCCGCGTCGCCTCCGCGTGCCGCGCGGGCCGTGGACGATCCGGCGCAGTACGTCGATCCGTTCACCGGCACCCAGGACGGCGGTCCCGACTACGGCCACGGCGGAGGGGCGGGGAACAACTTCCCCGGTGCGGTCGCCCCGTTCGGCATGATGCAGTGGAGCCCGGACACCGTCGATCACAAGCACGGCGGATACGAGTACGACGACGACCGGATCCGCGGCTTCAGCCTCACGCACATATCCGGCGCGGGCTGCTCGGACTTCGGCAACATCCCGTTCATGCCGGTGCTCGGCGACAGCCCCGTCGAGAGTTCCACCTTCTCGCACGACAACGAGTCGGCCTCGCCCGGCTCTTACGGCGTCACCTTCGACAACGGCCTCAAGACCGAGCTGACGACCGCCAAGCGCTCGGGCATGGCCCGCTTCACCTACCCGGAGGGCGAGAAGGCGGCGCTGACCGTCGACGCGGCCAAGGCGTTCAACGACGCGAGCGGCGAGGTGACGATCGGCGCCCGCACCCTGTCCGGGTACAGCGACAGCGGCGGCTTCTGCGGTACGGACAACACGTACCGCGTGTACTTCCACGCCACCTTCGACCGGGACTTCGACAGCGGCGGGGTCGTCGAGGACGGCACGGTGGACACGTCCCGGAAGCATGTGTCGGGCACGTCCAAGGGCGTCGCCGGCAAGCCGGACGCGTCGGCCAAGACGGCAGCGTCGCAGGCGGGTCCCGGCACACGCGAGGCTCCCACCGAGGAGCGGGAGGCCACCGGCAAGGCGGCCGAGGCGGGTGCGCAGGCGCTCGTCGGCTTCGACACCAGCCAGGACCGCACGGTCGAGGCGCGCGTCGGCATCTCGTTCGTCAGCCTGGAGAACGCCGAGGCCAACGTCGCCGCCGAGCAGGACGGGAAGAGCTTCGAGGAGCTCCGCGACGGCTCACGCGGCGACTGGAACGGCATGCTCGGCCGGATCGCCGTCGGCGGCGGCAGCGAGAGCGACCGGCGCCGCTTCTACACCGCGCTCTACCACTCGCTGATCCACCCGAACGTCTTCAGCGACAGCAACGGCGAGTACACGGGCTTCGACGAGAAGGTCCACAAGGCGGCCGACGGGCACGCCCAGTACGCCGACTACTCGGGCTGGGACGTCTACCGCTCACAGGTCCAGCTCGTCGCGCTCATCGCGCCGCACGTGGCGTCGGACATCGCGCAGTCCGCCACGAACCAGGCCGTGCAGGGCGGTTACTTCGACCGCTGGACGGTCGCGAACGGCCCGACCGGAGTGATGGTCGGCGACCCGCTGCCGATCGTCGTCTCCAGCGTCCACGCCTTCGGCGCCACCGACTTCGACAGCGCCACGGCCCTGGAGAGGATGGTCGACGGGGCGTCGAACGCCGACGAGCGGCCCGGCTACGCCGACTACGACTCGCTCGGCTATCTGCCCGCCGGGAACGCGGACTGGGGCTCGGTCTCCACCACGTTGGAGTACACCAGCGCCGACTTCGCCGTGGCACAGCTCGCGCAGCGCCTCGGCGACGACGGCACGCACCGCACCTTCCTGCGCCGCTCGCAGAGTTGGAAGAACCTCTTCAACCCGGACAACAAGTACCTTCAGCCGCGCAAGGCCGACGGGTCCTGGACGTCCTTCTCCCCGACGCAGGACGAGGAGTACGTCGAGGGCAACGGCGAGCAGTACACGTGGATGGTGCCCTACAACCAGCGTGCGCTGTACGACCTGATGGGCGGCGACGCGGAGGTCACCCCGCGCCTCGACGCGTTCTTCTCCGAGCTGAACGCCGGGCCGGACAAGCCCAACGCCTACCTCAGCAACGAGCCCTCCGCCAACACCCCCTGGGCGTACGACTACACCGGTGCGCCGTACAAGACGCAGGACGTCGTACGGCGGGCGCTCACCGAGTTGTTCAAGGCGGCGCCAGACGGTCTCACCGGTAACGACGACCTCGGCCAGATGTCGTCGTGGGCGGTCTGGGCCTCGCTCGGCATGTACCCGGAGACCCCCGGACGCTCCGAACTCGTCCTGGCCAGCCCGCTCTTCGAGTCCGTCACCGTCGACCGCGGCGACGGCAGGAAGATCACGGTGAACGCCGAGGGCGCCTCGGACGACGCCAAGTACGTACACGGCCTGAAGGTGAACGGCGAGACCAGTACGAAGCCCTGGCTCAGCGAGAAGTTCGTGGCCGAGGGCGGCACCCTCGACTTCACCCTCGGCACCGAGCCCGACGCGGAGTGGGGCAGCGACCCGGGCGACGCACCGCCGTCCTTCGACGCCCCGTAAGGCCCCGTAAGGCCCCGTAAGGACCCGCAAGGACCCGCAAGGTCCCGTAAGGAGGAGACCCACGGCAGACCCGAGGACCGGCGGGTGACGGCGACGCGGCCG
>NZ_LJGW01000429.1 GCF_001751255.1 Streptomyces nanshensis | reverse complement strand
CGCCGCGTCCCCGCCGGGGTCCGCCCCCCGCCCCGGCCCCGGTCTGAAAGGCTGCCCAGGCATGAGCACTTCGCGGGCACGCTCCCGCTCCCACGGCAGGGCCCGCTCCCGGGCCCGGTTACCGCCCTCGCCCCCGGCGACGCAGCCGCGGACGGCGCCGGCCCCCGGGAAAGCGCTTGCCCCCATCGGGTCCCCGACAGCGTCCGCCACCGCAACTCCCGCCCCGTACAACGGCGTTCGCCCCGTACCACCCGCGTACCCGCCCTCCCCTGTGCACCCGCAGTGCCGACCCGAAGGAGACGACCCGTGACACGCAGAACCGTGCGCATCGCCATGAACGGCGTGACCGGACGCATGGGCTACCGCCAGCATCTGCTCCGCTCGATCCTCGCCATCCGCGAGCAGGGCGGCCTCGACCTCGGCGACGGCAGCGCGCTGTGGCCCGAGCCCGTTCTCGTCGGACGCCGCGACCTGGCGCTGAAGACCATCGCCGAGCGGCACGGCCTGGACGAGTGGACCACCGACCTCGACGCGGTCCTGGCCGACCCGGGCGTCGACGTCTACTTCGACTCCCAGATCACCAGCGCCCGCGAGGACGCGCTGCGCAAGGCCGTCGCCGCCGGCAAGCACATCTACACCGAGAAGCCCACCGCCACCGGCCTCGACGGCGCCCTCGCGCTCGCACGGCTCGCGGACGAGGCGGGCGTCCGGCACGGCGTCGTCCAGGACAAGCTGTTCCTGCCGGGACTGCTGAAGCTCAGACGCCTCGTCGAGGGCGGCTTCTTCGGCCGGATCCTGTCCGTGCGCGGCGAGTTCGGCTACTGGGTCTTCGAGGGCGACTGGCAGGAGGCACAGCGCCCCTCGTGGAACTACCGCGCGGAGGACGGCGGCGGCATCGTCGTCGACATGTTCCCGCACTGGGAGTACGTCCTGCACAACCTCTTCGGCCGGGTCACCTCCGTACAGGCGCACGCCGCGACGCATATCCCGCGCCGCCGGGACGAGCGCGGCGAGCCCTACGAGGCCACCGCCGACGACTCCGCGTACGGCGTCTTCGAGCTGGAGGGCGGCGTCGTCGCGCAGATCAACTCCTCCTGGGCGGTGCGCGTCCACCGCGACGAACTCGTCGAGTTCCAGGTGGACGGCACCGAGGGCTCCGCCGTCGCGGGCCTGCGCCGCTGCCGCGCGCAGCACCGCTCAAGCACGCCCAAGCCCGTGTGGAACCCGGACCTGCCGGCCACCGAGTCCTTCCGCGAGCAGTGGCAAGAGGTCCCGGACAACGGGGAGTTCGCCAACGGGTTCAAGGCCCAGTGGGAGCTGTTCCTGCGGCACGTCGTGCTCGGCACCCCCTACGACTGGGATCTGCTGGCCGGTGCGCGCGGCGTGCAGCTCGCCGAGCTGGGGCTGCGCTCGTCGGCGGAGGGACGGCGGCTGTCCGTGCCCGAACTCTCGCTCTGACAGGGCCCGTTCGGCGTCCGCGCGGCTCCCGCTCCCCGGGTGCTTCCCGCGCTTCCGTCGCTCCCGCGCCCCCGCATCCCGCACTTCGAGGAGAGTGAGCTGTGATCCGACTGCCCGACGAGAACGGGGCGTTGCGTCCGTACGAGCCCCGCGCCGAGCCCGCACCCGCGGTCGCGGGACCGCCGGTCGCCGCCGACCGGCCGCCCGCCTCCCGTACGGTCTTCGCGGCGGCCCACGTCACCGCCGACCCCTTCCGTGAGGGCTCCGGCGGACCGGAGGCGCCCGCCGCCCCCGACTGGGACGCCACGCTCGCCTTCCGCCGCCATCTGTGGTCGCACGGTCTGTGCGTCGCGGAGGCCATGGACACCGCGCAGCGCGGCATGGGCCTGGGCTGGCCCGAGGCCGCCGAGCTGATCGAGCGCTCGGCGGCGGAGGCGAAGTCCGTCGGGGGCCGTATCGCCTGCGGCGTCGGTACGGATCAACTGCCGCCGGGCGCCCATGCGTTGGGGCGAGTACGGGCGGCGTACGAGGAACAGGCCGAGGTCGTGCAGAAGGCCGGGGCCCAGCCGATCGTCATGGCCTCGCGTGCGCTGGCGGCCTCCGCGCGCGGCCCCGAGGAGTACCTGGAGGTCTACGGACATCTGCTCCGCCAGTCCGAGAGACCCGTCGTCCTGCACTGGCTCGGGCCGATGTTCGATCCTCAACTGAAGGGCTACTGGGGCAGCTTCGACCTCGACGAGGCGACGGACACCTTCCTGCGGATCATCGGGCAGCACCCCGGCAAGGTCGACGGCGTGAAGGTCTCCCTGCTGGACGCCGGACGCGAAGTGGCGCTGCGGCGGCGCCTTCCGGCGGGCGTGCACTGCTACACCGGCGACGACTTCCACTACCCCGACCTCGTCGCCGGGGACGAACACGGTTACAGCGACGCCCTGTTGGGCGTCTTCGACCCGCTGGCGCCGCTGGCCGCCGAGGCCGTACGCCTCCTCGACGACGGCGACACCCTCGGCTTCCGTGCCGTGCTCGACCCGACCGTGGCGCTCGCCCGGCACCTCTTCGAGGCGCCGACGCGCTACTACAAGACCGGAGTCGTCCTCCTCGCCTGGCTCGCGGGACACCAGGACCACTTCGTCATGGTCGGCGGCATGCAGTCCGCGCGTTCGCTGCCGCACCTCGCCCGCGCCTACGAACTCGCCGACGGCCTGGGCCTGTTCCCCGATCCGGGCCTGGCCGAGGAGCGCATGCGCGGCCTGCTCGCCGTCCACGGGGTGGCGCACTGATGGGCACGGACACCGGAGACACGCCGGACACGGCCGCCGCCGCTCTCGCCCGCTTCTCGATCAACCAGCAGACCGTCAAACAGCTCGGCCTCCCCGAACTCGCCGACGCCTGCGGCAGATTGGGCGTACGGGGCGTCGGGCTGTGGCGCGAGCCCGTACAGCGCTACGGGCTGCGGGCCGCCGCCCGCCTCGTACGGGACGCGGGGCTGACCGTCACCTCCCTGTGCCGCGGCGGCTTCCTCACCGACCCCGGCCCCGACGCCCGCCGCCGCGCCCTCGACGACAACCGCGCGGCACTCGACGAGGCCGCGACGCTGGGCACGGACACCCTCGTACTCGTCTCGGGCGGCCTGCCGGAGGGCAGCCGCGACCTGGTGGGGGCGCGTGAGCGGATCGCGGACGCGCTCGCCGAGCTCGTCCCGTACGCGGCGGACCGCGGCGTCCGCATGGCGATCGAACCGCTGCACCCGATGTTCGCCTCCGACCGCTGCGTGGTCTCCACGCTCGGACAGGCCCTCGACCTGGCCGAGCGGTTCCCCGCGGAGCAGGTGGGCGTCGTCGTCGACACGTACCACCTGTGGTGGGACGACCGTGCCCCGGACGGGATCGCCCGCGCCGGCGCGGGCGGACGGCTCGCGTCCCTCCAACTCGCGGACTGGATCACGCCGTTGCCCGAGGGCGTCCTGCTCGGCCGCGGCCAGCTCGGCGACGGCGCCGTGGATCTCCGGCACTTCCGCCGGCTCGCCGACGCGGCGGGCTACTCGGGGCCCGTCGAGGTGGAGATCTTCAACCCGGCGCTGTGGGCGCGCGACGGCGCGGAGGTGCTGGCGGAGACGGCCGAGAGGTACGTACGGCACGTGGCGGAGGAAGCCGTGCGGGAAACGTCCTGACGGGCGGGGTGCCGGAGGGTGCGCGGGATGCGGCATGAACGGCACGTACGGCACGTACATACGGCACGTACGGCGTGACGGGATCGGCCTGAAGTGATCGCCGGGGCCCGGCCGCTGAGCTGAGGAAGAAATTCCGGAAGAGGTGCAACCGTTCCGGGGTGCCGGATGTCTTACCTGGTACTCGGGCCTCTCCGGGGGGACTGGGAGGCCGAGGGGGGCGCAGGGGCCCGGCCGTTGGAGCACGGCAGCCGGGCCCCTGAAAGTTCAACCGCTGGCTTGATACGTCCGGTGCACACCGCCGGTACGTACGGCCGAGCGCTCCGGGCCGCCGGGCCCAACTCCCCCCTCCGCCAGGGAAGTTGCGGAGGGGGCACGTCCGCATGTCTGTGCAAACTGTTGCCCACCGGGGACTCCTGTTACCGGACGCCGAGCGCTAGTCTCCGCTCGTGCACGCGTGAGAACAGACCGTGGTGCCCGGAAAAACAGCTCTGGAGTGTGCGCATGCCGACCACATGCCCGCGTTGTGGAACGAGATCGTCTGCCGCGTCCGAATCGTGCGGAGAGTGCGGACACGGCCTCTATCGCGTCTCCTACCAGCACGCCCCGGCCCCGCCCCGGTTCACCCTCCATGCCCTCGCCGCGATCCCGATGGCGGCGCGGCTCACCGTGAGCGTCGCCGTGCTCGTCGTCGGTACGGGTGTGCTGACGGGCCTCGTCGTGGGCGGCGACAAGGACGAGGACCAGATGGCGAAGCGTCCCCCCGTCACGACCGTCCCCCGCGAGCCCCTGCCGACGGCGACCTCCTCGTCCCCGGAGCCCTCCAAGACGAAGGCCCCGCCCAAGCCGGCACCGGCCGCGACGACCCCGCCCCCGAGCACCCACCCGCCCAAGCCCTCCCCGTCGAAGACCTCGGCACCGCCGATCCCCGGCATCAAGGAAGCGCAGTGGGCGATCGAACTGGCCGAGGAACTCCAGAAGAAGTACGGCACCCCGAGCCCGTCCGACGGCTCCCAGTGGGACGACCAGGACCAGGACTACCAGTACGAGGAGAGCTACCAGGAGGGCGACTACGACCAGTCGGGGTGAGGTTCCGGCCTGGCGGCCGGCGGTCACGGTGCGGCCGAGGTGGTTCTGCGCGAGCTGCGCGGAAAGGGCTGCGGGGGCAGCGGGCACGGCCATCGCGATCTGTCGAAGTGACGCAGCCCCGAAGGGTCGGCGTGCCCGGCTCGCCCGTCTGATCAAGACCGGGCCTCCGAACGCCGGTTGACGGTGCGCCCCTCCGCGCCGGGCCGCGAACGTCGCGGACCGGGCCGTCCGCGACCGCCCCCGCCCGCCCGGGGGCGCGGGCGACCAAGATCCACCCACCAGTCGCGGAAAAAATCCGTCGGCGATGTCGAGAACCCGTGCCCCGCTCCGTCTCCTATGTGAGCGCGGCCAGAATGGGCCGCACCGGCACCGAGGAGAAGACGATGGCCAAGTACCTGCTGCTGAAGCACTACCGGGGCGCTCCGGCCGCCGTGAACGACGTACCCATGGACAAGTGGACGCCGGAGGAGATCTCCGCGCACATGCAGTACATGGGCGACTTCGCGAAGCGGCTCGAGAAGACCGGCGAGTTCGTCGACGGGCAGGCGCTCGCCCCCGAGGGCGCGTGGGTCCGCTACGACGGCGAGGGGCGCCCGCCGGTCACCGACGGGCCGTTCGCCGAGACCAAGGACCTCATCGCGGGGTGGATGGTGATCGACGTCGACACCTACGACCGTGCCGTCGAACTGGCCGGAGAGCTGTCGGCCGCACCCGGCGCGGGCGGCAAGCCGATCCACGAGTGGCTGGAGGTGCGTCCCTTCCTGACCGCTCCGCCCACCATCACGGAGTGACCGCGTGCCGCCACAACTCGATGAGACTCTGCTCCGGAGCCTCACACCGAGCGTGATCGGGATCCTCGTCCGCCGCGGAGCCGACTTCGCGGCGGCCGAGGACGCCGTGCAGGACGCCCTGGTCGAGGCGCTCCGCGTCTGGCCGTCCGGCGCCTCCCCGGACTCTTCGGACGGCGGATCCCCCGTACGGGACCCGAAGGCCTGGCTGGTCACCGTGGCCTGGCGCCGCTTCCTCGACGCGACCCGCGCGGACGCCGCCCGCCGCCGGCGGGAGAACCTCGCCGAGGAGGAACCGGCGCCCGGGCCCGCGTCCTCGCTGGACGACACGCTTCAGCTCTACTTCCTGTGCGCCCACCCGTCGTTGACGCCGTCGTCCGCCGTCGCGCTCACGCTGCGCGCCGTCGGCGGACTGACCACCCGCCAGATCGCCCGCGCCTACCTGGTGCCCGAGGCGACGATGGCGCAGCGCATCAGCCGGGCCAAGCGCACCGTCGCCGGCCAGGGGCTCTCGCCCGCTCGAAGGGGGCGGGGACCGTTCGAGCGGCCCGGCGACGTCGGCACCGTGCTGCGCGTCCTCTACCTGGTCTTCAACGAGGGTTACTCCGGCGACGTCGACCTCGCCACCGAGGCCATCCGGCTCACCCGCCAACTGGCGTCCGCGATCGACCACCCCGAGGTCGCGGGCCTGCTGGCCCTGATGTTGCTCCACCACGCCCGCCGCGCCGCCCGGACCGCGCCCGACGGCAGCCTGGTACCGCTCGCCGAACAGGACCGCGGACGCTGGGACACCGAGGCCATCGCCGAGGGCGTCGCGATCCTCCAACGGGCCCTGGCCCGCGACCAGTTGGGCGAGTTCCAGGCGCAGGCCGCCATCGCGGCCCTCCACGCGGACGCGCCCACCGCCGAGGAGACCGACTGGGTGCAGATCGTCGAGTGGTACGACGAACTCGCGCGCCTGACGGGCAGCCCCGTCGTCCGCCTCAACCGCGCCGTCGCCGTCGGCGAGGCCGACGGACCCCGCGCGGGCCTCGCGGCACTCGCCGAACTGGACGACGACGTCTCCTCCGGCTCTTCACCCGCGGGGCAGCACACCGTGCCCCGTTACGCGGCGGTCGCGGCGTACCTCCACGAACGCGACGGCGACCTGACGACGGCGGCACACCTCTACGCGGAGGCGGCCGAGAAGGCCCCCAACCTGGCGGAACGCGACCATCTGACACGGCAGGCGGCGCGGCTCAATGCGCGGCGGGGGCGGTGACGGGGGTTCTTCCGGGTGCCGATTTCTTTTCCCGGAGGTCGGCAAGGGATCTACGTCATCGCATCGCTTTGCCGCGGAGGTTCTTCAAGAACTGCTCAGTCCGCCGTCCGTCGGTCTCCACGACCTCCAGAATGGATTCGGCCAACTCACGTCGGCGACTTCCCAGTTCACGATAGAAGAACCACAGGCCCTCGCGGGCACGTGCCCTGCAACGTTCGCCGAGTTCTGTGTCGCCCCTCGCGAGTTCCTCCTCGTCAGGCGTTCCCCTGACGATCTGGTGAATGAGTTCCATCACCGCGTCACGTGCGTCCGGAGAGATGTCACCGGCCAGGGCCGCCGTGAGAACAGATGTCGCCGGCTCCGCCGCGCTGAAGAGCTGTCCTTGTACCACGATGACGTTCTCGAGGTCCCAGTAGGAACACATCACCTCCTCTTCATCCTGACCCGAGATCATCATGCGCAGTGCGTCGGGAACCTGCTGCACGCGGTTCCCCATCGTGAAGTAGTCGTTCCAGGAATGGCGTTCAAGCTCGATCTCATAGAGTTCCTTGCTCACCAGGAACCTCCCTTGTCCCACGTGACGTCCGGCGGGAATTGACTCGGGCTGTATCGGTCCTGGCAGCGAACGCAGATGGGAATCTCGACCCATTGCCCCTTGCGCCAGCCAAACGCCTTTGTGAACACAGGCGTTTCAGGATTTCCTCCAAGTTGCCGCTCTACGTCCCTCTCGGCACAACCCGTCGGGTTGGAAGAGTAACCCACGGCGACCTGGCCGGTGGCCGGGTCGTATCCCGAGGTATAGGTGGCGTGCTTGTTCCTCGACTCTTGACCGGCCAGGTCACGCGCGTAACGTCCCGCAGCGGCCGAGTCGTCTTGATCCTCGTTCCACCGGGAAGAGCCGTTCTGACAGCCGCCCGGAGGAGTCGGCGCCAGTCCCAAGGGGTCGGACCAGACGAGGGGATTGTCCACGTACGCGACTGCGTTGGGCGACGGGTCCAGCCCGAGGGGATCAGGAGAGACATATCGGGCTGTCTCGGGGTCGTAGTGACGGAAGTAGTTGTAGTGCAGCCCGGTCTCGGCGTCGGCGTACTGCCCGGGGAAGCGAAGTGGGGTGTATGCGGTCGCTCCCTTGTTCCAAGTGGTATTGCCCCAAAGGGTGGTACGGGTGTACCAGGCAATGTCACCGGTCTCATCGACGAGTTCGGTCGGGGTGCCGACAAGGTCGGTGACGATGGAGAAGAAGCGGGAGTCGACTTCGCCCTGCGAAAGGTGTTTGCGCTCGTACTGAGTCAAGGGCCGGTGTCCGTCGTGGTCCCAGGTGAGCGTGACACCCGTAGCCGTCTCGGACTGTTCGGCGAGGCGGGTACCGTCCCAGGCGAAGTAGACCGCTTCGGCGACGGAACCATCCTCGTGCAGGCGGTATTTCGCCGTGCGGCGGCCTAGTGGGTCGTAGGTGTACGTCCACCGTGCCCCGTCGGGAGTGGTGCAGGCTACGAGCCGGTCCTCGGCGTTCCACTCGTAGTGCCAGGACTCGGGCGTCCGCGATAGCCGCTTCTTCTGGCGCAGGGTCATGCGCCCAGCCGCGTCGTGTTCATAGCGCACCGAACCCGCGGAGACGATCTGGTGACCGCTGTAGGTACGTGCCCCACGTGCGGAACCACGGCCTGCGTCTTCTGGCCAGTCGGCGGTCGTCTGGTTGCCGGCCTTGTCGTAGGCGTACGACTCCTGCCAGGCGTCGGCCGTGACCACAAGCGGTCGCCCCACCGCGTCCAGCTCCATGACCTGGCTGGTCCCCGTGAGTTCATCGGTGATCGAGGTGACGTTGTCGTCAGGGCGGTAGGCGTAGGAACGAGCCCTGCGGGCATGGGCGTTGGCGGTCAGGTCTTGGCGAGCGAGTCGGCCGAGAGGATCCCAGGCAGAGGTGAGGCATACCGCACCGAAGGCGCGTTCCACCTCCCGGCCGTTGGCGTCACGGAGAAAGTCGAGGCGATGCCGGTCGGTGGACAGGGACGTGCGGTTCCCCGCCGCGTCATAGGTGAAAGTGCTGACTGCACCCGTGGGCGTTGTACGGGAGGTGCGGCGGCCCGTCTGATCGTAGGTGTACCGGCTGGTGCGGCCGTCGACTGTTTCCGCCACCAAGCGCCCGACGAGGTCGTATTCGAGAGTGACGGCAGACGCCTGCGATGCCGCTCCCACCAGGCGACCGGCGGCATCGTGCGCATAGCGGGTGACCGCCCCGGCTGCGTTCTTCGCGATCAGGCGGCCAAGGGCATCGTGTTGGAGATCAATGACCTCGCCCAAGGGCGTAGTGCGTGAGATCACACGTCCGGACTCGTCGTTGACGTAGGTGACTTCCCGGTCGTCGAAGTCGGATTCGGCAACCAGCCGACCGCATCGGTCGTAGGTGTAGTCCCAGGCCAAACCATCAGGGTTGGTCACGCGTGTCAGACGGAGTTCTGTGTCATACGTGAACGCGTAACGCGCGCCGTCCGGTCCGGTGCGGGACGCCAGCACATCGAAGTGGGTGTATTCGAACTGGGCCGCGTTCCCGTTGGGGTCCGTGTGCCTGAGGCAGTTCCCTTCGCCGTCCCAGGACCAGGCGTCGTCAGTGCCGTCAGGGGCGATGCGACGAGAGGGCTTGCCTTCGATCGTCCATTCCAGCCGGGTGACCGCTCCCATGGCATCCGTAATGACGATGGGGCGTCCGAACGCGTCGCGTGTGCACGTGGTCTCTGAGCCCGCTGGATTGGTGATGACGAGGGGCAGTCCGGCCGGGTCGTTGGTGATGTCGGTCTGTGCCTCGGCCGCATCGGTCACGGTGGTCACGGCCCCCGAGGGGTCGTAGGCATAGCGGGTGACCGCCCCGTCGGGCGCCATCAGGGCCGTGCGGTTGCCGCGTGCGTCGTATTCCTGTCGCCAGACCGCCCCGTCCGGCAGCGTGATCTCCACCGGGAGGTGCTGGTCGTTGTAGACGGTCCTGGTGGTGGTGCCGTTGGGGCGGTGGACCGCGAGGAGGTCGGTGTGGTTGTCGGCCCATTCGAAGCGGGTGGTGTGGCCCAGGGCGTCGGTGCGGGAGAGGAGGTTGTCGTGGCGGTCCCATTCGCTGTGGACCGTGTTGCCCAACGGGTCGGTCTCCGCGATGACTTGGCCGAGGTGGTTGAGGTGGTAGGCGGTGGTTGCGCCGAGGGAGTCGGTGTAGCGGGTGATGCGCTGGGCGGTGTCGTACTCCAGCCGGGAGGAGAGGTAGCCCTCCGGGCCGACGGTGCGGGCGACGCGGCCGCGCTCGTCGTAGAGGAACTGGTAGGTGGAGTCGTTCCGGTCGGTCCAGGACGTGATGCGGTGCTGGTCGTCGTAGCCGAAGACCAGGGGCAGACCGGATGAGTTGACGATGTGGGTGAGGTTGCGGGCCTCGTCGTAGGCGTACGACGTCACCCGGGTCGGCCCGTCGGGCGTGCGCAGCGCGATCGCCGTCACGAGACGGTCGTCGGTGGTGGTCTCGACGTGGTAGCCGCCGTCGTGGCGTATCGCGGTGGGTGTGCCGTCGGCTTCGCGGTCGATGCTGATGCCGTTGCCGTTACGGTCCTCGATCTCGGTGAGCCACCACATGCCCTGGGTGCCGTCCTCCGGCGGGAGGAAACGGCGGGTGAGACCCGTACGGGGGTCGGTGACCGCCAAGTCCCAGGCGGTGGAGCCCTGGACGCAGGTCAGCGGGATGCGGTGACCCTCGTACGGGTGGACCTGCTCGCCGATCATGTCGGGGGCGTGGTGATACCTGAGCGAGGAACCGTCGGTGCGGTGCCACCACAACTCGTGGCCGTCGTCGGCGACTTCGAGGCGTTCGTCGAGGGTGGAGGCCCAGGAGGGGCCGAAGAAACGGCCGTTGCGGTAGCCCGATATGTGGGTGCGCTCCACCACCAGGGGGAGGACGCCGGGCAGTTCGAGGTCGGTCTGGTGCTGGAAGACCTCGCCGGTGGCCATGTCGATCGGGTCGCCGCCCAGGCACTTGTCGCCCGCGTTACGGCCCTTGGCCGACAGCTCCGGGGACGGGGGCTTGTCCTTGCCGGAGGCGTTCTTGCCTGCCGGATTGCGCCCGCCCGGCAGGCCGTTCGGGCCTTTGCCGTCGCCGCGGGAGGTGATGGACTTCATCGAGTCCGCGACGTTGTGTTCGTTGTCGCGGTGGCGTTTGGCCATGGAGCGCACACCGCCGGGAACGCCCTCGCCGACGTGTTTGGCGACCTTCTTCAGTGCCTTCTCCGAGCCGTCCAACGCGCCGTGCAGGACGCTGTCGAAGGCCTGCGTGAACGGATCACGGCCCTTCGTGCGGCCGAAGGCGCCCTTCGCACGGCCCAGCGGGGCAAGGGAGTTGGTGTGCAGATCGCTGCCGTGGCGGGAGAGCTTCTCCGCACCGTTGTCGAACTCGTCCGGATCGATCCGCATCCGGCCACCACCACCGCCGGGACCGCCACCGCCGCCGGTGGAGGGACCGTCGGCGGAGGCCAGCTTCATACCCCCGTGACCACCGCCGTCATGACCGCCCCCGCCGCCGCCATCTCCGCCGCCACCGGTGTCGCCGGGCGGGAGGTGGATCGCGTCGTCGGCCAGATCGAGGATCATGTCCTCGGTCATCTTCTCCAGCTTGCCCGTGACCGGTTCGGTCACCTCGGCCAGCAGCCGGGCGACGATCTCCTCCTCGGCCTCCTTGATGATCCGCCGGATCAACTCCCGCATCGCCGCGGTCTCCGCCGCACCGATCAGCGCCGACAACCCGCCCGTGACCACCGACAGACCGATACCGATGCCGATCGAGGCCGCCATCGCCCCGAGTTCGACCTCGCACTTGATCTTCATCCCGTAGACGATGTCCGCGACCACGTCACACGCGGTGGCGAACAGCCGGGAGACCTCCGGGACCTTGTCCAGATGGGAGCCCTTGACCTTGCCCCAGTGGTCCTTCAACGCATCGACGGCGTAGCCCTCGCTGGAGGCCAGAATCCGGTTGACCGCCGCATGGGCCTCACCGCCGTGACCCTCGAACTTCTCCGCGAACTCCCGCATGGCGTCGGCCATTTCGCGGTAGTCGTCCTCATCGACGTTGGGCCAGTTGATCCCGATGAAATCCAGAATCTCATCCAGCCAGCCCGGCAGAACGTAACCCATCCCCCATACCCCCCGGTTTCCCCGCCGCCCCCACGGCACCCGTTCGAGCTGTCGAACAGCATCATAATCCGCGTCAAACAACCCCGCACCAGCAATAGTTGGGCGGCACCGGCCTCCCCGGCCGCCCTCAGCGGGCCCGGCCGCTCCAGCGGATCTCCCCGTCCACGACCGTACGGGTGGGGGAGAGGCCCAGCGCTCGGGCGACCGACTCGGAGGCCGTGTGGCCCGTACGGATATGGGCCGTGAAGGTGTCCGTGCCCCGGTCCCGCAGCCACCGCGCGATGGCGTGCGCGGCCTCGCGGGCGTAGCCGTTGCCCTGCGCGAACGTGCCGACGACCCAGGCGAGTTCGGCCGTACAGCCGCCGGCCCCGGCACCCTCCGTACTCGTACGCAGGGTGGCCTGCACCGTGCCGACGAGCGGGCCGTCCGGTGCGAGGCGGAGCATCCAGTTGAGCCAGCCCTCGGTGCCGTCCGGGGAGCGGCCGACGGACTGGCGGCGGAGGCGGGCCTCGAACTCTCCGCGCGTGGGCGGTCGTTCGCCGGTCCAGGTGTGCAGCCGTGCGTCGGCGAGTACGGGGAAGGCCTCCGCCGCGTGCCCGGCGCGCAGCGGTTCCAGGCGCAGCCGACGGGTCGTCAGCGGCGCGGCGACGGGCCAACCGGCAGTGCCACCGGCCTCGTTGGGCCCGTCGGCCCCGTTCACCCCGGTCGGCCCGCCCGCCTCCGTCACGCGTCCCTCGTCCGCCCGCCCGCTAGAACGGCACCCCGCAGCTCAGCATCACGTTCGCGTACGGCGTGACCTCGCCCGTACGGACGACGAGGCGTGCATGACGCGCACGGGCCTTGAACTCCTCGTGCGGGACGAGGTGCAGGGTGTCGAAGCGGCCCTTGAGGAGGGCATGGGTCTCGGGGTTGTGTTCCTCGATCTCGTCGGCGGCCATGGCGCCCTCGATCTCCAGCTCGTCCAGCAGACCGGAGAGCACCTCCTCGAACGGCGGCACTCCGGCCCGGAACGCGAGGTCGACGACCATCAGTTGGGGCCCCACGGCGATCGGCAGGCCCGCGTCGCAGACGACGACGGTGTCGGTGTGGCCCAGCATGGCCAGGGCACCGGCGAGATGGCGGTTGAGGATTCCCGACTTCTTCATGCCGGAGGGCAGCTCCTTCTTCGGTTCCGTTTTCCGGTTTTCGGTTGTTGTCCGTCACGTGTCGCTGGTCGCTCGCTGCTTGCCACCCGTCGCCCGTCGCCCGTCGCCTGCCGCCCGCCGACCGTGTCGTCCGGCGGGCGACAGACGCGAGACGGCTTGTCGTTTCTTCAGCCGGCCAGGCGCGTACGGGAATGGAAACCGGTCACGAGTACTCGTCGACGTTCTTCCGGTCGACGGTGATGACCGGGACCTTGATCTCGTTGTCCGGGTTGCTGCCCTGCACCTTGCGGATCGCGTTGCGCACCGCCATCTTGCCCAGCGCGGCGGGCTGTTGGGCGATCGAGGTGTTGAGCGTCCCCTTCTTGATGGCCTTGAAGCCGTCGGGGGTGCCGTCGAAGCCGACGACCTTGACCTGCTTGCCGGCCTTGCCGCCGAGCGCCTTGACGGCGCCGAGCGCCATCTCGTCGTTCTCGGCGAAGATGCCGGTCACATCGGGGTGCGACTGGAGCAGGTTCGTGGTGACGTCGAGGCCCTTGGCCCGCTCGAAGTTGGCGGACTGCTTACCGGCGATCTCGATGTCCGGGTACTTCTTGATCGCGGACATGAAGCCCTCGCCGCGCTCACGGGAGGCGGAGGTGCCCGGCTGGCCCCGCAGCACGAGGATGCTGCCCTGCTCGTCGAGCTGCTTCGCGAGCTCCTGCGCGGCCTTCTTGCCGCCGGTGACGTTGTCGGAGGCGACCGTCGTGGCGACCTTGGCCTTGTTCACGGTGCGGTCGACGGCGACGACGGGGATCCCGGCGTTGTCCGCCGCCTTGACCGAGGGCGCCGCCGCGTCGGAGTCGACGGGGTTGACGATGATCGACTTCACGTTCTGACTGGTGAAGTTCTGGATCTGGTTGGCCTGTTGGGACGCGTCGTTCTGCGCGTCCTGGACGTTCAGCGTGGCGCCCTGCGCCTTCGCCTCGGCCTCGGCGCCCTTCTTCATCTCCACGAAGAACGGGTTGTCGAGGGTGGAGAGGGCCAGGCCCAGCTTGATGTCCTTGCCCTCGCCCCCCTTGCCCGAGCCGCTGCCGCATCCCGTGGCGGCCACGCATATCAGCGCCGCAGCGGTCACCGCGGCAGACGTTCTCCTGCTGTTGCTCATGTGCTGCATTCCTTGCGATCGACGGAGGTGGAACGAACTTCGTGCTGCCTCGCGGCGCGCAGCGCTCATGCGCGACGACGGAGTGTATCGAGCAGGACCGCAAGGGCGATGACTGCCCCGATGACGACCTGCTGCCAGAAAATCGAGACTTCGAGCAGATTGAGACCATTTCGGAGCACGGCGAGGATCAGTGCGCCGATGAGCGTCCCGGACGCCTTGCCGACGCCGCCCGCCAGGCTCGCCCCGCCGATCACCACGGCGGCGATGGCGTCCAGTTCGTACCCGGTGGCGGCCTGCGGCTGCGCCGAGGCGAGCCGCGAGGCCAGCACGATCCCGGCGACCGCGGCGAACGCGCCGGACAGCGCGTAGATGACCAGCTTCTGCCGCCGCACGCGGATTCCGGAGAGCCGCGCGGCCTCCTCGTTGCCGCCGATCGCGTACATCGCACGGCCGCTGAAGGTACGGGCGAGCACCACCGCCGTGATGCCGCCCATCACCAGCAGCACCAGTAGCGGCACGGGGAACCAGCCGCCGAGCGTCTCGCCCACGGTCGCTACGGACGAGGGAAGCGCGATCGGCGTCCCCTCGGACAGCACGAGCGAGAGCCCGCGCCCGACGGAGAGCATCGCGAGCGTCGCGATGAACGGCGGCAGCTTCCCGTACGCGATGAGCCCGCCGCTGACGAGTCCGCAGGCCACGCCCGTACCGACGGCGAGCAGCACCGACAGCCAGACCGGCAGGCCCTGCGTGGTCGACGTCCAGCCGAGCATGATCGCGGAGAGGGCGGCGACCGAGCCGACCGACAGGTCGATGCCGCCCGCGACGACGACGAACGTGACGCCGAAGGCGAGGATCGCGGTGACGGCGGCCTGTACGCCGACGTTCAGCAGGTTCTGCGTACCGAGGAAGTCCGGCGAGAGGACCGCGAGCGCGGCGACCAGCACGACGAGACCGCTCAGGGCGCCGTTCTCCAGCAGCACCGTGCGCAGCAGTTGTACGGCGCCGCCGCGGCGGCCGTCGCCGCCCCGGCCGCCGCCGTCCGCGCCGCGGGG
>NZ_LJGW01000424.1 GCF_001751255.1 Streptomyces nanshensis | reverse complement strand
TCTCGTCCGCGAGGCGGTGCCCGTGCTGCTCGCCGCCGGCCGTGCCGCTGCTGCCGCCGCGGTGCTCGACCGGCTGCCCTCCGCGTACCGGCGCCGCGGGCGTTTCCGGCTGCTGCGAGCCCAGGTGCTGCTGGCCCAGGGCGACACGGCGGCGGCGCGCGCCGTCTTCGACGAGGGCTTCGAGGTGGACGACCTGCGCGAGGGCGACGAGGTGCTCGGCGAGACGTGGGCGCAGGTCAGCGACGAGCCGCTGCCCGCTCGGTACGACTTCCGGATGCGCCCGGCCTGAGCATACGGGCCCCGAACGGGCAGCACGAGCACGGGAAACAGGCACGTCCGGCGGCACCGATGCCCTGCTGTCCCAGGGCACAGCGGCCGGTGCGTACGGGGAAACGGGCAGATGCGGTCATGATCCCGCCGGTACTTGGCCTGGTCCCCCTCCTTGTGGAGCTGTACAACTCTGCACACGGGCCCGAACGGGCAGTTCCGTGACCGTACGGAGAGGGAGGAGCGGCGTCATGAGCGCGGAGGAGCGTCAACGGGAGATCGTCGGGGCCGCCCGGCGAAGCGGCTCCGTGGACGTCGCCGAGCTCGCCGCCGAGCTGGGGGTGGCGAAGGAGACGGTCCGCCGTGACCTGCGGGTGCTGGAGTCCCACGGGCTGCTGCGCCGTACGCACGGTGGCGCCTACCCCGTGGAGAGCGCCGGCTTCGAGACGACGCTCGCCTTCCGCACCACGATGCACGTGCCGGAGAAACGGCGCATCGCCGCCGCCGCGGTCGAGCACCTCGGCGAGGCGGAGACGGTCTTCATCGACGAGGGGTTCACGCCGCAGCTCATCGCCGAGAGTCTGCCCCGTGACCGCCCGTTGACCGTGGTGACCGCCTCGCTGGCCGCGGCGGGCGCGCTCGCCGCGGCCGAGGAGATCACCGTGCTGCTGCTCGGCGGACGCGTGCGCGGTGGGACGCTCGCGACCGTCGATCACTGGACGACGAAGATGCTCTCCGGCTTCGTCATCGACCTGGCCTTCGTCGGGGCCAACGGCATCTCCCGCGAACACGGCCTCACCACTCCCGATCCCGCCGTCAGCGAGGTCAAGGCGCAGGCTCTGCGTGCCTCGCGGCGGCGGATCTTCGCAGGCTTGCATACGAAGTTCGGGGCGGTGAGCTTCTGCAAGTTCGCGGAGGTCGGCGACTTCCAGACGATCGTCACCTCCACCGGACTGCCCGCTTCGGAGGCCCACCGGTATTCCCTGCGGGGGCCGCAGGTGATCAGGGCTTGACGACCCGTATCCGTACGCGCCGGCCCCCTCCCGGTCCGGACACCCGCCGCTCCCGCGCATCCCACGCCCGTTTCGCCCTTTTACGACCAGGAGACCGTTCATGCGCACCCGCAGTCGCCTGATGAGGACCCGCGCAGTCATAGGTGTCGCCACGGCCAATGTGCTGCTGGCCTCCTGTGCCGGCGCCGGAAGCCTCGCCACGGGCGGTGACACCATCAATGTGCTGATGGTGAACAACCCGCAGATGGTCGAGCTCCAGAAGCTCACGGCCAAGCACTTCACCAAGAAGACCGGCATCAAGGTCCAGTTCACGACGCTGCCGGAGAACGACGTACGCGACAAGATCGGCCAGGACTTCGCCAACCAGGCCGGCCAGTACGACGTCGCCACGATCAGCAACTACGAGGCGCCGATCTACGCCAAGAACGAGTGGCTCAAACCGCTCGACGGCTACCTCAAGAAGGACAAGGACTTCGACCAGAAGGACATCCTTCCGCCCATCCGCGAATCCCTGAAGGGCGAGGACGGCAAGACCTACGCCGAGCCCTTCTACGGCGAGTCCTCCTTCCTGATGTACCGCAAGGACGTCTTCAAGAAGAAGGGCCTGAAGATGCCCGCCAAGCCGACCTGGCCGCAGGTCGCGAAGCTCGCCGCCGAGGCCGACGGCGCGCAGAAGGGCATGAGCGGCATCTGTCTGCGCGGACTGCCCGGCTGGGGCGAGCTGATCGCGCCGCTGACCACCGTCGTCAACACCCACGGCGGCACCTGGTTCGACGAGAACTACAAGGCGAAGCTGACCGACCCGGGCTTCACCAAGGCCACGAAGTTCTACATCGACCTGGTGCGCAAGCACGGCGAGTCCGGCGCCACCCAGTCCGGGTTCGCCGAGTGCCTCAACAACATGACGCAGGGCAAGTCCGCGATGTGGTACGACGCCACCTCCGGCGCCGGTTCCCTCGAAGCCGCCAAGTCCCCCGTCAAGGGCAAGATCGGCTACGCGCCCGCGCCGACCGTGAAGACCAAGTCCTCCGGCTGGCTCTATAGCTGGGCCTGGGGCCTGCAGAAGTCCTCGCGCAACCAGGACAAGGCGTGGAAGTTCATCAAGTGGGCCTCCAGCAAGGAGTACGAGCGGCTGGTCGGCAAGGAGTTCGGCTGGGCCAACGTCCCGGCGGGCAAGCGCGCTTCGACGTACGAGATCCCCGAGTACAGGAAGACGGCCGGCGCCTTCGGGGAGACCACGCGCAAGGCGATCACCGAGGCCGACCCGCGGAACCCGGGCGTCCAGCGGCGTCCCACCATCGGCATCCAGTTCGTGGACATCCCGGAGTTCTCCGACCTGGGCACCAAGGTCTCCCAGGAACTCAGCGCAGCCATCGCGGGACGCCAGTCCGTGGACGCGGCCCTGAAGAAGTCCCAGCAGCTTGCTGAAGAGATCTCCGAGGAGTACGAGGGGCGAGGACGATGACCGACACCGAAACCGACAGCGGCACCGGGACCGGCACCGGTACGGCGACGAGCGCCGCCACACCGCCCGGCTCTCCCGGCGGCTCCACCGCGCAGTCCGCGCCCGCCGGGGCGCCCCCCGCCAAGCTCCGCGCCTGGGTCACCCGCGCACCCCTGCTGCCCGCGCTGGTCTTCCTGATCATCGTCACGCAGCTCCCGATGGTGGCCACGCTGGTCATCTCCGTCTTCGACTGGAACGCGCTGTATCCGGAGGCCCGTTCGTTCGCCGGGCTCGCCAACTACGGCGAGGTGCTCAGCGATCCGGAGCTGCGCAAGTCCGTGATCACCACGATCCTGCTCACCGTCACCGTGGTCCTCGTCAGCCTCGTGCTGGGCATGCTGCTGGCGCTGCTGCTGGACCGCCGCTTCCGCGGGCGGGGTGCGGTGCGCACGATGCTCATCGCACCGTTCCTGCTGGTGCCGGTGGCCGCGGCGCTGCTGTGGAAGCACGTGCTCTACAACCCCGAGTACGGCCTCTTCAACGGCGTACTGCACTGGATCTTCGGCGACGGCGCGCCCCAGCCCGAGTGGGTACCGGAGATGCCGCTCGGCGCGGTCGAGGCGTCGCTGGTGTGGCAGTGGACGCCGTTCATGATGCTGATCCTGCTCGCCGGGCTCCAGTCCCGGCCGCAGGACGCCGTCGAGGCGGCGTGGCTGGACGGGGCGAGCGCCTGGCAGGTCTTCCGCTACATCACGCTGCCGCATCTGCGCCGCTATCTCGAACTGGGCGCCCTGCTCGGCACGGTCTACATCGTGCAGAACTTCGACGCCGTCTTCACCATCACCTCCGGCGGCCTCGGCACCGCCAACCTGCCGTACACGATCTACGAGACCTTCTACCAGGGCCACGAGTACGGACTGGCCTCCGCGGCCGGCGTGCTGGTCGTCATCGGCTCCATCGTCATCGCCACCTTCGCGCTGCGGGTGGTCTCGTCCCTCTTCCGTGAGGAGGCCCGGTCATGACCACGGCGACCCGTACCGCTTCCGCTCCGCCGCCCGTCGACACCGCGCCCAAGAAGGTGCGTCGCAGGAACGCCGCGCTGGGCCTGCTGGCCTGGCTCGCCGGAATCCTCTTCGTACTGCCCGTGCTGTGGATGGCGCTGACCTCGCTGCACTCCGAGGCCGACGCCGCCACCAACCCGCCGTCGCTGGCGGCGCCGCTCACGCTCGACGGCTACCGCGAGTTCTTCGGCGCCGGGGGAGGGCCGAGCCCCTGGTTCTCCCTCGCCAACTCCCTGACGGCGTCGGTCGTCTCGACGGTGTGCGTGCTGCTGCTGGCGCTGCCCGCGGCGTACGCGCTGTCGATCCGGCCGGTGAAGAAGTGGACCGACGTCCTCTTCTTCTTCCTCTCGACGAAGATGCTCCCGATCGTCGCGGGCCTGCTGCCGATCTATCTGTTCGCCAAGAACTCCGGCATGCTGGACAACATATGGCTGCTCGTCATCCTCTACACGTCCATGAACCTGCCGATCGCGGTGTGGATGATGCAGTCCTTCCTCGCCGAGATCCCCACCGCACTGATCGAGGCCGCGCAGATCGACGGCGCGCGGCTGCCGATGATCCTCACCCGCGTCGTCGCACCGATCGCCATGCCCGGCATCGCCGCGACCTCGCTGATCTGCTTCATCTTCAGCTGGAACGAGATGCTCTTCGCCAGGGTCCTCACGGGGGTGATCGCGCAGACCGCGCCTGTCTTCCTGACCGGATTCATCACCAGCCAGGGACTGTTCCTCGCCAAGGTGTGCGCCGCGTCCCTCGTGATCTCCCTGCCGGTGCTCGCGGCGGGGTTCGCCGCCCAGGACAAGCTGGTCCAGGGCCTGTCTCTAGGAGCCGTGAAATGAAGGCAGCTCTCGTCGAGTCGGTGGGGAAGGTCTCGCTGACGTCCGTGCCCGATCCGACGCCCGGCCCCCGCCAGGTCGTCGTCAAGGTGGCGGCGTGCGGCCTGTGCGGCACCGATCTGCACATCAGGCAGGGCGAGTTCGCGCCGTCGCTGCCGCTGGTGCCCGGGCACGAGTTCGCCGGCGAGGTCGTGGGCACCGGCACCGAGGTGAGCGAGGTGGCCGTCGGCGACCGCGTCGCCGTCGACCCGTCCCTGTACTGCTACGAGTGCCGCTACTGCCGCACCGGCCACAACAACCTGTGCGAACGCTGGGCCGCCATCGGCGTCACCACGGCGGGCGGCGCCGCGGAGTACGCCGTGGCGCCCGTCGCGAACTGCGTGAAGCTGCCGGAGCACGTACGCACCCAGGACGCGGCCCTCATCGAGCCGCTGTCCTGCGCCGTACGCGGCTACGACGTGCTCAAGAGCCAACTCGGCGCCCATGTGCTGATCTACGGCTCGGGAACCATGGGCCTGATGATGCTGGAGCTGGCCAAGCGCACCGGCGCCGCGAGCGTGGACGTGCTCGACCTCAACGAGGAACGGCTGTCCACCGCACGGCGGTTGGGCTGCTCGGCCGCGGCCGCCTCCGCCGACGAACTGGACCGGCCGCAGGGCTGGGACCTCGTCGTGGACGCGACCGGCAACGCCGCCGCGATCCAGGACGGCATCGGACGCGTCGCCAAGGCCGGGACGTTCCTCCAGTTCGGCGTCTCCGACTACGCCACGACCGCGACCATCGAGCCGTACAAGATCTACAACCAGGAGATCACCATCACCGGCTCGATGGCCGTCCTGCACAGCTACGAGCGGGCCGCGGAGCTGTTCGCGGGCGGCGTGCTCGACCCGGAGATCTTCATCTCCGACCGGCTGCCCCTCGACGACTACCCGGGCGCCCTCGACCGGTTCGCCGCGGGGAAGGGGCGGAAGATCGTCGTCGTGCCGTGAGGTACGTGCCGTGAGGCGCGCCCGGGCTCCGGCCGCGGAGGCGAACGGCCCGTCCCGGGCGGTGAGTTGACGGACCCGGGGACGGAGACGGAAGGGGCGGGCCCCGTACGGAACCACCGTGCGGGGCCCGTTCGTCCTTGACCGGACAAGGGCATGACGCCCGCCGACCGTTGCCGACCCCGAAGCCTTCCGCAGGCTCTGACCAAGCCTTTGATGGAGCCCTCTTGAACCTCGGCGCCCTCTCCCGCGACCGCACCGCCCGCTTCGTGTCCGTCGCCGTCGTGGCCCTCGCGGTCTCGCTGCTCGTCTATACGGCCTACGCCGTCTCGTCCGGCGGGCAGGGGCCGCCGCCACCGCCCAGGAAGTGCAGCGCGGCGGCCGGAGCGAAGAACGCCGCCGAGGACGGGCACGACGGGAAGAACGGGAAGAACGGGAAGGACGGGCGGGACGGAAACGACGAGAAGAGCGGAACGGGCGGCGCCGGCAAGGGCGGTGAGAACGCACCGTCCCGGGCCGACTTCGACGGAGACGGTCACACCGACGTGGCCGTCGGCTCACCCGGCGGAGACCTGAAGGGCAAGGAGCAGGCCGGGTACGTCGCCGTGACCTACGGCTCCGGCGAAAAGACCTCCGTACGCTGCGAGTTGGTCACCCAGGACGACGAGGGCGTGCCGGGCGAGGTCCGCGAGGAGGGCGCGTTCGGCGCGGAGGCCACCGCACGCGACTTCGACGACGACGGCTACACCGACCTCGCCGTGACCACCGCGAAGAAGACCGACGACAGCTCCGTGATCATCCTGTGGGGCTCCGCCGACGGCCTCCACGAGGGCACACCCGTCGACGGCGCCGCGTCCTCCTCGTACGACATCCCCCTCGCCTCGGGCGACTTCGACGGCGACGGCCACGCCGACCTGGCGCTCGAACCCGGCTCCGACAAGGGCCTGTTGAAGGGCCCCTTCGGCCGCGACGGCGACCCGGCCGCCACCGACGCCGTCCCGGAGCCGGAGCTGCCCGAGGACCCGACCGACAGCATCCAGCTCGTCGACCTGGTCTCCGGCGACGTCGACGGCGACGGCCGGACGGACCTGGTCTCCTTCCACACCGACGACGACGGCGAATCCGACTGGTCCGAACTGCACTGGCGCGGCAACTACTACGCCGGCGGCAAGGACGGCTTCGCGAAGCCCGACAGCTCACGCGTGCCCGACGGCGAGACGGCCGTCATCGGCGACGTCGACAAGGACGGCCGCGGCGACCTGGTCGTCTCCCCGCGCGGCGAGGACGTCAGCAGGGGCGCGGTCGAGATCGCGTACGGCACCGAGGACGGGCCCGGCAAGCGTACGGAGACCATCGACGCCGACACCCCGGGCGTGCCCGGAGACGACGACGAGCACAACGACGACGACGTCTTCACCTCGCTGGACGCCGGAGACGTGGACGGCGACGGCTACGCCGACGTCGTCGCGGGCGCACCCCGCAGCGGCACCGGGGACGTGAAGTCCGCCGCCGGCACCGTCCTCTTCCTGCACGGCGGCGCCGACGGCCTGACCGGCGAGGGCGCACGGCTCCTCGACGAGTCGGATGTGCAGGCCAAGCCCGAGACCGAGGACCGGTTCGGCGACAGCGTCCGCCTCACCGACGTCGACGGCGACCGCAGGGCCGACCTGTCCGTGGGCGCGCCCTGGGAGGGAAGCGCCCCGGGCGGCGGCCACTTCAAGGGGGCCGCCTGGCTGGTGCCCGGCGGCGACGACGGCCTGCGACCGGACGGCGCCTCGGTCTTCGGCCCGGACGACTTCGGACTCTCGGACGAGGACTCGCCGAGCTTCGGGGAGCAGTACGCGAAGTAGCGCGGGGAGCCCCAAACGGCCCCGGCCGCGGCCCACTTGAGGCCGCGGGCCGCAGGGCGGGGTGGACGAAGAACGAAAAGGCGTCACCCGGCGGACGGCGCTGCGCGGGCCGGGACTCGCGGCGGGGGCGTGGCGCTGGCCACCGGGCCCGGAACCTCGCCGGCCGTGGCGGACCCGCGCCACGCACCTGCCACCGCGGAGCCCGCCCTGATGGGCGGACGACGCTATTTCCCGGACACCCCTAGCCCTCCGCGCCCTGTCGGTCGACGTACTCGAAGACGGCTCCGTCGGGGTGGCGGGCGATGACGCTGCGGCCGATCGGCGTCTCCTTCGGGCCCGCGACGACCTGCGCGCCGACCGCCTCCAGGTCCGCGACGGCCTCGGCGACGTCCTGCACGGCGATCGTCGCCGCGATCTTCCGGAGGATGTCCAGGTGTTCGGCCGGGCCGCTCATCAAGAAGAAGGGCCCCACGGCCGCGACCGACACCGGTCCCTGCTCGAAACGCACCGCCTCGGTGCTCGCCAGCCGCTCATACGCCGGAACTGCCGCGTCCAGATCGTCGACGCAGACGCGCAGTGAAGTCCCCAGAATGTCCATGCCCCGCACCCTAGTTGGCGCTCCGTGGCACGTCAGGCCCGGGCCAGGATCTCCCCGTGCGGCACCGTGAACCAGCCGTCCTCGCGCGCGCCCCACTCGTGCCACGCCTCCGCCAGCGCGCGCAGCCGCTCCGGCGTGGTGTGGCCGCCCTCCACGGCCGTCGCCGCGAACGCGGAGGCCAGCGTGCGTTCCGCCCACAACCCGCTCCACCACGCCCGCTCCTCGGCGGTCGCGAAGCACCACGTACTGGCCGACGCCGTCACCTCCCGCAGCCCCGACTCCCGCGCCCACGCGTGGAGTCGGCGTCCGGCGTCCGGTTCGCCGCCGTTGGCGCGCGCGACGCGGCGGTAGAGCCGCAGCCACTCGGCGAGCGTGCCCCGCGCCCCGGCCGCACCGTCCGCGCCGCCGTCCCCGTCCTCCGAGTCGTCCCCGCCTTCGGGAACGTCCCCCGCCTCGTCCTCGGACGGGTACCAGAACATCGCGCCGTAGTCGGCGTCACGGGCCGCCACGATGCCGCCCGGCGCGCACACCCGGCGCATCTCCCGCAGCGCGCCCACCGGATCGCCGACGTGCTGGAGCACCTGGTGCGCGTGGACGACGTCGAAGGCACCGTCCGGGTAGGACAGCGCATGCACGTCGCCGGTCGCGAAGTCCACGTTGCGCAGGCCGCGTTCCTCTGCGGCGGCCTGCGCCCGCTCCAGTACGCCGGGCGCCGCGTCCAGACCCGTGACACGGCCCTCCGGCACCAGCGCCGCCAGGTCCGCGGTGATCGTGCCCGGACCGCACCCGATGTCCAGCACCCGCATGGCGGGCCGCAGTTCGCCCAGGAGGTACGCCGCGGAGTTCTCCGCCGTACGCCACGTGTGCGAGCGCAGCACGGCCGCATGGTGCCCGTGCGTGTAGACGGCGGTCTCCGCCGCGCCGCTCCCGTCGTGCCCGGCGCCCGAAGGCCCGGTGTCCGAAAGTCCCGTGTCCGAAAGTCCGTTGTCCGAGTCGGCCATGCCCGCAGGTTAGGGCGTCGCGGCGCGGCGGGCCTCCGGCGACCGCCATGCGGACCGGTGTGGCTGATCCGCGCTCGCCTCAGACGTTCAGCGGACGGTAGACCCGCAGCGCCTCGTGCTGCTTGTCGAGGAGCAACCGGCCCGGCGCCCTTGCCACTTCGCCGTCGTAGCTGAGGTGGGTGCCCGGCGGGATGTCGGTGATCACCAGGCGGCGCAGCCGCGTCGTGCTGTGCAGCGGCGAGCGGTCCACGGCGCTGGTGAGGGCCGCGATGAACAGCCGCGTACGGGCCCAGCGTCCGGCCTTGACGATACGGACGTCGAGCATCCCGTCGGCGAGGTCGTGCCGCCGTACCGGCGCCATGCCCACGCGGTAGGCGCAGTTGCCCGCGAACAGCAGCCACAGGGCGCGCTCCTTGCCGCCGAGGCCCGCCTCGACGGGACCGCTCGTACGCAGCACCCGCAACGCCGCCAGCACCCCCGCGGGCCACGGCCCGATGCGGTGCGCCCAGCGCTCGCGGATGCGCACCAGCTCCGGGTAGGCGCCGAGGCTGAAGGTGTTGAGGAACAGCCCCGGCTTGAACTCCCCGTCCGCCAGGGCCGGTTCATTGGACTCACCGGCCAGGTCGGACCGCAGGGAGCCGTGTTGCGGCTGCGGCGTGAAGCGTCCGACGTCCGCGGCGACGGCCTCGCCCGCCTGCACGGCACGGCAGGTGTCGGCGAACTCCTCGATGCCCAGGTCGTAGGCGAAGTGGTTGTGGGTGCCGCCCGGCAGGACGGCCAGCGGGACACCGGCCTCGACGGCGCACGCCGCGGCCGTGTTGACGGTGCCGTCGCCGCCGCAGACGCCGAGCGCGCCGCCCAGCTCCGCCGCCCGCTGCGCCGCGTCCTGAAGCGCCTGCGGAAGGCCACCGGACTTCGGGTCGCAGGTGACGATCTCGGCCTTGGGCAGCATGTTCCGTACGACGCTGAGCGCGGCGGGCTCGGCGGCCTCCACGGGCTCCGCGCCCTCGACGGTCTCGGTGGTCGGCCTCGTGGGCACGCTCGTACCGGACGCGGCGTCGGCGCCGGCAGCGGAGCCGATGCCGGAGCCGAGGGAGTCGTCCAGGCGCGACCCGGACGCCGCGTTGGCCACCAGCACCAGCCCCGCGCCCTCCGGCATCGCCGGGGCGTCGGCCAACGGCCG
>NZ_LJGW01000425.1 GCF_001751255.1 Streptomyces nanshensis | reverse complement strand
CAGGTGACCCCAGTGGGCTGCCACCGGTCGAGGACAGCACCTGTCCTCGACCGGTGGCAGACTCATGACCATGGTCGAGACCTCGGCACGGCTGCTGCGCCTGCTCTCCCTCCTCCAGTCCCCGCGCGAGTGGTCCGGCGCCGAACTCGCCGAGCGGCTCGGCGTCACGCCGCGCACCGTCCGCAGGGACGTGGACCGGCTGCGCGGCCTGGGCTATCCCGTGCACTCCAGCACGGGCACCGCCGGCGGCTATCAGCTCGGCGCCGGAGCCCAACTCCCGCCGCTGCTCCTCGACGACGAGGAGGCGGTCGCCGTGGCCGTCGGTCTGCGGGGCGCTGCGGGCGGCGGCGTACAGGGCATCGAGGAGTCCTCCGCGCGGGCGCTCGCGAAGCTCGAACAGGTGCTGCCGCAGCGGCTGCGCCGCCGGGTGAACGCGCTGAACCTCTACACCGTCCCGATGACGCGGGCGCACAGCGGGCCCGCCGCCGACGCGTCCGTCATCGCCGAACTCGCCCACGCCTGCCGCGATCACCAGCAACTGCGGTTCTCGTACGAGGCGCACGACGGCACCACGACCAGGCGTGCCGTCGAACCGCACCGGCTGGTCAGCACCTACCGGCGCTGGTATCTGGTCGGCTGGGACACCGAGCGCGAGGACTGGCGCACCTTCCGCGTCGACCGCATCACCCTCACACCGCCGCACGGCCCGCGCTTCGCCGCGCGTACGCCCCCGGCCGAGGACCTCGCGGCGTGGGTCTCCGAGGGCGTCGCCGTACGGGCCTATCCGGAGCAGGTGACGGTGCTGCTGGCGGTGCCGGTCGAGCGGGCGGCCGAGGTCGTGACGCTCTCGACGGGCACGCTGGAGGCGGTCGACGAGCATCGCTGTCTGCTGCGCACCGGCGGCCCCTCCCTGGAAGTGATCCTTCCGTACATCCTGATGCTGGGATTCGACTTCGAAGTACGCGCCCCCGAGGGGCTGTTCGACCAGGTCAGGGCGTTGCGCGACCGGCTGGACCGGGCGCTCGGGGAAAGTTGAGGACTTCCTTCCGCTCTGCTGCCCTTCCCTTCCGCGCAGCCGCTTCCCCACTGCTTCCCCGCCGGTTCCCGTCCGCTTCCGCGGTGACTTCCCCGTACCCGCGGGAGTGGGGAGCGCGGACGGCGGGAGAGCGCGTTACGCCGGAATTGTGCAAGCGATTGCGACGCAGAAGTCACCGGCGCCTCCGCAGCGTTACCGGACCACCGGCGCCACGGTGAATTGACGGGCGCCGCCGAATTTCTGACGGCCGGTCCGCGCCGGAATTCCGGTACGGGAATCCGTGCCCGGGGTGAGCCGGAATGCACCCGTGCAGAGAAGCCCCGTACGAGTGACACGGTGAACGCCGAGGCGTACGGCGGCCCTTGTGACAAGAGTGTGACCAGCCGACGATACGGCCCGGACTTCCGGCGGTACGGTGGCGGCATGGCACCGGAATCCGCAGCCCAGGACAGCCCGCAGGACGACACCGAGAGCTACGTCGGACTCTCCGCGGAAGCGGCGGAGGAGCGCGCACGCGCACGTGGCTGGAGCACGGTGCGGTCGCTGCCGCCGGACGCGATCATCACCATGGAGTTCCTGAGCGGACGGCTCAACTTCGCCGTGGACAAGAGCACGGGCGAGGTCGTGCGCTGCTGGAAGGGCTGAGCACCCGTACCCCTCGGCGCACGGCGCACGGCGCACGACACACCCAGCGCACAGCACTGCGGCCCCGGCGCCCCGAGAGGGCACCGGGGCCGCAACACGGCTGTCCGGACGGCTACTTGCCGCGCGGGCCCAGGGGACCCGACTGGACCGCGCGCACCGACGGGCGGTCCGTGTAGGGGCGGTGCGGCCCCGAGGGCGGCTGAGGGCTGACGGGCGCCCGCTCCGCGCGCAGCGGATGCTGACGCATCGGCCCCGGATGACAGACCCGCGCCGCCCCTATGCCCGTCCCCGACGAGGACGTGGCAGCGGCACGGCCGCCGATGACCGCGGTCTCGCCGTGCTGGGCCTCCTCCTGCGCCGCCGCCAGCTCCTCCGCCGACAGCCGTCCGCCCGTGTGCGGCAGCAGCGTGCGCCGGGCGACGGGGGAGAGCGGCGAGGGCACCAGACGGCGGCCGGGACTCGTGGCGCGTGTCCGCACCCTCCAGGCCTGGATGCGGTCCTCGGCCCAGGCGATGACGGGCTCGGCCCACGGGAGGCCCAGGAGGATCAGCAGCCCGGCGGCCCAGCCGAGCAGGACGTCGCTCACCCAGTGCGTACCCAGGTAGGCGGTCGTCGCGCCGACGCCGAGGGCGAAGTTCGCGGCGACCACCGACAGCACCCTGCGGGCGCGCGGCGTGGTGGCGAGATACGCCAGAATGCCCCAGGTCACAACGGCGTTGGCCGTGTGACCCGAGGGGAATATGTCTCCGCCGGCGAAGAGTTCGGGCGATCCGACGGCCGTCGCGTAGTGCGGTCCGAGTCTGCCGAGGCCGATTTTCACCGCGCCCACAGTGGCGTTGAGGGCCAGCAGCGCCGTGCCCAGCACCAGCAGCGGACGCAGCGTGCGCTGCCGCCAGGAGCGCCAGCCCAGCCAGGCCGCGACGAGGACGGCGGTGGGACCGCGCTGTCCGAGGACGACGAAGTAGTCGAGGAACTCGTGGAGTTGCGGCCACTGCTTGTAGGGCCGGAAGAGCATGACCTGCCAGTCGAGCCGTACCAGATCTGACCGGATCAGCACGGCGACGACAATCGCCGCATAGAGCACCGAAGTGAAGCCGAACAACGCCTTGCGGGTTCGGCTCATCCGCGGGACTTCGCGGTTGCTCGGTCGCTCCGGCTCTTGTTCCAGCCGAGCGAGCAGTCGGTCGGTACGCACCCAGTCGACGTTACAACGGCTGTGAGACGTGGCCGCACAGGTGACGGCCGTTCGTGATGACGATGTGATGTGGAGTGTGTCTCACCGAACCCTTCACAAGGCCGAATTCCCGCAGCTTATCCGGGGTTTAGACACCGCATTCCGGATACCGCAGAGCAACGTCGCGGTCATGTCGCCGCGTAATTTCTGTTCACCGCCGGTCGATGCAGAATTCGGCCGGCCTTTTCCCTTCCGATTCCCCTTCCGCGCCCCGGAGTTGACGTACGGGCGTCCGCGGGGCGGCCCTCGGGTGCGTCTCGCGCGGCCTCTGGGGAGGTGCGGTGCAGGTGAGGCGTAGGTGAGGTGTGCCACGCGGCCTCCTGGCAGACTCGCGTACCCTGACGGCCACTCGTCCTTCTTTCCGGGCCCGCGCCGCGCACCGTCCTCGCGGACGGACGCCGCACACGGCCCGGTGCCCCCACGTACCGAAGGAGCGAGCGCGAGAGGAGGTGCGCAGATGTCCGGGACCACCGCGGCCGGAGCCGGGGCCGGAGAGACGGCGGACTCATCCGCGCACGGGGCGGCACGCTCCGTCACCGGCGCCGCCACCCCCGGCCGCCCGCACATCAGCCGCTGGACCGTCCTCGTCGTCCTCTGCGCGAGCCTGCTGCTGGTGGCCCTGGACGCGACCGTGCTGCATGTGGCGGTGCCCGCCGTCTCCGAGCAGTTGCGGCCCGGCTCCGTCGAACTGCTGTGGATCGTGGACGCCTATCCGCTGGTGTGCGCGTCCCTGCTGATCCTCTTCGGCACGCTCGGGGACCGGATCGGACGGCGCCGGGTGCTGCTCTTCGGCTACGCCTTCTTCGCCGGCGCCTCGGCGCTCGCCGCGTACGCGCAGACGCCGGGCATGCTCATCGGGGCGCGTGCCCTGCTCGGCGTCGGCGGCGCGATGATCATGCCCGCGACGCTCTCGATCCTCCGGCACGTCTTCCCCGACCGGCGCGAACGGGCGCTGGCGATCGGCATCTGGAGCGCCGTCGCCGCCGTCGGGGCAGCGGTCGGCCCGCTGGTGGGCGGGGTGCTCCTGGAGCACTTCTGGTGGGGCTCGGTCTTCCTCGTCAACCTTCCGCTGATGGCCGCGGGGCTGCTCGTGGGGCGCTGGCTGCTGCCCGAGTCCACCGGCTCGCGCGAGGGTCCGTGGGACGTGCTGGGCGCGGTCGTGGCCGCCGGCGGTCTCTTCGGCGTCATCCTCGGCGTCAAGCACGCGGGCGGCGGCCATCCCTTCACACCGGGGACGGTCGTGCCGCTCGCCGCCGGGCTGCTGCTCCTCGGGTTCTTCGTGCGCAGACAGCGGCGGCGTACGTACCCGCTCATCGACGTCCGTACGGTCGCGCGCCGCGCCTTCGGCACGGCCGTGGGCTGCATCGTGCTCACGGTGCTCGCCCTGGTGGGGCTCGCGCTGATCGCCGCCCAGTATCTGCAGCTCGTGCTCGGCTTCTCACCGCTCCAGACGGGGCTGCGGCTGCTGCCGCTCTCGCTCGCGGCGATCGCCGCGGGGCTGGCGGGCTCCCGGCTGCTGGGGGTGCTGGGTCCCCGGCGCATGGTCGGACTCGGCTTCGTGCTGACCATCGCGGCGGTGCTCAGCCTGACCGGGCTCGGCGGCGAGGACCGGCCCGTGCTGCTCGTCGGCGGCTTCGTGCTGCTGGGCTTCGGACTGGAGACGACGCTCTTCGGCTGTTACGAGTCGATGCTCAACGAGGCGCCGCCCTCGCGTTCCGGGGGAGCGGCGGCGATCGGCGAGACCGCGTACCAGCTCGGGGCCGGCATGGGCATCGCCGTGCTCGGCAGCGTGATGAACGCCGCGTATGCGCCCGGCGTACGCGACGTTCACGGGGTGTCCGCCGCCGCGAAGGGCGACGCGAGCCACTCGCTGGGCGAGGCGTACGGCGTCGCGGCGCAGGTCGGCGGCTCCGCCGGGAACGCGCTGCGCTCGGCGGCGCGTGAGGCGTTCGTCCACGGCATGCACGTCACGCTGATCGCGAGCGCGGTACTGCTGCTCTTCGGGGCGCTGGCGGCGCTGCGGCTGCCGCGCGCGATGGAGAGCGGGGCGAGCGACGAGACGACGGCGACGGCGACGGCGGAGACGGCGGAGNTGCTCTTCGGGGCGCTGGCGGCGCTGCGGCTGCCGCGCGCGATGGAGAGCGGGGCGAGCGACGAGACGACGGCGACGGCGACGGCGGAGACGGCGGAGGCCGGGGAGACGGGCGGGACCGCCGGGGCGGAGCAGCCCGCGGGCCGTACCGCGCCGGAGCACGGGCAGTCCGTCACGGCCGAGGCCGGCGACGAGCGTCAGACGGCTTCCCCGTCCGTCAGCGGGCGGCTGCCGCGGCAGACCGCCCGGAGCCAGGAGCGCGCGGGGACGGTGAGGACCGCCGGAGCGAACGGCGCCGACGGCGCGAGCGGAGACGGAAACGGCAGCGGCAAGGGCCCAGGGCGCGAACGCGGCGACGGCAGCGGCCTGTTGAGCGGAATCACGCGGCCCTGAACTGCGACATCCCGGTGCCGTGATGCGATGACGACCTGACGCCGTCGGGCCGCGGGTGAGCGGCGTACGGGCGCGCGGACCGTCCGGGCGAGAGGGGCTCCGCAGACACACGTCGGCCCCCGGGGAGGACGGTGACCCTCTCCGGCGGCGTTCCCCTCTCGGCCCGGATCAGCTCTGGTTGAAGAAGCCTCCGTCGGAGGCGCGGCGGCTCTCCCCGCCGACGATCTTGTAGTCGTCCGGCGTCAGCAGGAACACCCGCGTCGCGACCCGCTCGATGGATCCGCGCAGCCCGAAGGTGAGACCGGCGGCGAAGTCCACGACGCGCTTGGCGTCGGCGGACTCCATCATGGTCAGGTTGATGATGACGGGCACGCCGTCGCGGAACAGTTCGCCGATACCGCGGGCGTCACGGAAGCCGTCGGGCGTGACCGTCGCGATTCTGGTGCCCTGGTCCTGAGCGGCCTCCGCCGTCACCCGGATCCGCGGGTCCGTGACCCAGGGCTCCTGGGCGGCGTCTCCGGGCTCCGGCCCCTCGGCGTAGTCGTCGTCGTAGTAACGCATCTCGCTGTCGTCGACGAGGCCCAGCCAGGCACTCGCCTTGCGCACCGATCCCATGGACGCCTCCTCTCCTCTGCGCGGTCCGTCCGCGGTCACATCGAGCAGCTCCCCCCCAGGGAGTCCGCATCTCCCATCGTCGTCCATGATGCGGATGTTGCGCCAAGTGGTTACCTGCCCAGAACGGTTTTCGTGACGGTACTGGTGCAGAAACTTATGGCGCCGGGTCAGGGAACTTGTGGGGCACGTGTGGTGACGGTGTGCAAGTCGTGCGCATCCCCGACGACTTCCGGCGGGGAGGCAGGCGGTGCGGAGCGCCCCGCACACCATGGTGGCCTGCCGTTGAAGTGATGCCGCCCCGCGACGCGTGCGAAACACTGTGCGAGGAGTCAACAGCACGGCGGAAAAGGGGTGTTCGGGCTCCCGGACGTGGTGTCCCGCTCATCTTCCGCAGGCGCGCGGCCTGTTGGGTGCGGGGAAGCGGAGCCGCCGGGCGCGCCCGGCTGTCGTGGTGCACGGCGCGGGCGGGCGTGTGTGAACTCCTCGCGTGCGCCCGGAAATCCGTGAACGCGCCTTCGTGAAGCCCCCCCCGGATATGGGGTGCGGACGCTTCGCGTAATCGGCCCGGAGCGCTCTTCGCCGCCCGCGTGCCGGCACCCTGGACGAAATCCCGTGCGTCGAACAGGAATCGGCGGACAGAACAGGACAAGTGCGCTTGTTGTGCCAGTTGAGAGCATGAATTTCCGTTGTCGCCCCCAGTCTTCAAACAAGGGATCGACGCGATGAGTTCCGCTGTGTACGGTCGGCCTGCGCACTTCGGCTTTCTGCCGGGTCGATCACGCTTCGGCCTTGTGCGACATGAGTCGTTCTCGTAATACTCATGGGTATGAGTTGGCATGGACGCGACTTCCTTCGGGCAAGGAGTCGGTGTCCGTACTTCCTCCGGGGCTTCCCCACAAAAGCCGGGGCGGCCTCAACCCCCCACTGGAGGTTCAGAGTTGAAGAAGATATCGAAGCGCCAGATGGTCATCGCGGGCGCGGGTGTCGCAGCGCTCGTCGCCGGGTCGCTGACCCTCTCGACGGCCAACGCCGCGGAAGACGCCGCCCCCAGCCTCAAGTCCCTCTCCAGCACGTCGGCTTCGACGCTCGCCTCGAAGCTCACGTCGGACATCAAGGGTGACGCCGGGTCGTACTACGACGCGAAGGCCAAGAAGCTGGTCGTCAACGTCACGGACCAGGACGCCAAGGAGAAGGTCGAGGCGGCCGGCGCCGAGGCCAAGATCGTCCAGCACACGATGGCCCAGCTCAACTCGGTCAAGGACGCCCTGACCAAGAAGGAGATCCCGGGCACTGCGCGCGCCGTGGACGTCAAGACCAACAAGGTCGTCGTCACCGCCGACAAGACGGTCAAGGGCGCGAAGCTGGCCGAGCTGAAGAAGGCCGCCAAGGCCGAGGGCAGCAAGGTCGAACTGAAGCGCAGCGCGGGCAAGTTCACCACCAAGATCGCCGGTGGCGACGCCATCTGGGGTGACGGCGGACGCTGCTCGCTCGGCTTCAACGTCACGCTCGACGGCAAGCCGGCCTTCCTCACCGCGGGCCACTGCACGACGGCCATCTCGAGCTGGTCCGACAGCGAGGGCGGCGACACGATCGCCGAGAGCGGCGACGGCAAGTTCCCGGGCAACGACTACGGCATCGCCACCTACACCGGCGACACCGACCACCCGAGCGAGGTGGACCTGTACAACGGCAGCACCCAGGAGATCTCGGGCGCGGCCGAGGCCGAGGTCGGCCAGGAGGTCCAGCGCAGCGGCAGCACCACGCAGGTACACGACGGCACGGTCAAGGCCGTGGACGCCTCCGTCACGTACCCCGAGGGCACCGTCGACGGCCTGATCGACACCGACGTCTGCGCCGAGCCCGGTGACAGCGGCGGCTCGCTCTTCGCCGACGACAAGGCGCTGGGCACCACCTCCGGCGGCAGCGGTGACTGCTCCTCGGGTGGCGAGACCTTCTTCCAGCCGGTTCCCGCGGCGCTCGAGGCACTGGGCGCCGAGCTTCCCTGACGGGAACGGACACCTCCGACGTGTCTGAGGCGCTCGGTGTGACCTCACGCTGAGCGCCGTCCGCCAAGGAGACGGCACCGTCACACATGCGGAACCCCCGGGCCCTGCCCGGGGGTTCCGTCGTGCTCGCCGGTCTTCGCGAGCCTTCGCCCGCCGCCGTCACCGCCTCACTCGGCGGCGACCAGCTCCGCGATCTGCACCGCGTTCAGGGCCGCGCCCTTGCGGAGGTTGTCGTTGGAGAGGAAGAGCGCGAGGCCGTTCTCGGTCGTCTCGTCCACGCGGATCCGGCCGACGTAACTCGGGTCCTTGCCCGCGGCCTGGAGCGGCGTGGGGATGTCGGAGAGCTCCACGCCCGGTGCCGCCGCGAGGACTTCGCGTGCGCGCGCCGGTGTGATCGCGCGCTCGAAGCGGGCGTTGACCTGGAGGGAGTGGCCGGTGAAGACGGGCACGCGCACACAGGTGCCCGACACCTTCAGTGCCGGGATGTCCAGGATCTTCCGGCTCTCGTTGCGCAGCTTCTGCTCCTCGTCGGTCTCGTCCAGACCGTCGTCGACGACCGAACCGGCCATCGGCAGCACGTTGAAGGCGATGGGACGCGCGTACTTGTCCGGCTCGGGGAAGTCCACGGCGTCGCCGTCGAAGGTCAGCCGCGTCGCGTCGCTCTCGACGGCCTTGTTCGCCTGCTCGCTCAGTTCGGCGACGCCGGCCAGACCGCTGCCGGAGACCGCCTGGTACGTCGCGACGACCAGGCCCGTCAGCCCCGCCTCGTCGTGCAGCGGACGCAGTACGGGCATCGCGGCCATGGTGGTGCAGTTGGGGTTGGCGATGATGCCCTTCGGGCGGTGCCGGGCGGCGTCCGGGTTCACCTCGGAGACGACGAGGGGCACTTCGGGGTCGAGCCGCCAGGCGGAGGAGTTGTCGATGACGACGGGGCCCTGTGCGGCGACCTTCTCCGCGATGGCCTTCGACGTCGACCCCCCGGCGGAGAACAGCACGACGTCCAGCCCGGAGTAGTCGGCGCTCGCCGCGTCCTCGACGGTGATCTCGCCGCCCTGCCAGGGAAGGGTGCGCCCGGCGGAACGGGCGGAGGCGAACAGACGGAGCTGTTCGACGGGGAGTTTCCGCTCGGCCAGAATCTCCCGCATCACGCTGCCGACCTGGCCGGTGGCTCCGACGATCCCGATCCTCATGGGGCTCCTCTTCTGTGCGTGTCCTGTACGGCCCCGCGCGGACTGCGCGCGGGGCCGTGTCCCGACTGCGCTCTGCATGCGGGCGGCGCCGCCGTCTCTCACGGCGGGCGCTGGCACTTCTACCCTGCCCTGCCGCCGCTACGATCGGCCACTTCTTTGACATCGGTCACACGCGGTGGCCGCCTCCGACTGCCCCGGCCGCCCCGGCCGTCCCCGCTGCCTCAGCCGTCTCGTTTCCGTACGCCCGCACCCGCGTCCGCCGAGCCGTATCGAAGCCGCCGGAGCGTCAACCGGCCGCGCCCCGCGGGCTGTTCGGGAACCCCGTCGCCGGGCGGTGTTCCGGGGTGCGCCGGGCGGTCCCGTACCGCCGGTGAGCTGCGGAGAGTCCCCGCGCACACTGTTCGAACGAGAGTTCGATACCTGGTCTATGGTGGGGGTGTACCGGAGGACGTCAGAGGTGCGGATGCGGCAGGAGGTGCGTGCGATGCCGAAGTTCGTGCACCTGCACGTCGCTTCCGGTTTCTCCCTGCGATACGGGGCCTCGCACCCCGAGACGCTCGCCGAACGCGCCGCCGAGCGCGGCATGGACGCGGTCGCGCTCACCGACAGGGACACCCTCGCCGGAGCCGTCCGCTTCGCCCGCGCGAGCGCGGCGGCGGGAGTGCGTCCGGTCTACGGGGTGGACCTGGCCGTGGCAGGGCGGCCGGAGACCAAGAGCGCGGTGCGCCGCCGCCGTACGCCCGTCAAGGGCGGTGCCTTCATCGACGAGTCGGCGCCCCGCGCCGTCTTCCTCGCCGGGCGGGGAGCGACGGGCTGGGAGCGGCTGTGCCGGCTGGTCACCGCGGCGCACGCCTCCGGCGCCGAGCGCCCCCTGCTGGAGTGGGCGGACCTGGCG
>NZ_LJGW01000022.1 GCF_001751255.1 Streptomyces nanshensis | reverse complement strand
CGCGGGCAGCGCCGGCACCGGCCAGCGCGGGTCGGGCCGCCAGTCCTCCCAGCCGTCCCGGAACGGCGACGCCCACGCGGCGATCCGCTCCACCACCTCGCGCCCCGCCTCCCGTACGCGTGCGGCGAGGGCGTCGCCGACGAGGCCGGCCTGCCGCGCCGCGGCGAACTCGTCCTCGTCCCGCCACTCCCAACTGCGGTCCGGATACAGGGCGATGTCGAGGAAGTGGTCCTCGGAGTCGATGCCCCCGTCCCAGCGGCGGTGCGGCTCCTCCAGGTTCACGTACCAGTTCTTGAACTGCCAGTCGCGCTCCCAGAACAGCCACACCGACCAGGGTTCGCCCGGTACGGCCAGCTTCAGCACGCCCGTGCCGAACCAGCGGGAGAGCACCGTTCTGCGGGGCCTGGTGTAGCGGGTGGCCAGCGGCTCGTGGTGTACGGGTGTGCCGTCCGCCATCTCCGGCTTGACGCAGACCGTGCCCGGCGCGACCCACGCGGCCAGCAGCTCGGGGGTGTCCCGGACGACGGTGACGGGACGGCAGATGTGCGGACGGCCGGTGCCGTTCGCGCGGTAGCGCCACAGGATGNTGCCCGGCGCCCAGCGGTGCGGGGCGGTGCCGCCCTCGGCGTCCTCGGCGTCCTCGGCATCCTCGGAGCGGTCGGCGTCGCGGCGGGCGCCGTCCGTACCGCCGGCGCCGGACCGGTCCGCCGCCCTCAACTCCGCCTCGGGC
>NZ_LJGW01000455.1 GCF_001751255.1 Streptomyces nanshensis | reverse complement strand
CGGCGGTACGGCGCCCGCGCCCGGCCCGGCGGACCGCGGCGGACTCCTGGGCGACTCCTGGCCGACTCCTGGCTGACTCCCGGCGCCCGCACGGCAGTTGGGCGCCCGGCCCGCCGCCCGTACGGCCGGGTGTTCCCTTTTGTGGGCTGAGGTGATGGGCAGTTACTCGTCCGGGTGACTGCGCTTGGCGATGACGCCTCGCACGGTGTAAACCCGTGCAGCGCCCTTCACAAGGGGGAGTGTGAGGAGCGACACTCGCCATCTCACTCATCTGGGCACGCAAGCCGCTCATGTACACCAGCCAGCCGCCACGACCAGCGGAGGTAGGCACGTCATGTCACCTCACACGTCACTCCACGACGACCTGACGGCGGCCCAGCGCTGCCTCGACGAACTGACCCGGACCGTCGACCGCCTGGAACACACTCTCGGAAGCGGCCTGGAGGTCAGGCGCGTACGCAGCGACGCCGAGCATCTGCGGGAGTCGCTGGCCCTGCTCCGTGCCTCCTCCCCGGCCGCCGGCGCCCCCGGCGCCGCGCACCCCGAGATGGTCACCATCCCGGACAAGCCCTACGACCACGGCCTGTGGTCGGACGTCGATGACGAGGGGGTGGGCGCCAAGGACCGGCACGCGCCGTGAGCCCCGCGCCCCCGAGCTGAACCCGGGGCGGCCCGCGGACGGCGTCCGCCGCCGCGGCCGCTCCGGACCGCTCATCAGGCAGCCCCAACTGACAAGTCGCCCATACCGGAGAAACCGTTGGCCACTGGCACCCGACCCCAACCGAATACGAGCAGCACGGGAAGCACGAGCAGTCCGCCGTCGGCGGGCGGCACCGGCGGCGTCCGCACGGGGACGCGCGCCACGATCGCCGAGCGGCATCTGCGTACCGACCGCTGGTGGCTCGCCCCGGCGGCCACGGCGTTCGGCCTGTTCCTCTTCGTCGTCTACTCGACGTGGCGCGCGTTCGCGAACGCCGACTACTACCACGCGCCGTACGTCTCGCCCTTCTACTCGCCGTGCCTCGCCGAGAGCTGCGAGCAGATGCGGGCGGGCCCCAACTGGGCGCTCTTCGGGGACTGGTGGCCGCTGTCGCCGGCGCTGATCATCCTGATCTTCCCGCTGGGCTTCCGGCTGACCTGCTACTACTACCGCAAGGCCTACTACCGCGGTTTCTGGGCCTCTCCCCCGGCCTGCGCGGTCGCCGAGCCGCACAAGAGCTACAGCGGTGAGACGCGCTTCCCCCTCATCCTGCAGAACCTCCACCGGTACTTCTTCTACGCGGCGGTCGGCGTCGCGCTGATCCTCACCTGGGACACGATCCTCGGCTTCCGCAACTCCGACTACGAGTGGGGCCACATGGGCCTGGGCACCGTGGTCTTCCTCATCAACATCGTGCTGATCTGGGCGTACACCATCTCGTGCCACTCCTGCCGGCACATCGTCGGCGGGCGGCTCAAGCACTTCTCGAAGCATCCCGTGCGGTACCGCATGTGGGGCGTGGTCGGAAAGCTCAACACCCGCCACATGCAGCTCGCGTGGGCGTCGCTGCTGAGCGTGGGCCTCGCCGACTTCTACGTGTACCTGCTGGCGACCGGTGCGTTCACCGATCCGCAGCTCTTCTGATCACGCTTCTTCGAGAGGGATGCACCACACATGACGCAAGTCGAACGCCAGCAGTGGGATGTCGTCGTCGTCGGCGCGGGCGGCGCGGGTCTGCGGGCAGCGATCGAGGCACGCGAACAGGGACTGCGTACGGCAGTGATCTGCAAGTCCCTGTTCGGCAAGGCGCACACCGTGATGGCCGAGGGCGGCATCGCCGCCAGCATGGGCAACGCCAACCCCGGTGACAACTGGGAGGTCCACTTCCGGGACACCATGCGGGGAGGCAAGTTCCTCAACAACTGGCGCATGGCGGAGCTGCACGCCAAGGAGGCACCGGACCGCGTCTGGGAGCTGGAGACCTGGGGCGCGCTCTTCGACCGCACCGCCGACGGCCGGATCTCCCAGCGCAACTTCGGCGGTCACGAGTACCCGCGCCTCGCGCACGTCGGCGACCGTACGGGTCTGGAGCTGATCCGTACGCTCCAGCAGAAGACCGTCGCGCTCCAGCAGGAGGACTTCAAGGAGACCGGTGACTACGAGTCCCGGCTGAAGGTCTTCCAGGAGTGCACCGTCACCCGCATCCTCAAGTCGCCCACGGAGGACGGCGGTGAGGCCGTCTCCGGCGTCTTCTGCTACGAGCGCGAGTCGGGGCGCTTCTTCGTCATCGAGGCGCCGGCGGTCGTGCTGGCCACGGGAGGCATCGGCAAGTCCTTCAAGGTCACGTCGAACTCCTGGGAGTACACCGGCGACGGCCACGCGCTGGCGCTGCTGGCCGGGGCCTCGCTGATCAACATGGAGTTCGTCCAGTTCCACCCCACGGGGATGGTCTGGCCGCCGTCGGTGAAGGGCATCCTCGTCACCGAGTCGGTGCGCGGCGACGGCGGCGTCCTGCGCAACTCCGAGGGCAAGCGGTTCATGTTCGACTACATCCCGGACGTCTTCAAGGACAAGTACGCGGAGTCCGAGCAGGAGGCCGACGGCTGGTACGAGGACCCGGAGAAGCACCGGCGTCCACCGGAGCTGCTCCCCCGCGACGAGGTCGCCCGCGCCATCAACTCCGAGGTCAAGGCGGGCCGCGGCTCACCGCACGGCGGCGTCTTCCTCGACGTCTCCACCCGGATGTCCCCCGAGGTGATCCGGCGCCGACTGCCGTCCATGCACCACCAGTTCAAGGAGCTGGCGGACGTGGACATCACCTCCGAGGCCATGGAGGTCGGCCCGACCTGCCACTACGTGATGGGCGGCGTCGACGTCGACCCGGACACGGCGGCGGCCGTCGGCGTCACCGGGCTGTACGCGGCGGGCGAGGTCGCCGGCGGCATGCACGGCTCGAACCGCCTCGGCGGCAACTCCCTCTCCGACCTGCTGGTCTTCGGACGCCGTGCCGGTCTGCACGCCGCGCGGTACGCCGCGTCCCTGGAGAAGGAGCGGCCCGTCGTCGGCGACGAGCAGGTCGACCGCGCCGCCGCCGAGGCCCTGCGGCCCTTCAGCGCCGCGGAGGTTCCCGAGGGCGAGCCCGCGGAGAACCCGTACACGCTGCACCAGCACCTCCAGCAGTCCATGAACGACCTCGTCGGCATCATCCGGCGCGACGGGGAGATGGCGCAGGCCCTGGAGCGCCTCGCGGAGCTGCGCGTGCGCGCGACGTACGCGGGCGTCGAGGGGCACCGGCAGTTCAACCCGGGCTGGCACCTGGCGATCGACCTGCGGAACATGCTGCTGGTGAGCGAGTGCGTGGCACGCGCCGCGCTGACCCGCACCGAGTCGCGCGGCGGTCACACGCGCGACGACTTCCCGGCGATGGACCGCCAGTGGCGCCGCTCCAACCTCGTCTGCACCCTTGCCGACGAGCCGGTCTCGCTCGACGCCTCCACACAGCCGGGCGAGGCCGCGAAGCGCGCTGACCGGGGCCGCATCGGGCTGGAGCGCCGTGACATGCCGCCGATCCGCCCGGATCTGCTGGGGCTCTTCGAGAAGGAGGAGCTGATCAAGTACCTGACGGACGAGGAGCTGACAGCCGAATGAGCGCCGAGACGCACGCGGGCGAGGGCGCGGGCACGCATACGCGGCCGGGCGCCGAGGACGCGGAGGGCACCGCCGCGGGCACCGGTACGCCGGGCGCCGTCAGCGGGGGCGCTCCCGACACGGGCGGTGCGAGCTACATCGCGGACTTCCGGGTCTGGCGCGGCGACACCGAGGGCGGCGGCCTGGAGGACTTCAAGGTCGAGGTCTTCGAGGGCGAGGTCGTCCTCGACATCGTCCACCGGCTCCAGGCCACGCAGGCCCCGGACCTGGCCGTGCGCTGGAACTGCAAGGCGGGCAAGTGCGGTTCGTGCAGCGCGGAGATCAACGGACGGCCGCGGCTGCTGTGCATGACGCGGATGTCGGTCTTCGAGCGGTCGGAGACGATCACGATCACGCCGCTGCGGGCCAACCCCGTCATCCGGGACCTGGTCACGGACGTGTCGTACAACTACACCAAGGCGCGGGAGATCCCGGCCTTCGTGCCGCCGCCGGGGCTCGCCGCCGGCGAGTACCGCATGCAGCAGGAGGACGTGGAGCGCTCGCAGGAGTTCCGCAAGTGCATCGAGTGCTTCCTCTGCCAGGACGTCTGCCACGTCGTGCGCGACCACGAGGAGAACAAGCAGGCCTTCGCCGGTCCGCGCTTCCTGATGCGGCAGGCGGAGCTGGACATGCACCCGCTGGACGCCGCCGAGGACTCCGGCCTGGACCGCAAGACCAGCGCACAGGAGGACCACGGGCTGGGCTACTGCAACATCACCAAGTGCTGCACGGAGGTCTGCCCCGAGGGCATCAAGATCACCGACAACGCACTGATCCCCCTCAAGGAGCGGGCCGCCGACCGCAAGTACGACCCGCTGGTGTGGCTCGGCAACAAGATCCGCCGCAGGAGCGGCGCCTGACCGGGCGGGGACCGGGACGGGAACCGGGGCAGGGGCCGGGCGCGGAACGCGGGCAGCGGTCCGCGCGGCCCGGCCCCTCTCCGCGGCGCTGACCGGTGCTGCCCCGGCGCTCCGGAAGACTCCGGATGAGAGGTCCGTCACGGGGGCGTGCACCGGCACGCCCCCGTCGCGTCCCGTCCGCCCGCTCCGCACCCTCCCGGGCGCTCCGCCCGCATACCCCGTGATTCCGGGGGTTTCCGCCGGTTTTCTCCCGGCTCCGCCGGTCGCCTCCGGTGTCGTACGTACGCCACTGGTCGGACCAACGGCATCCCCGTTCAAGCGCTCACGCCGGCCGACGGCTGGATACGCTGCTGAGAGTCCGGCACCGCAGCACCAGGCACCACAGCACGGCACCGCACCACCGCACCAAGCCACCGCAGCACGGCAGCACCGCCCGGACCGCCGGCCAGTTCCGGCACCGCCGCCACGACCGCATCCGCACGAGCCCCAGGGGATCCACGATGAGACGCCGGCAATTCCTCGGCACCGTCGGCAGCGTCGCGCTCGCCTCAGGGGTGGGCCCGAGCGCCGGGCCCGCCTTCGCCGCGACACCGTACGCACGGCAGAAGGCCGGGCCGCCCACCGTGACACCGGACGACCTCGACTTCCGCCCCCGTACGCTCCGTCCGGGCAGCCCGCAGCGCGCGGGGCTGCTGCCCGGCGAGGTCGCGCGGATGGTGCCCGCCGCCGAGGAGTACATGCGGCCCGGGCCGGGCCGTCCGCACCCCTCGCACCCGGGGTTCGTGCTGCTGGCCGCCAGGAACGGCATCGTCGTCGAGCACGCCGCGCGCGGTCACGCGCTGCGCTACGCGAGCTGGGACGCGTCCGCCGGGAAGCCCGTCGAGCTGCCGCGCGAGGAGTGGGTGCCCATGCGCGAGGACACGCTCTTCGACATGGCCTCGGTCTCCAAGCTGTTCACGTCGATCGTGCTGGTGAGCCAGGCCGAGAAGGGCGCCGTCGACCTGGACGCCCCGGTCGCGCGGCTGCTGCCCGAGTTCGCCGCGAGCGACCCGGCCAAGTCCCGCATCGTCGTACGGCAGTTGGTGAACCACACCTCGGGCATGCAGGCCGACATCGACCTCCAGCCCTACCCGGACAACGAGGCGCGGCTGGCCGCGATCTACAAGGAGCCGCTGGAGAACGCGCCGGGCGAGAAGTACACGTACTCCGATCTGAACCTCATCACCGCCGGGCGGATGCTGGAGAAGATCACCGGCAAGGGCCTCGACGAGCTGGTGGCCGAGGTGATCACCGAGCCGCTGGGCATGACCGACACCGGCTACAACCCGCCGAAGTCGAAGCTGGAGAGGATCGCGGCCACCGAGTACATGCCGTGGACCGGGCGCGGCATGGTGCGCGGCTCCGTCCACGACGAGAAGGCGTACTACCTCGGCGGTGTCGCCGGCCACGCGGGCGTCTTCTCCACGGCCGCCGACATGGCCGTCTTCGGGCAGATGGTGCTCAACGGCGGTACGTACGGCGGTCATCGGGTGCTCGGCGAGAAGTGGGTCCGCGCCATGATCACCAACGAGAACGCGGGGATGGGCGAGGACGCCGCACGCGGTCTGGGCTGGCAGCTCGACCAGCGCTTCTACATGGACGCGCTCACCTCGCCCGTCACCACCGGGCACACCGGCTACACCGGACCGTGCCTGGTGGCCGACCCGATCGCCGGCACCCTCTTCGTCCTGCTGACCAACCGGGTGCACCCCACCCGCGACTGGGGCACCGTCAGCGACTACCGCCGCGCGCCCGCCCGGCATCTGGCCCGCGCGGTGCCGGTGCGTCCGGCCGTGGCGCGCGAAGCCTGGTACGCGGGGCAGCGCGACGAGGACACCGGGACGCTGCGGGTGCCGCTGCGCGAGCCCGTACGGAAGGACGCCGCGCTGCGCTTCCAGGTCTGGTACGACACCCAGCCCACGGATGTGTGCACGGTGGAGGCCACCACGGACGCCCGCCCGGACGACGACGCCGCCTGGCGTCCCGTACCGCTCAAGTTCAGTGCGGGGCAGCACAGTTGGGACAGCAAGGGCGACTTCGCCGGCTTCTCCGCACGGCGCTGGCTGCACGCCGAGGGCGCGCTGCCGGACGGTGTGACGGGCGTGCGCTGGCGCTACGTCACCGACGAGGAGCAGCAGGGCCGCGGCGTCTACCTCGACGACATCCGGGTGCTGAACGGGAGGCGGCCGGTGTTCTCGAGCGTACGGCCGCGGGACAACGCCTCGGTGCGGGCGGAGGGTTGGACGCTCTCGCGGGACTGAGCCCTCGGGACCGGGCGACGCGGTCTGCCGACGGCAGCGCGCCCGCGTGACCGGGGGCCCGGCCGGGTCCCCGGACGCCCGCCTCAGAAGAGGCTGAGCAGTGCCTCCGTCGGGTCGGCTGCGGGCTTGGAGTTCTCGCCGGGGCGGGCCAGTTCGAACCAGACGGTCTTGCCCTGGTGCGTACGCCTGCTGCCCCACCCGGCGCTGAGCAGCCCCACGAGTTGCAGGCCCCTGCCGCCCTCGTCCGTCACATGGGCGCGGCGGCGCCGGGGCTGTACCAGGCCGGAGTCCCACACCTCGCACACGAGCGTGCGGTCGAGCAGCAGCCGCAGCCGTATCTCGCCCTCGCCGTGCCGCAGCGCGTTCGTCACCAGCTCGCTCACCAGCAGCTCGGCGGTGTCGGCGAGGGCGTCCAGGTCCCAGGCGGAGAGCTGTTCCCGGGTCAGTTCGCGGGCGCGGGCGACCGAGCGGGGCTCGGAGGAGAGCGTCCAGTCGCCCACCGCGCTGTCCGCGAGGCCCTGGACGCGGGCGACGAGCAGCGCGATGTCGTCCTCGCCGTGGTGGACGTTGAGCGTGGTCAGCACCTGGTCGGCGACGTTCTCCAGGGACTCGGTGGCGTCGGTGAGCGCGGCGCGCAGCGCGCCGAGGCCCTCGTCGATGGGGTGTTCGCGGGACTCGACGAGGCCGTCGGTGTACAGCGCGATCATCGCGCCGTCCGGCAGCTCCATCTCGATCTCCTCGAAGGGCTCGCCGCCGACGCCGAGCGGTACGCCCTTGGGGACCTCCAACAGCAGCGCGGGCTCGTCCGGTTCGACCAGGACGGGAGGCAGATGGCCCGCGTTGGCGATGGTGCAGCGGCGGGAGACGGGGTCGTAGACGGCGAAGATGCACGTCGCGAGGTAGACCTCCGCCAGGTTGTCGCCGCCGTTGCGCTGCGAGCCCGGGGTGTCGCCGAGTCCGCGCGCGATCTCGTCGAGCGCGCCCAGCACCTCGGCGGGCTCCATGTCGGTGGTGAGCGCCAACGTCCGTACGGCGGTGCGCAGTTCGCCCATGGCGACGGCGGCGCGCAGTCCGCGGCCCATGACGTCGCCGACGACGACGGCGGTGCGGTGCCCCGGGAGTTCGATGACGTCGAACCAGTCGCCGCCGACCTCGGTCGCCGGATTGCCGGGCAGATAGCGGCAGGCGATGTCGAGACCGGCGGCTTCGGGGTCACCGGGCGGCAGCAGGCTGCGCTGAAGTATCAACGCCCGTTCGTGTTCCCGGCGGTAGAGCCGTGCGTTGTCTATGCACACCGCGGCGCGGGAGGCGAGTTCGGCGGCGAGCGCCGCGTCCCGTTCGCCGAAGGGCTCGCTGCCCTTGACGCGGGAGAACTGCACGAGGCCCAGCACCCGGTCGCGGGCCACCATCGGCACGGCCAGCGTCGACTGCACGACGGCGCCGAACTGCACCGGCACGGTGCCGTCCTGGCCCGGGATGTGCTGGACGCGTCCGCTGCGCAGCGCCTGCGCGCACGGGGTGGTGTACGGATAGCAGTGGGTCGCGCCGACGGTGACGGGGCTGGAACCGGTCGGTCCGGTCTGGCCGTCGCGGCTGAGCGAGGGCGGCGCCTCCGAGACGGAGCTGGCGAAGCCGACGCGGCGCAGCTCGCCGCTGCCGTCGCCGGGGCCGACGGGGCGCGGCTCGTCGCCGGCGAGTACGTCCATGTACAGGTCGACCGACGCGAGGTCGCAGAACTGCGGTACGCCCACGTCGAGCAGTTCGCGGGCCGTCGTCTCCAGGTCGAGCGAGTTGCCGATACGGGCCCCCGCCGCGTTGAGCAGAGCGAGGGCGCGGCGAACGTCGTCCGGCTTGCCTGCCGCCTCCACAGGGATATCGCTCAACGCCGCCCCTTCCCGTGACCAGTGTGGCACCGGTTCTGAGCAGTGTGGCAGGCGTAAGGCACCCGGAACACGCTCTTCCCGATCGCCGCACGAAATTCGTGCTTCCCGTCGCCGATGACAACTGACGTGCGGCCTTACACCTCCGTGCTTCCCCCCTGACCTCCTGCGGCAGGGACACCTGTCTCCTAACCCGGCTGCAGCCGTTCGAACCATCTTCCCCGAGTGTGCGCTGCGAGGGGAGAGGCGCGGAGGGATGCGCCATGTGCCGTGCGGCGGCGGGGAGTCGGCGCCGCGCGGGGCTCCGGTGACGGCGCGGAGGGGCGGTGCGGTGACCGTACGGGCGTCCTGCGGCGCGATACGCGGCGCTGAACGCCCGTCAGGGAAGGGCGAGTTCGAACCAGACCGTCTTGCCCATCGGCCCGTGCCGCGTCCCCCAGCGGCGCGCCTCGCGGGCCACCAGACGGATGCCGCGGCCGCCTTCGTCGTCGGGCAGCGCGCTGCGTTCGCGCGGCGGGTCGGGCAGCGGGTCGGAGACCTCGACGAGCAGCGAGGCGCCGCGCACCATGCGGACGCCGATCGGCCCGTGGGCGTAGCGCATGGAGTTGGTGACCAGTTCGCTGACGAGCAGCACGGTCGTGTCCTCCAGCGCATCGAGCCCCCACTCGTGCAGCGTGCGGCGCACGACCTCGCGTGCTCTGCGTACGGCGTAACTCTCGGCCGGGAACGTCCAGGAGGCGGCGCTGCCCTGGGGCAGTCCGCCGAGCTTCGCCATCAGCACGGCGACGTCGTCGTTGGGCTGGGACGCCGTCCTGCCCTCCAGATCGTCGATGACGCGGTTGCAGGCGTCCTCCAGTCCGGCGGACGCCCGCGGGTCCCGCCGGGCGGGCCCCGAGGAGAGCATCGTGCGGAGCCGGTCGATGCCCTCGCTGATGTCCTCGCCGCGGGACTCGATGAGGCCGTCGGTGTAGAGGACGAGCACCGAGCCCTCGACGACTTCGAGGTCGTACGCGTCGAAGGGGACGCCGCCGACGCCCAGCGGCGCCCCTGAGGGCAGTTCGAGAGTGTCGGCCTGCCAGCTTCCGTCCGCGGTCTCGGTGATCAGCAGCGGCGGCGGATGTCCGGCCTTGGCGAGGCTGCACCGGCGGGTGGAGGGGTCGTAGACGGCGTAGACACAGGTCGCGACGAGGGGGTCGTCGGAGCTCTGCACGAAGTCGTCGGCCAAGTCGTTGATGCGGCGCAGCAGTTCGTCGGGCGGCAGATCGAGCCCGGCGAGGGTGCGTACGGCCGTGCGCAGCCGTCCCATCGTCACGGCGGCGTGCAGCCCGTGACCCATCACGTCGCCCACGACGAAGGCGACCCGGCCGCCGGCGAGCGGGATCACGTCGAACCAGTCGCCGCCGACCTCGGCGCCGCTGGCGCCCGGCACATAGCGGTAGGCGAGCTGCACCCCGGGCGGCTCCGGCACCGTCTGCGGCAGCAGGCTCCGCTGGAGCATCAGGGCGCCGGCGCGTTCGCGCGCGTAGAGACGGGCGTTGTCGAGCGAGACGCCCGCGCGGTCGGCCAGTTCCATGGCGAGCGCTATGTCGTCCCGTCCGAACTGCTCGCGTCCCCCGGCCCGGCTGACGACCAGCAGGCCGAGCACGACGCCGCGGGCGCGCAGCGGTACCGCCATCAGCGAGTGGATGTCCAGGTCGAGGGCCGCCTGCATCTTGGGGTCGCCGGGGTAGGTGGCGGCGAGCAGTTCGCGCGGCGACGTCGCGACGTGCGGGACGCCGCTGGCCAGCGTCCGCCCGAAGAAGGAGTCGGCGAGGAAGGGGACGTCCTGGCCGGCGCGGAGCATCCGGTTCACCGTCGGGCCCTCGTAGCGCGCGGCCACGCCGAGCTGGAACAGCGGTGTGCCGGTGAGGAGTTCGATGTCGGGGAGGTCGCCGCCGTGCGCCACGGCGCTGATGAGCATCACACCGGCGTAGTCGGCGAGGCGCGGTACGAGGCTGGAGGCGAGCGCCTGCGAGATGGCGCCCACGTCGAACCGGTCGGCGAGCCCGACGCCCACGTCGTCGAGGAGCGCGAGCCGCTCACGCGCGGCCTCGATCTTCTCCAGCGCCTCGCGCCGCTCGGTGATGTCCATGATCACCGTGCTGACGCCGAGCACCTCGCCCTTGTCGCCGGTGAGCCTGCTGTAGGAGACGGAACGCGAACCGGGACCCTCCGGCGCGGGCATCACGACGTCGACGACGGGCTCGCCGGTCTCCAGCACGGTCGACTGCACGGCGGAGACCTCCTCCGCCATCCAGGACGGCAGTACGTCGTGGACGGTCTTGCCCCGGTGCTCCTCGGCGCCGAGCCTGTTGAGGTTCGCGAGCGCCTCGTTGACGCGTACGAAGCGCTTGTCGTTGTCGAACAGGGCGATGCCGAGCGGCGAGGACGCGAACAGCGCGTCCAGCGCGGCCAGATCGTGCTCGACGGCGCGGATCCGGCTGGTCTCGACGATGTTGGCGAGGACGACCCTGCGGTTCTCCCTGTCCCGCAGGAGCGAGACGCGTCCCTCGACGGCGACGCGGTGTCCGGCGCTGTGCAGGATGCGCAGGGTGCCGCGCCAGCGGCCGTGCAGGCGCAGGGCCTCGTCGCGCCGGCGTTCGCCCTCGCCGTACCCGTCCTCGAGAAAGTCCTGGATGCGGCTGCCCACGACCTGGTCGGCCCGCCACCCGAGGATCTCCTCCGTCATCGGGTTCCAGAGGAGGATCTTTCCCTTGCCGTCGAGCATGACGGTGCCGACTCGGAGGGTGTCGAGGATCGAGGCCACTCCCTCGGAGGGTCCTGTGCTCACACCGCCCACGTCCCTGATCGGGTAGCTGGCCCGCACGGTGGTTCCGGGCAGGCGGGAACCTAGAGTCCCTGCTTCCGATTTTGGGCCCGGTCAGGCGTACTCGCCGCTCGCGCATCCCAGGGGCTCGACCAGATAGCTGCCGACGCCCTCGGCGTCGCCCTCGCCGCCGCTCGTCGCGCGGCTCGCGGTGTCGGCGAGCCGGTCGGCGACCTGCTGCGCTTCCCTGCGGGTGGCGTAGCTGCCCACGCGGTAGCGGTTGCCGTGGCCGTCCTCCCGTATGACCTGCCAGGGCAGCACAGAGTCGCCGTCACCGCTCACGCTTCGCATATGCCGGAGCTTACGCCCGGCCCTCACTCAGCGCATTCGAGTTGGCACTGCGGGGTATCGGTTTCGGCCACACGTTCGTACGCGGCGTTCGTACGCGGAGACCCGGGCCCGCGGGCGGGCACGGGTCAGCGGAGAGGCACGGGCCAGCGGAGAGACAGCGGGTCAGCGCACCGGCATGTGGTACGAGACGCGGAAGCGGTCCGCGGGCACGACGACGTCCGCCGTCTCCACCGGGGTGCCCCCGGCGTAGAACGTCCGGGTCACCACCAGCACCGAGTGGCCCGGGACGCCGCCCAGTTCCACCATCTCCTCGGCCAGTCCGGGGCGTGCGCCGACCTCCTCCGCGACGTTGTCCACGACGACGTCGACGGCCGCCATCCGCTCCACCACGCCCTTGCCGCCCAGCGGCCCGTCCTCGGGCAGCACCACGGGCGTGCGCCCGGTGACGGACAGCGGCTCCCAGGACGTCGAGAGCATCACGGGCTCACCGTCCACGCGGAAGAGATAGCGGGTGCGCATCACGCGCTCGCCGGGCTCGATGCGCAGCCGCTCGGCCGTGAGCGGGCTCGCGTCCTCCTGCTCGCTGCGCGACTCCCAGGTGCCCTTCACATCCTCGTCGGCCTGCTCCTGGCGGAACGGCGAGGAGTCGCCGAGGGCGCGGAACCCGCTGCGGGAGACACGGCGCGGGACGGGATGCTCGCGTACGTAGGTGCCGGAGCCGGAGCGGCCCTCGACCAGGCCCTCGGCCATCAGCACCTTGCGGGCCTCCAGGGCCACGGTGTCGGAGACCCCGTACTCCGCGCGGATGCGGGCCTGCGAGGGCAGGCGGGTGTGCGGTGGAAGATCCCCGTCGATGATCTTCTGGCGGAGATCGCCGGCGACGCGGAGGTAAGCGGGCTGTTCACCGAATGGCACGAGTGCCCTCCCCGTTCTCGAAGGCCAGCCCGGAAAAGGCCGCGACAGGCAGTGAAGTTGAAGAATCGGAAACAGCTTGGCAACTCGCCGTTGCCCCGTGCAACCGACGCCCAGAGTTTCACCCGATGTGATGAGTAGCTGCTCACAGCCTCCACACGAAGCCTGATCCGTTCACATTCCAGGCCCGTCGCAGCCTCCCACGGACGCGGACCCGCGCGCACCACGAGGCGCCGACTCCCGTACGTACGAGGGGAATTCGGCCCGCGTCCCGCAACCGAATTGCATTCCGCTTTCCGTCCGGCGGCCGGTACGGAATGCATTACGGGCGCCGTTTCCGTATCCCGTCAGGGGCGCCAAGTGGCGGCGCGGGACGGGCCGTTCGGGGGCGGGCCGTGCAGCGGCGGACGGGGGCGCCGGGGCGTACGGGCGACCGCGCCGCCCGTCCCGGCGGTCAGCTCTGCCCGGCGTCCGTTTCCGGTGCCGGCGGGACCAGGCGGAGGTCCGGGCCCGCTCCGCGGACGCCCTCCGCCGCGGCCTCGGTGAGGCCGGTGTCCGTGATGATCACGTCGAACGAGCGGAGCGCGGCGACCTTGTACTTGCCGAAGGTGCCGTACTTCGACGCACCCGCCACCAGCACCGACTGCGAGGCCGCCGCCATCGCCGCCTGCTTGACCTCCACCTTCTGCTCGGAAGGGGTGGTCACCCCCCGGATCAGATCCCACGAACTGGTGCTGATGAAGGCCGTGTCGAGCGCGAGATGGCTGACCGTCGCCGCGGCCAGCCGTCCCACGCTGGAGCGGTTGTCCGGTTCGACGCGCCCGCCGATGTGGATGACCTCCAGGTGCCGGGCGCCGCACAGCAGCTCGACGGCGTTGAAGTCGTTGGTCACGACGGTGAGTTCGCGGTGCTCGGCGAGGTGGGGCACGAGCGCGTGCAGCGTGGTGCCCGCGTCGAGATAGACCGTCATGCCGTCCCGCAGAAGGGTGTCGGCCTCGCGCGCCATCGCGCGCTTCTCCCGCTGCTCGGTGAGCGACTTCGCCTGGAACGTCGGCTCGTGGGGGACGTGGCTGGCGATCCGTACGCCGCCCGGTACGGAGAACACCAGGCCCTGCTGCTCCAGTTCGGCGATGTCCCGGCGCACCGTCATATGGGAGACGCCGAAGAGCTGCTTGACCTGCTGCACGCTCAGCACGCCGTCCCGGCGCAGATGCTTCAGCAGCAACTCGCGGCGCTGGTCGGGGATGAGCGGCGGACGCTTCGGGCGTTCCGCCTGACGCGAGGTGGTCATCCCGGTGTTCTCCGTTTCGGGCGGGTCCTGTTGCGGACCACGGTGGGTCTCCATCCTCCCCCAATCCCGGACGTCCACCGTCAGCCGACCAGCGTGCTGAGGAGCAGGATGCCACCGAGGCTGAGGACGGACTGCACCGAGAGCATCAGCGTCCAGGTGCGCAGGGTCTGGCCGACGGAGAGCTGGAAGTACTCCTTGAACAGCCAGAATCCGGAGTCGTTGACATGCGAGAGCATGACCGAGCCGGACGCGGCGGCCAGCACCATCAGCTCCGGGGACAGCCCCGCGTGGGTCGACAGCAGCGGTGCGGCGATGCCGGCCGCGGCGGTGGTGGCCACGGTCGCGGAGCCGAGGCAGACCCGCAGCAGGGCGGCGATGGCCCAGGTGAGGATGAGCGGGGAGACGGTCCAGGACTGGGTGTAGTCCACGATCGCGTCGTTCACGCCGACCGCCGAGAGCATCTCCTTCAGCGCACCGCCGGCGCCCAGGATCAGCACGATGGCCCCGATCGAACCCAGCCCCTTGGCGGCCATCCGCTGGAGCGCCCTGCCCCGGAACCCGGAGGGCAGCCCGAGGGCGAGGGCCGCGAAGACCACGGCCGCCAGCAGGGAGAGGATCGGGTTGTCGCACGCCTCGAACAGCGGGTAGACGGCGCTGTGTTCGCTGAGGTTCTTGGTGCCGAGGGTGCCGATGAGCATCAGTACGGGCGGCAGCAGCACGGTGATCAGCGACAGGGCGAGGGACGCCGGACGGCCGTTCCCCTCGTCCCCGGCGCTCTCGGGCACCGGCCCCTTGTCCAGATCGGGTGCGGGCCCGAACCAGCGGCTGACGACCTTGGTGAGGACGGGTCCGGTCACCGCGGCCAGCGGGATGCCGATGCACAGCCCGTACAGGATGGTCAGGCCGGTGCTCGCGTGGAAGGCGGAGACGGCGGCCGTGGGTGAGGGGTGCGGGGGCAGCAGTCCGTGCGAGACGTACAGGCCGGCCGCCATCGGCAGTCCGACCCAGAGCAGATGCGAACCGGTGCGCTTGGCCGCCGCGTACACCAGCGGCACCAGCATGATGAAGCTGACGTCGAAGAGGTGCGGCATGCCGATGAGCAGGGCGGCGGCCGTGATGGCCGTGGGTATCCACTTCGTCGGACGGGCGCCGAGGAAGGCGTCGGCGATGCGGTCCGCGCCGCCGGTCCCCAGCAGGATGGCGCCGAGGACGGTGCCCAGACCGATGGTGACGCCGGTGTCGCCGAGGGTGTCCCCGAATCCCGTCTCGAAGTGCTCCATCACCTTCTCGGGACGCAGCCCGTTGGCGAAGCCGAGGCCGAGCGCCGAGAACGACAGCGCCAGGAACGGGTGCAGCTTCAGCTTGGTGATCAGCAGCACCAGGACGACGATGGCCGCCGCGGCGAGCAGCAGATGCTGTGCGTTGGCGCTCATGCCCGGGCCTCCGCAGGGGAGTTGGCGGTTCCGGCGTTACCGGAGGCTCCGGTGTTCCGTACGGTTCCGGCGTTCCCGAGGGCTCCGGCGGCGCCCGCGTGCCAGGCGTCGGCCAGCTCCGCGTCGTAGCCCTCGATGTCGTCGAAGGTGAGCAGTCCGCCCTCGGGCACATCCCGGGACAGCCGGGAGCCCGCGGCCAGATAGAGCGGTGCGACGTCGGCGGGTGCGTCCGCGCTGCGCAGCAATGCGGCCTGCACCCCGGCCAGGTCGTGGTGGTGGCCGCCCATGGACAGCTCGGTCCCGGCGGTCAGCGCCTGCCGGGCACGGCCCGCGAGCACCGCGTGCAGCCGCGGATCGGTGCCGCCGGAAGGGCGGTGGTGGAGCACCGCGGACAGCAGCGTGACCGGAGTCTCCACGCCCATCAGGTGGTACGGGAGGTAGACCGCCGCGTAGCGGCCGTCGCGGCTGAGCACGTGCCCCTTGCCCCGCAGGGTCTCCCAGGTCTCACGGTCGTGGGTGCGTACGACGACGAACACGCCGCCCGCGAACGACGCCTCGCCGGGCAGCCGCAGCGCGCGGAACACCTCGACGGCGCCCGGCCGTTCGAGCAGACCGCCGTCCTCGCGCAGCGCGTAGACGTCCGCCAGCTCGGCGGGGCGGGCCACGGGGAAGTGCAGCAGCTCGGTGTCGGGGACATAGCCCGTGCCGTTCGCCACCACGGCCATCTCGCAGTAGTCGGCGGTGGCCCCGACGGGCAGCTCCGCGACCGCCGCGGCGCGTGCGTCCAGCGTGGCGCGGGGGTCGTCGCCGAGGGTGAGCAGACCGGCGAGGGCGGGCGCCTCGACGGTGGTGTCCTGCACGCTGACGGTGTCACGGGCGGGGTCGAAGACGAAGTCGTACTCGCTGGACTTGCCGACGGCGACGACGTCGAGGCCCAACGTCTCGGCCCAGGTGGTCAGTCCGATGAGGTTGGCGGGCTGATCGCCGTCCGCGGTGGTGCAGACGACGCCGCGCTCGGCGGCGAGCGCGGCGAGCCGCGGTCCGGCGACGGAGTCGACCTCCTTGCTGACCAGGGCGACGTGGCGTCCGGCCGCGATGGCGTCGCGGGCCATCCGGAAGCCCTGGACGGGGTCGCCGGTCGCCTCGACGAGGATGTCCCACTCGGCGGCGCCGAGCAGCGCGGGGTCGGCGACGAGGACGGTCTGCCCCGCCCCGGCGGCCCGTACGACCGCGTCCGCGTCCGCGCACTGAGCCAACTCGGCCTCGTCATAGCCGAGTTCGCGGCACATGGCGTGCAGCCGCCCGAGGTCGAGGTCGCAGAGCGCGACGGGGGACAGTCGGGGTACGAGCCGGGTCTGGGCCAGCAGCGTGCGGGCGAACCCGCCTGCCGATCCCGACAGGGCGTAGCGGACCACGCTTCCGCCGCCGTCGGCGAACAGGTGGTGGAGGTTCATGTGCGCTCTCCTCGTCGAGCCTGAGCAATGCACACTTCCTAATCGCGATGTAACGTCTGCGTCAACCCACGTAACATTTATTCACATCGAGATTCTGTGGATCACACGGGATCTGGGAGAACGACGAGGGAGAGCCGATGCCGTATCTGGGCGCCATCGCCGACGACTTCACCGGCGCCACGGACCTGGCCACGATGCTCGTGGCCCGCGGATTCCGGACCGTGGTCACCGTGGGGCCGCCCGGCGCCGCCTCCGCCGACGGGGAGGAACCGGACGCGGTCGTCGTCGCCCTGAAGTCGCGCACCGCGCCCGTCGACAGCGCCGTACGGGACTCGCTGGCGGCGCTGCACGCGCTGCGCGACGCCGGCTGCCGCCGCTTCTACTTCAAGTACTGCTCGACCTTCGACTCCACGCCCGAGGGCAACATCGGCCCCGTCGCGGACGCGCTCCTCGATGAACTGGGCGCCCCCGGCACGGTCGTCGTGCCCGCCTTCCCCGCCACCGGACGCACCGTCTACCGGGCCCGGCTCTTCGTCCACGACGACCTGCTCGACGAGAGCCCCATGCGGAACCATCCGCTGACCCCGATGCGTGACGCACATCTCGGACGGCTGCTCGCCCCGCAGACGCGGCGGCCGGTACGCCTCGTCGGGCACGAGACCGTACGGGCGGGGGCCGACGCCGTGCGCCGCGCGCTCCACGAGCCGTCCGCCCGCGGGACGTTGAGCGTCGTGGACGCCATCACGGACGAGGATCTGCGCACCGTCGCCGCCGCCACAGACGGCATGCCGCTGGTCACCGGCGCGGCCGGACTCGCCCTCGGGCTCAGCGGGCCGCATGAGGGGACGGCCTCCCGCGCCCGTTCCACCGCCGGACCGGGACCCGGCGTGATCCTCTCCGGCAGCGCGTCCGCCACCACCCGGGAGCAGGTGCGGCACGCACGCGGACGGCTCCCCCACCGCAAGCTCGAACTCACGGCGCTGCGGGCCGATTTGGACGGTGCCGTCGCCGCGCTGACGGCCTTCGTACGGGACGCCTGGCACACCGACCCCGGCCGTCCCCCGCTGCTCTACGCCGCCGACGGCACCGAGGAGACCTCCGAGGCGCCGCCGGACGCGGCGGCCCTCATCGAATCGGCGCTGGCCCGCTGCGCCGTGGAGCTCGTCGCCGCCGGGGCGCACCGTCTGCTGGTCGCCGGCGGCGAGACCTCCGGCGCCGTGGTCACCGCGCTCGGCGCCGGCACGCTCCGCGTCGGCGCCCCCATCGCGCCCGGCGTCCCGTGGGTGCACACCGAGGCCAGGCTCGCCGGGGGCCGGGTACGCCCCGTCGACCTCGCGCTCAAGTCCGGCAATTTCGGGGGCCGTTCGATGTTCACCACGGCATGGGAGGAGCTGGCGTGAGCGAGCCGCACGAGGACCTCGTACGGGCGGGCGCACGGCTGGCCGCCTCGGGGCTGAGCCCCGGCTCCTCCGGCAATCTCAGCGTCCGCGACGGCGACACCGTGCTGATCACCCCGACCGGCGCCGACCTGGCGGCACTGGAGGGGGACGCGCTGAGCGTCGTCGGTCTGGACGGCGTCCACCGCGCGGGCCCCCGGCCGTCCAAGGAGTTCCCGCTGCATCTGGCCTTCTACCGGCGGGATCCCGACGCCGCCGCCGTGGTGCATCTGCACTCCCGGCACGCCACCGCCGCGAGCTGTCTGCCGCCCTGGTCGGAGCGTTCCGCGGTGCCGCCGCTCACGCCGTACTTCGTGATGCGCGTCGGCACCACACCGCTCATCCCGTACGCGGATCCGGGCGATCCCGCGCAGGCCGACGCGGTGGCCCGGCTGCCGTTTCCGTTCCGCGCGGCCCTGTTGGAGAACCACGGGCCCGTCACCGCGGGACGCACCATGAGCGCGGCCGTCGCGGCGGCGACGGAACTGGAGGAGGTCAGCGCGCTGCTTCTGCTGCTCGGCGACCGCACGCCCCGGCTGCTGCCGCCCGGCGTCGCGGCCTCGCTCGCCCGGCGCTACGGCTCGCCCTGGTCCGGCTGACCGGCGACGGGCTGCGGTCAGCCGCCCGGCGGCGACGGGTCGGCGGGCTGCTGCGGGCCGCCGCCGCTCAGATAGCGGGTGACCATGTCCACGAGTTCGTTCTCGAACGTCTCGACCGGGATCGTCTGCGGCGCGGCCATGAGCTTGTGCGTGTTCATCTCCACGGTGAACACGATCAGTTCGGCCGCGGTGCCCAGGTCGCGGACGTGGACGTCCGGGTGCCGGGCGAGGAGGTCGCGTACCTGGGCGACGCGGACCCGGCCGTGCCGGTCGATCGCGTCGAGCACCTCCTGCGAGATCGTCGCCTCCTCGATCATGATCCGCAGCAGATGCGGATCGTCGCGGTGGTGGTCGACCGCGTCGCGGACCAGCGCCCGCACCGTCTTCTCCAGGCTGCCGGGGGTCAGTTCGAGCCGGTCGGCCTGCGGCCACGTGCCGCGGTCGATGTGCCGCAGCAGCAGTTCGGCGAGGAGAGCGTCCTTGTTCGGGAAGTACTGGTAGAGCGAGCCGATGGAGACACGGGCCCGTTCGGCGACGCGGTTGGTGGTGCCGGCGGCGTACCCGTACTCGGCGAAAACGTGAGCAGCGGCGGTGAGGATGCGCTCGCGGGTGAGCTCGGCACGCACCTGGCGAGGCTTGCGACGTGGTTGAAGACGGCGGTCGGCCGACGGCATCCGAGGACCCTCCCGGGGCGTGAAAAGCGAGTAGCCAGAGAGCTGAGCGATTGTTCACAATACTGTCATGACCTGGGAAAACGATGCCATCGGGCAAGCAGTCCGGTCGAGTGCCCTGCACCGGCTGACGACGCCGGACGAGGTAGAGGGGGCCATCGGCCGCCCGCCGTCGGTCATCATGCTCAAGCAGATCGACGCCCTCGACGAGGGGTGCCGTGCCGTCCTCGCCCGGTGCCCGGTCGCGGCCTTCGGCTACCGGGACGCCGACGGCGTCGGCAGGACGACGTTCATCGGCGGCAGGCCCGGCTTCACTCGCGTCCACTCGCCCCGGCGGATCTCTTTCGCCCTGCCCGAGCCGGGCGCACCGCACGGTCCGGTCTCGTTCTTCTTCCTGCTGCCGGGCGTCGGGGAACTTCTGCGCGTCAACGGGTCGGTGGCCGCGCGGAGGGGCGCGGAGATCACCGTCGACGTCGAGGAGGCGTACGTGCACTGCGCGCAGGCCGTCCTCCGTTCCCGGCTGTGGCAGCCGCCCGGGCAGACCGCCACGGCTGAAGCGACGGCAGGGGTGGAGGCGGCGGAACCCGCCGAACAGGCCGAACAGGCGGGGCAGAGCCCCGAGTTCGCGGACGACGGACCGCTGTCCCGGCCCGGCGTCGCGCGGTTCCTCGCCGCGTCGCCGTTCCTCGCCCTGTCCACCTGGGACGCGTCCGGCGGGAGCGACACCTCTCCGCGCGGCGACCGGCAGGCGGTGGCGCGGATCCTGGACGCCCGGACGCTCGTCATCCCGGACCGTCGGGGCAACAAGCGCGCCGACACCCTGCACAATCTGCTGCGGGACGACCGGCTCTCCTTCGCCGCGCTCGTTCCGGGGCGCAGCGGTGTGCTGCACGTACGGGGCCGCGGCGCGATCACCGACGATCCGGCGCTGCTGGAGACGATGGCGCTGCGCGGTACGCCCCCGTATCTGGCGCTCGTCGTGGACGTCGAGGACGCCGAGGTGAGCGGCAGCGACGCCGTGGCCCGCGCACGGCCGTGGTCCCCCGGCACCCACCTCGACCGCGGCACCGTCCCGGATCTGATGGCGCTGGCGGGCGAGCATCTGGCCGCCAACTCGGCCCGCTCCGGCGCCGGTTCGTCCGCGTTCCTGCTGCGGGCCGTCGGTGCCGTCCCCGGAATGAGCCGGCTGCTGCGGCTGTTCGCGGACCTCCTCTACCGCACCGGGATGCGCCAGGAGGGGTACGAGGACGTGCGGACCGGAGCGGACGGGCGGCGCCGTGGCGGCGCGGACCGGCGGCCGGCCGAGGACGTCCGTACGGAGGCGCCCCTGCGGGAGGTGCGCATCGCGGAGGTACGCAGGGAGACGCCGAGCACCGTCACCCTCGTACTGGAGGACGCCGGCGGAGATCCGGATCCGGCACCGTTCGACTTCCTGCCCGGACAGTTCTTCACGCTCGTCGCCGACATCGGCGGACGGCCGGTGCGGCGGGCCTACTCGGCCTCGTCGGCGCCCGGTTCGTCCCGGCTGGAGGTCACCGTCAAGCAGGTCGAGGGCGGCCGGTTCTCCACCCATGTGCACCGGCGGCTCCGCGCCGGGGACCGGCTGGCGCTGCGCGGACCGTCGGGGTCCTTCCACGCCGGTCCGCAGCCTGCGGACGAGACCGTGCTCGTCGCGGCGGGCAGCGGCATGACGCCGATGATGAGCATGATCCGCGCACGGCTCGCCGACCGTACGGGCCGCGACCGTATCGCCCTGCTCTACAGCAGCCGCAGCGCCGAAGAGACCGTCTTCGGGGAGGAGTTGACCCGGCTGGCGAAGGAGACCCCCGGGCGGCTGTCGGTCACCCACGTCCTGACGGGCAGGGACGGACGGCTCGACGCGGACGGCGTCCGCCGCTGGGTGACCGGCATCTCCCCCGCCCGGGACGCCCGTTACTACGTCTGCGGTCCGCAGCCGCTGACGGACACCGTCCTCGGCGTCCTGACCGGGCTGGGCGTCCCGGACGAACAGGTGCGCCACGAGCGGTATGTGAGCGGCGCGGACACCGCGACGGCGACGACCGTGCCGCGGGAGATGACCGTCGAGGAGGACGGACGGGCCGTCGGCACGACGGTGGTCGAACCCGGCCAGACGCTGCTGGACGCGGGACTCGCCGCGGGGCTGCCGATGCCGTACTCCTGCACGGTCGGCAACTGCGGCGACTGCATGGTGCGGCTGCGCGGCGGAGAGGTCGCGCAGAACGAGCCGAACTGCCTCACGCCGCAGGAGAAGACCGACGGATATGTGCTGACCTGTGTGGGCAGTCCGCTGTCGAAGGTGACGCTCGACATCGCGGAGCCATGACGGGGGCGGCGGCTCACGCGCGGCCGGGTGGCCGGTCCCGGTCGGGGACGTCCGGGGCAGCCGCCTGGTCCTGGTCCTGGTCCTGGTCCTGGGCGAGATAGTCCTGCACCGGTCCGAAGAGCCCGTACGGCACATGGTGCGGAATCCGGCCGAACGCGATCCAGGCGCACGCGGACACTTCGTCCGGGGACGCGACGCGGGGCGTGCCGGAGACCGGCTCGCAGGCCACGTACGTCACATGGCGACCGGTCACCGGGTGCACACGGGCGCCGAGGACGCGGAACGCGGCGACCTCCAGGGCGACTTCCTCACGTGTCTCCCGGACGGCCGCCTGCTCCGGGGTCTCCCCCGGTTCGACCTCTCCGCCCGGGAACGCCCACAGCAGCCTTCCCTCGCGTACGCGGCGCCGGATCATCAGCACCCGCCCGGCGTCGACGACGACGGCCGCCGCGACCGGCCGCCCCTCCTGCTCCGTACTCATACGGCACTCATACGGCATCTCTGCCCGCCAGGATCCCAACGGCACTGGCAGGGTGGGTTCTTCGCGGCGAGGACGGCTCGCGGCACGACGGACGCGACGGACGCGACGGACGCGACCGACGCGAGCGGAGAGGAACGAGAAGACCCGATGAGCGATGACGCGAGTCTGCCCGCGGACCTTCCCGTGCCCGAGGACGACGGCGGCGCGGCGCATCTGCCCGGGACGACGCTGCCGTCCGTGGAGCTTCGCGGCACCGGCGGCGGCACGGTCCGCCTCGACGCGCTCGGCCCCGGCCGCACGGTGCTCTACGTCTATCCGCTCACAAGCCGTCCGGGCACCGAATTGCCCGAGGGATGGGACGCGTTCCCCGGAGCGCGGGGCTGCACCCCCGAGGCGTGCGGCTTCCGCGACCACCACGGGGAGCTGCTCGCGGCGGGCGCCGCCCGGGTGTTCGGGCTGTCCAGCCAGGACACCGACTATCAGCGCGAGGTCGTCGAGCGGCTCCACCTGCCGTTCGAGATGCTCTCCGACCCTGCCCTGAGCCTGGCCGAGGCCGGTGCCGAGGACGGGGACGGGGGACTCGCCCTGCCCACGTTCGACATCGGCGGGATGACGCTCTACAGGCGGCTGACGCTGATCGTCCGGGACGGCGCCGTCGAGCACGTCTTCTATCCGGTGTTCCCGCCGGACGAGCACGCCGACGAGGTACTGGCCTGGCTCCGCCGCAACCCCGTATAGGGCCCGTCGCCCGGATCACCGGGGCGGGGGCAACTGCCGTACGGGGAAGCCCTGTTCACGCCGGCCGGGGACGGCCGGCGCCGCAGGAACCGGTGCCGGAACCTCCCGCGTCCTCCCCCGGAGTCCGGCTTTGAGAGGAGCACCCGTGCCGCAGCCAGGCGACGCACCCGGCCCGGAACCCCACGGCGCACGGCGGTGGCGCCGCCGGCTCGGAGTCGCGGCGGTCGGCGTATGTGTCGTCGCGGCCGGTGCCGCACCCGTGGCATGGCAGACGCTCAGCGCGTCCGGCGACGGCCCGGCGTCGCGCTCCGCGGCGCTCAGCGGTCCCGCGAAGACCGCGCCCGCCGCGGACTTCGACCACGACGGCGTCCAGGACGTCCACGTCACGGGCCGGTACGGGGGCGCGGTGTCCGTGGTCTACGGCTCCCGCGAGCGCGGCGGGGACGAGGACGCGGCCGGGGACGGGGCCGGGGACGCAGCCAAGGACACGAACAAGGAGAAGGACGGGGCGACGGTGCGCCGTCAGCGGCTGAACCTCGACAGCCCCGGCGTCCCCGGACGGGAAGGCAGAGGCGTCTCGTTCGCCGACGTCACCGTGGCCCGCGACCTCGACGGGGACGGCTACACGGACCTGGTGGCCTCGGTGACCGGGCACAAGCGCGGCGCCGAGCCGACGCACCCCGGCCTGATCGCGCTGTGGGGCTCGCCCGAGGGGCTCTCGGGCGGCACGTACCTCAAGGGCGTACCGGACGACTACCGGTCGGCCGACGAGGACGATCCCCTCGTCGCCGGCGACTTCACCGGCGACGGGCACAGCGACCTGGTCGTACGGATCGGCGGCGAACACGGCCTGCTCAAGGGGCCGTTCCGCCGCGACGGCACATCCTCCGGATCGGCCGCCGTCCCGGCTCCCTTCGGCGACAAGGACGGCAGCGACAACCTCGTCACCGCCTTCGCCGGTGATCTGAACGGCGACGGAAGCGACGACCTCGTCAGTTCCCACGCCACCGAGGACGACGGCCTGGGCGGCGGCAAGGTCGAGACGGGCTACACGGCGGGCGGCGCCGAGGGCTTCGGCCGACCCGACACCGAGCGTCTGCCCGGCATCGAGACGGCGACCACCGGCGACGTGGACAAGGACGGCTACCCCGACGTCGTACTGCGCCGCTTCCCGAAGGGGTCCGCGCCCGACTCGGCGGTCTCCGGACCCGTCGAGGTCGTCCACGGCTCCGCGGACGGACCGGATCCCTCCCGCCACAGCGCGATCGACCAGGACTCCCCCGGCGTACCGGGCGAGAAGGAGAGCGACAGCCAGTTCGGTACGGCCCTGGAGGCGGGCGACGTGAACGGCGACGGCCACGCCGACGTGGCGGTCGGCACGCCCGCGCCGGTCGACGCCGGGGGCAGGAAGAGCACCGTCACGGTGCTGCACGGCAGCCGCGGGGACCTGACCGGGCGCGGAGCCCGCGTCGTCGAGGAACCGGCCTCCGCGCCGGACCCCTCCGAGGAGGACGGGGCGATGGGCAACCTCTTCGGCGACGCCGTACGCCTCGGCGACACCGACGGCGACGGCAGGACGGACCTCGCGGTCGGCGCCCCGCGCACCCGTGGCTACGAGGGCGCCCTGTGGATCGTCCTCGCGCACGGCAAGGGGTGGCCGGCGGACGCGGCCCGCTCGTACGGCCCCCGCGACTTCGGGGACCCGGAGGCCGAGGACGACGAGGAGATCGGCGCGGAGGTGCGGTGAGCGGACGTACGGCGAACGCACAAGGAAACGGCGAGAGTTGGTGCACGGACACGCGGCCGGCGGTCCGTATCCGCCGCACCGGAGCACCGTCCGGCGGGCGGCGGATACGGGGCCGTGCCGCGGTCTGTCAGGAGAAGTCGGTCGTCGTGAAGGCGGCGTCGTTCTCGTCCGTGCCCTCGGTGAACCACCAGTGGCTCTTCGGGTCCAGATACGGGCTCTTCACGAGGACGATCTCGCTGTTCCCGTCGGCGTCGTAGTTCCCCGCTCCGAGAAGCTCCGGCGCGTAGTGCCTGTCCGACGTCGTCCGCTTCGTGCTGCGCCAGGGCTTGCTGCCCAGACCCTTCGAACTGCCGTGCAGCACCTGGATCTTGGAGGTGGGCGGGATGAACGCGGAGAGCTGTACGGCCAGATCGTCGACGCCGTCGCCGTCGGCGTCCGCCGTGGCCAGCCGTACGCCGAAGCCCTCACCGGGCGCGCCGCCCTCGATCTTCTCCGGCTTCCCGGGGTCCTTGCCGTAGAGGACGTCGATCCAGCCCTTGACCTTCTTGCCGTCGGGGTCCTCGTCGTTGGCGATGCCGCTGTTGCCGACGGCGATGTCGCGGCGTCCGTCGCCGTCGAAGTCGCCGAAGACGACCTGGTTGCCCTCCGGCAGCCTCGTGTCCTTCTCGCTCAGTCCCGTGTCGGTGTCGGCGCCGCCGGTGAGCAGGGTCGAGTCGGCGTCCTCGTCGTCGCCCACCGCGTGGACGACCAGGTCGGCGGCCTTGTCGCCGTTGGCGTCGCCGGAGGTCAGAAACGCCTCGTCGCCCATGGGGTTGTCCCGCACGGCGGTCGCGGCGGGTGAACCGTCGCGCTTGAACGGTCCGTTCAGCACGGCGATCGCGTTGGACTGGCCGTCGTCGGCGATGTCGTACGTGGCCAGGTCGACGTGTCCGTCACCGTCGAAGTCCCCGGTGACGGGCTGCGCGCTCGACGCGTACTCCTTGCCCGCGTCGGGGAGTTCGACCTTCCCCTGCTTGCCGGGCTGCGGGCCGTCGGGGGTTCCCCAGAGCACACGGCCGGAGGCGCCGAAGAGGATGTCGGGGTTGCCGTCGTCGTCGAGGTCGGCGACGGCCGGCTGGTCCGCGTAAGGGGCGTCCAGTTCCTCGTCGGCCGGTACGCCGAGGTCCTTGTCGGTGAAGACGGCGCGCTTGTCCGGGTCGGGGCCGTTCTTCGTGCCGTACACGACGGCGAGGAAGCGGCCGGAGGGGTCCGGGCCGCCGTCCTTGGCGCTGGTGAAGACCACGTCGGCGAAGCCGTCGCCGTTGAGGTCGGTGTCCGCCTGCGCCGCCTTCCCGGCGGGCGTACGGGCGGTGGGTGCGGCGTTCGCTTCGCTGCTGGAGCCGTCCCAGCCGAGCCCGAAGGCGGTGACGGCGAGACCCGTCGCGGCGGCGACGGTGACTACGGCGAGGTGCAGACGGCGCGAACGGCCTTGTGGGGGTGGGGAGTTCGTCGTCATGCGGGCAATTGGACCAGACCATCGCCGCGGCGTCGGCGGCACCGGAGAGCTGTTGCCGAACGCGGCCATCCGTTGCACGGCTGTTGCAGAACGGCGGACGGGCGCGAGGAAGCATCCGCGCGCCATCCCGGCCCACCGGCGACCGCTGGCGGCCCCGGCCCGTGGTCAACTCGGGTAGCCTGACAGCCATGTTCAGAAAGTGAACATGGCTGTCAGTTCTCGATCACCATCCGGCGGAGGCTCCTCGTGACCAAGGCGACGCGGTCGTCCGAGACCGGGCGCGCGGAGCGTGGCGACCAGGCCGACATCCAGGCCGTGAGCCGGGTCAGCCAGATCCTGTCGCTGTTCGAGCCCGCCACCCCGGAGGTCACGGCGGGCGAGGTCGCCGAGCGGCTCGGCCTCAACCGCACCACGGCGTACCGGTATTGCACGTCCCTCGTCGCGGCCGGGCTGCTGGAGCGCAGCGCGGAGGGCGGCTATGTGCCCGGCGGGCTGCTGCTGCAGCTCGGCGCGTTCGCGATCGGCCGCCGCCGCGTCATCGACCTCGCCGAACGCCATATGAAGGTGCTCGCACGCACCACGCAGTCCAGCGTCGTGCTGAGCCTGTGGGGCCTGACCGGACCGGTGGTCTCCCGGGTCGAGGAGAACATCGCCAGCGTCGTCGTGGTGTCCGTACGGGTCGGCAGCCATCTGCCGCTGGACACCGCGCAGAGCAAGGTCTTCCTCGCCTACCACGCCGACCAGCTCTCCATGGAACGGCTCATGGCGAATCTGCCCGGGCAGGCGCGCGAGGAACTGCGTACGGACGTCGAGCGGGTCCGCACCGTCGGCCACTGCTCCGCGATGAGCACCCCCGGCGTGGTCGCGGTGGCGGCTCCCGTCTTCGACGAGTACGGGATCTGCGCCACGATCGCGGTCGTCGGCCCGGACAACACCCTGTCGATGTCCGACGACGCCCCCGAACTGCGCGGCGTCGTCGACACCGCACGGGAGCTGACCCACGAACTCGGCGGCCGCTTCCGGCCCGACGACCTCGACCGGCGTACGGGCTAGGACGCGCCCGGTCCGGACCGGCCCGCGGTCAGGACGGTCAGGACGGGACGGTCACGACAGCTCCGGAATCGTCCTGTCGTCGGTCATGTCGACGTCCTTCGTCTCCGGACCGAGGAATCCGCCGAGGCAGATCAGCGCTCCGGCGAGCGCGATCAGGACGCCCGGGGCGAGGTGCGCGGGCATCACGCCGTCGAACTGCTGCAGATAGAACTGGTAGAAGGCCGGCGCGATGAGCGCGAGGCTGTACCCGACGCCGTAGCCCGTGGAACGGATGCTCGCGGGGAACCGCTCGGTCAGATACGCCGCGATCGGGCCGAAGGTGCCGACGGTGAAGACGCCGATCATGACGCCCCAGCCCAGAGCCGTGCCCAGGCCGCCGTCGGAGACCATCAGCAGCGAGTACGAGCCGGAGCCGACCACCAGGACCGCCAGGCCGTAGCCGATGTAGAAGCGCCGCCGCCCGATGCGCTGGGAGAGCAGCCCGAAGAAGGGGTAGGAGATTGCGGCGGAGGCGTTGATGACGAGCATCGTCAACGTCACGCCCTGGCTGGAGAGTTGAAGGTGTTCCTTGAGCTGCACCGGGGTCACGGCCGCCTCCATGTTGGTGGCGAGCCAGACGCCGGTCATCAGCACGAATACCTGCGCCAGCGACTTCGGGTACCGCGACACCAGTTGTACGAGCGGCAGCTTGTGCCGTTCGCCGGTCACCTCCGCCGGCGGCTCGTGCACCTGCTTGAGGTAGTAGCGGAACAGCACCGCCGCCAGCAGCGCGCCGATCACGAACGGCACCCGCCAGCCCCACTGGACGTAACTGCTGTGCAGCCCCTCGGAGGAGAGCTGCTGCAGCATCAGCAGCGTGATCGCGGCGATCACCGCGTACGCGGCGGGGGACGTCGAGGTGATGACCGAGGCGTAGAGGCCGCGTTTGTGCTTCGGACTCCACTCCATCGCGAGCGGGACGGCGGTGGTGTACTCGCCGCCGAGGAAGATCCCGTCGATGAACCGCAGCGCGATCAGCAATCCGATCGACCACGTACCGATCGTCTCGTGACCGGGCAGGCAGGCGATCACCAGCGTGGTGACGCCGAAGCCGCCGACCGCGACCAGGGTGGTGCGCTTGCGGCCCACGGTGTCCGCGAAGTGACCGAAGATCACCGCGCCGAGGGGACGCCCGATGAGCGTCGAGGCGAACACGAGCGAGGACAGCATGGCCGTCGTGCTCGCGCTCAGGTTCACCGACTGGAAGTAGATCGTCGCCGGCGCCAGCACCACGATCGGCAGATAGATGTCGAACTGGTCGACGAAGTAGGCGAGCGTCCCGCCCCGCACCGCGGCCCGCACCTTGGTCATGTCCGGACCGTGCGAGGGGTCCGGCGGAGCGTCGTGCACGGCTGCTGAATGCGGTTCCGCGGGGGGCAGTGCGGACATGGTCGTCCTCCGAGGTCGGTTGCCGGCTGCCTGCGGCTCTGCGGCGCCGGACCCAGCGTTTCGAACTTCGTGTTCACGAAGTGAAACGCCCACACCTTAAGCGTGCGACGTTCCTCGCACAAGAGGTCGGGAATGGGTTGACAGTAGTCTTATAGTGAACCGTGAATTCACAATACGAACCGAGGTGGCCTCATGAGTCAGCGTCCCGCCCTCGCCTCCGTCCTGAACGGCCTGGTCGACATGCATGTCCACTCGGGCCCCAGCCCGTTCCCCCGCCGCTTCGATCACGTCGAGGCCGCGCAGGACGGTGCCCGGATCGGGATGCGCGCGATGGTCGCCAAGTCCCACCACCACAACACCCAGATGGACATCCTGGCGATGAAGGGGCGTTTCGACCAGGTCGCTGCCTCCGCCTACGGCGGCATCGCGCTCAACAGCACCGTCGGCGGCCTCAACGTGCACGCCGTACGGATGTGTCTGCGCATGGGCGGCAAGGTCGTCTGGTTCCCGACGATCTCCTCGGGACGCCATATCGACTGCCACCCCGAGGACGGGGCGTTCCCCACCACCACCGTCCCCCTGACCCTGGAACGCATCGACATCGTCGACGGGGACGGGGCGCTCAAGCCCGAGGCGGGCGCGATCCTCGACGAGATCAAGGAGCAGGAGGCCGTCGTCAACGGCGGTCACATGTACCCGGAGTACATCCGCACCCTGTTCCAGGCCGCGAAGGAACGCGGCATCGAGCGCATGGTCGTCAGCCACCCCGACTTCGTCATCGGCGCCGAACCGGACCTGTGCCGGGAGCTCGTGGAGCTCGGCGCGTTCGTCGAGCACGAGGTCGGCATGTACGACCCCGAGGGGCTCCAGAAGTGGGACCCGAAGCAGCTCATGACGTGGATCGGGACGCTCGGCCCCGAACACATCGTGCTGGCCTCGGACTTCGGCCAGGCGTCCAACCCCAAGCCGGTGGACGCGTGGCTGCGGGTCGCCGGGGCGCTGCTCGACCTCGGGCTGCCGGAGAAGGACCTGCGGCGCATGGTCTGCGACAACCCGGCGCGGCTGCTCGGCCTCGACGACTGAGCCCGCCGCACCTGCCGAGACCGGGCCGGACGGCCATGGCCCCCCACGACCACTGAGCGAAAGGAACAGCACCGTGTACGAGAAGGACGATCCCCGCTCCTCGCTCGCGACCGCGACCGCGCCCCGGCCGGACGCCGGCGAGGCGATCGCGGCCGCGCAGTACTTCGACCTGCGCGAACTCGCCGCCTCCGACGGCGCGACGCCGGAGGCCCGTACCGCCGTCGTACGCGCGCAGAACGTGGTGCTCGCGCACACCGACGCCCGTACCGGCGACGAACTCGACAACGGGACACTCGACGGCGAACTCGCCGTCGTCGTCACCGGCGCCTCGCCCGCCTTCACCGTGCACACCGGGCACGGTGAGACGCGCGTGGAGGAACCGGGGCTGGTCGTGGTCCCGCCCGGCGCCTCGCGGATCAGCGTGCACGGCGGCGGTCCCCTCGTCCGCCTCGTCGAGGCCGGCGAACCGGCGTGGCGGGAGCGGGCGCACAACGCGGAGGCGTACGCGGAGGACCACCCGCGCGTCGCGCCGCTGAAGCGCTGGCCGGAGCCGGCCGGCGGGGACGCCGTACGGTGCTACCCGCTCGCCCGCGTACCGGAGGACCCCGCGCGGTTCGGCCGCATCTTCCGCACCCGGTCGTTCATGGTCAACTTCCTTCCGGAGACGGCCGGTCCGCGCGATCCGGGCAAGCTCTCGCCGCACACCCACGACGACTTCGAGCAGCTCTCCCTGGCCGTGCAGGGCCAGTACGTGCACCACATCCGCACCCCGTGGCTCAGCGACAGCACCGCGTGGCGCGACGACGAGCACGTACGGCTCGGCAGCCCGTCGCTGGCGGTCATCCCGCCGCCGACGGTGCACACCTCGGAGGCCGCCGACCCCGGCGTCAACCAGCTCATCGACATCTTCAGCCCGCCGCGCACCGACTTCTCCGAGAAGCCCGGCTGGGTGCTCAACGCCGACGACTACCCGATGCCGTGAGCGCGCAACGACGCACGGGCGCGGGCCTGTTCGCGCCGGACCGTGCCACCACACCGCTCGGGACCTGGCTGAAGATCGCCTCGGGCGAACCGGCGGAGATCATGGCGTTCGCCGGGTTCGACTTCGTCGTGGTCGATCTGGAGCACGCGCCGCTGGATCTCCAGACCGCCTACCGGCTGATCAACTCGGCCGCGGCGCTGGGCATGGCGCCCCTGGTGCGGGTGCCGGACAAGACGGCGTCCACGATCCAGAAGATCCTGGACGCGGGCGCGATGGGCATCCTCGTACCGCACGTCGACACCGTCGAGGAGGCCGCCGCCGTCGGACGGGCCTGCCGGTTCCCGCCGCACGGCGTGCGCGGCGCCGGCGGCACCAGCCGCGCCGGCGGATGGGGGCTGCGCCCGAACGCCGACTATCTCGCCGCCGGCAACGACGACGTGCTGTGCATACCGCAGTTGGAGAGCGTCGAGGCGGTACGGGCGGCGCCGCGGATGCTCGCCCTCGACTCCGTGGACGCGGTGTTCGTGGGCGCCGCGGACCTCTCGATGTCGATGGGGACCACGCCGGCCTCCCCGGAGGTAGGGGAGCTGATCGGCTCCGCGCAGGACGCCGCGCACGCCGCCGGGAAGCGCTGCGGGCTGGCCTTCGGCGGCGCGCCCGAACGGGCCGCCCAAGCGGTGCGCGACGGCTGCGACTTCGTCCTGCTCAGCAACGACACGACGATGCTGGCGGAGGCCGCGCGCGGACTGGTCGGCGCCTTCCGGGAAGCGGACGGACAGCGGTGACGTCGATGACGCCGGCGGATCCGGGTACGACGTCCCCGGGCATGAGGCTTCCGGAATCCGCCCTGTCCGTCGCCGAGTTGGACGGTCTCGGGCGCGCGGACGCCGTGCGCTTCATGCGCTTCCTGGAGGAGTGCGGCCACCGCATGGTGTGGATCCCGGAGGTCGCCGGGCGCGAGGCGTTCACGACGGCGGCGCTCGTGCTCGGTGCGACGGAACGGATGATCGTGGGCAACGGTGTGGCCCGCGCGCTCGAACGCGTACCGAAGTCCGTCGCGTCGGCCGCGTACGGCCTCGCCACGGACCACCCCGGACGCTATGTGCTGGGCCTCGGGGTCAGCGGCGCGGTCCGTGAACGGGGCGTCGGGCCGCTGCCGTTCCTGCGCGGCTACCTCGACGGGGTCGACGCGGACCTCGAACGCCGCGGCGGCGGCCGGGAGTCGGTGCCGCGCGTGCTCGGCGCGTACTCGCCCGGCATCACCCGCCTCGCCGCCGAACGGGCCGACGGGCTGCTCACGTTCCTCGTCACACCGGAGCACACCCGCTGGGCGCGCGAGACGGTCGGGGACGAGCTGTTCGTCTCGGTCGTGCAGTGGGCGGTGGTGGGCCGCGACCGCGCCGCGGCCCGCGAGGTCGCCCGCGCGCGCCTCGCCTACTACCTGACGCTGCCGCACCAGATCGCGAAGCTGACGCGGCTGGGGTTCACGGAGGCGGATCTCGCGCCGCCCGGCTCCGACCGGCTCGTCGACGCCCTCGTGGCCTGCGGCACGCCGGACGAGGTGCGCCGGGCGGCACAGCGGCAGTACGAGGCGGGAGCCACACAGGTCGCCCTCAGCCTGACCGGCCCGCTCGACGACGCGAAGCGCGAGGCGTACCGGGCGCTCGCGCCGGACGCAGGTACGTACGTCCCGGACGACGGAACCCCCGTGCACATCCCGTACGACGGAGGAGGACTTATGAGCGCCGACGGAGACGCCGACGGGGAGACGGACTGATGCGGCCGGCCGAGAAGGTGGTCATCACCACCGCGGTGACCGGCTCCGTGAACGTGCCGTCCCAGAGCCCCTATCTGCCGCTCTCCGCGGAGCAGGTGGCCGAGGCCGCGGTCGGGGCGGCCGAGGCCGGGTCCGCCGTCGTCCATCTGCATGCGCGGCGGCCGGACGGGAGACCCACGTTCGAGCCCGAGGTCTTCGAGAAGATCGTCGGGCACGTCACCGCGCACTGCGACGCCGTCGTCAACATCACCACCGGCGGCTCTCCGGCGATGACGATGGAACAGCGGCTGGCGGGCGCCGTACGGGTCCGGCCCGAACTGGCGTCGCTGAACATGGGCTCGATGAACTTCGTCTACGCGGGCATCGCCGACAAGGTCACCGAGTGGAAGCACGACTGGGAGCGGCCCTACGTGCTCAACACCTACTCCAACCCCTTCGTCAACACCTTCGACTCGATCGAGCACACCCTGCGCACGCTCGGCGCCTTCGGCACCCGCTTCGAGTACGAGTGCTACGACATCGGGCACCTCTACTCCCTCGCCCACTTCCTCGAACGGGGCCTGGCGAAGCCGCCGTTGCTGATCCAGGGCGTGTTCGGCGTCCTCGGCGGCATCGGGGCCGACGACGAGAACCTGGACCACATGGTGCGGATCGCCGACAAGCTCTTCGGCGACGACTACTCCTTCTCCGCCTTCGCCGCGGGCCGCGACCAGATGCGCTTCGCCACCCACAGCGCCCTGCTCGGCGGCCATGTACGGGTCGGGCTGGAGGACAGCCTGTGGATCGGCAGGGGGCGGCTCGCGGAGAGCAACGCCCAGCAGGTCGAAAAGGTCCGTGACCTCCTCACGGGACTGGACAAGCAGATCGCCACACCGGACGACGCCCGCGCGCTGCTCGCGCTGCGGGGCGCCGGAACCAGCGACAAGGACAGGAACAGGAACAGGAGCCAGGTCTGATGAGCACTCCACCGCTGGACGGCAAGGTCGTCCTCCTCGTCGGCGCGAGCGCGGGGATCGGGGCGGACGCCGCGCGCGTCTTCGCCGAGGACGGCGCCGCCCTCATGCTCGTCGCCCGTACCGAGGAACCCCTCGCCGCCCTCACCCGCGAACTCACCGGGGAGGGGCACGACGTGGCGTACACGACCGGGGACATCTCGGACGCGGCCAGCGTGGCGGCCTTCGTGGACGCGACGGTCGCCCGGTTCGGACGGCTCGACGGTGCGTTCAACAACGCCGCGATGACACAGGGCGGACGCCTCGACGCCGTCCCCGAGGCCGAGTTCGACCGGATCATGGCCGTGAACGTGAAGGGCACCTGGCTGTGCGTCCGCGAGGAGGTACGCGTCATGGAGCGCCAGGGCTCGGGGTCGATCGTCAACGTGAGCAGCATCGGCGGGCTCCGCGGCAGCTCCGGTATGGGCGCCTACCAGGCGACCAAGCACGCGGTCATCGGTCTGACCCGTACCGCGGCCCACGACTTCGGGCCGCTCGGGATCAGGGTCAACGCGCTGGCGCCCGGCCCGACCGAGACCCCGATGCTCGACGAGACGCGGCGGGCGATCCCGGGCGGCGTCGAGGCGCGGATCGCGGCGACGCCGCTGCGCAAGGCGGGAACGGGCGCGGAGGTCGGCGCCACCGCCGCCTTCCTGCTCGGCGACCGGGCCGGGCACATCAGCGGTGCGGTGCTGCCGGTCGACGGAGGGTTCCTCGCCTGAGCGCCGCCCCCGTCGGGGCCCGCCTCACGGCCCGTC
>NZ_LJGW01000426.1:5038-15420 GCF_001751255.1 Streptomyces nanshensis | reverse complement strand
CGCCGCCCCGTCCCGGCGACGTCCGCCTCGCCGCGTAGGCGCGCGTAGGCGCGACGTCCGCCGCGGGGACGGGAGCGGGCGCTGTCGGACCGCCCCGCTCAGGCCGCCGCGCCCGCCAACTGCCGCCTGGTGAGCACCTCGTCGGCCAGTCCGTACGCCACCGCCTCGCGCGCGGTGAAGACCTTGTCGCGGTCCATGTCCGCCCGTAGCGACGCCACGTCGTGGTTCGTGTGCCGCGCGAGGATCTCCTCCACCTCGGAGCGGATCCTGAGCATCTCCTTCGCCTGGACGCTCAGATCCGAGACGGTGCCCCGGCTGCCGCCGCTCGACGGCTGCCCCAGCAGTACCCGCGCGTGCTCCAGTACGAAGCGCCGTCCCGGATCCCCGCCCGCCAGCAGTACGGCGGCGGTCGAGGCGGCCTGACCCACGCAGAACGTCGAGACGGGCGCACCGACGAACGTCATCGTGTCGTAGATGGCGGTCAGCGAAGTGAAGGAGCCGCCGGGGGAGTTGATGTAGATCGAGATCTCCCGCTCCGGCGCCGAGGACTCCAAGTGCAGGAGCTGTGCGATGACGACGTTGGCCACGCCGTCGTCGATCTCCGTCCCCAGGAAGATCACACGCTCGGCGAGCAGACTGCTGTAGATGTCGAACGCGCGCTCCCCGCCCGGTGTGCGCTCGACGACGGTCGGAATCGTGTACTGACTCATCTCAGAGACCCACCCTCCGCTTCGAGGCGGCCGGCCGGACGTCGTCCAGCGAGCTCACCACCCGGTCGACCATCCCGTACTCCAGGGCCTGTTCGGCCGTGAACCAGCGGTCGCGGTCGCCGTCCCGCGAGATCGTCTCCTCGCTCTGGCCGGTGTGCTCGGCGGTGATCCGCTCGATGGACTTCTTCATGTACTCGAGGTTCTCGGCCTGGATCGCGATGTCCGCCGCCGCGCCGCCGATGCCCGCGGACGGCTGGTGCATCATGATCCGCGAGTTGGGCAGCGCGAAGCGCTTGCCGCTCGCGCCCACCGTGACGAGGAACTGCCCCATGCTGGCGGCGAATCCCATGGCGAGCGTCGAGACGTCGTTGGGGATCAGCCGCATCGTGTCGTAGATGGCGAGCCCCGCCGTGACCGATCCGCCGGGGCTGTTGACGCACAGGCTGATGTCGGTACGCGGGTCCTCGGCCGAGAGCAGCAGCAACTGCGCGCAGACACGGTGCGCGGAGACGTCGTCGACCTGGCTGGCGAGGAAGACGATGCGCTGGTTGAGGAGTTGTGCGGCGAGATGGTCGTCGAAGCGGGACGGAGGGGTGTCCCCCTCCTCTTCGGCGCGCGGGGGCGCCGCCTGCTGCGGTGCGATGACGAGTGGCGACATCGGGCCTCCAGATCGTGGTGCGTGCGGCGCGGCGGTGTCCGCCGCGCTCACTTCACTGTTGGCCCACGGGGGCGGTCGCTGCGCGCTTCTCGCCCTGCAGCAGATCTGCCCAGGGCAGAGGCGGCCGAGGGATGAGGGCGCCAGCCGAGGGCGAGGGCGAGGGCGAGGGCGAGTACGGGGGTGAGGGCGTCAGGGGCGGCCGGCTCCCGGCCGGGGAAGCCTGATCCCCGTACCGCCCGCACCGCAGTAGCCCCCCCGGGTTCTTCTCCAGATACTGCTGGTGCCGCGCCTCGGCGGCGTAGAAGGGGAAGTCCGCCGCGGGCAGGATCTCGGTGGTGATGTCGCCGAACCCCGCGTCGTACAGGGCCTGTTGGCAGCTCTCGCGGGTCTTCTCCGCGAGGGCGTGCTGCGCGGGGGAGTGGGTGAAGATCAGCGAGCGGCAGTGCGTGCCGACGTCGTTGCCCTGCCGGAAGCCCTGTGTGGGGTCGTGGGACTCCCAGAAGAGCGTGAGCAGCTCCTCGTACGTGACCCGGGCCGGGTCGAAGACCACCCGTACCGTCTCGGCGTGCCCCGTACGGCCCCCGGGGATCTCCTCGGTGATGGGGTTCGGTGTGCTGCCGCCCTGGAATCCCGCCACCGTCGTCCACACCCCGCCGGTCCGCCAGAAGCGCCGCTCGGCGCCCCAGAAGCAGCCGAGCGCGAAGGACGCGATGTCGTAGCCCTCCGGGTACGGGCCGGAGAGCGGCGTCCCGAGCACGGCGTGCAGCTCGGGTACGGAGTGCATCGGCTCGCTGCGCCCGGGCAGCGCCTCCTCGGGCGTGGGCAGCCGCCTGTCGAAGTCCCCGAACATGGCTCTCCGTTCTGCGCCTGTTGTGCGGACGCGCTGCGCGCGGGTCGGCCTCCGTACGGCACACCCGTCGTACGGCATACCCGCGAGCGCGCCGCCATGTGCCGCCGTACGGAGGGGAGTTCGCTGAACCAAGCTGGGCAGGATGGTGCGGACGCACGACAAGGGGGAGGACACAGGGATGCAGGAGATCACCGAGGACGTACGGGAGCGGCTGACGGCAGCCGCCGTCTGGTTCGTGGCGACCACCAGCCCGGACGGGTCGCCGCACGTCAGCCCCATGTGGGTCGGCGTGGACGGGGACACCCCGTGGTTCAACACCTCGGTGGGCAGGGTCAAGGAGCGCAATCTGCGCCACGATCCGCGAGTCTGCCTCTCCCACCACGCCGACCCGTTCGACCGCGTCCAGATCCACGCCCGCGTCGCCCACTTCGTCGAAGGCGCCCAGGCGGAACGGGACTTGGACCGGCTCGCGCACAAGTACCTTGGCACGCCCTTCGCATGGCTGGTCCCGGGCGAGGAGCGCGTGACGGTACTGCTCGAACCGCTGCGCGTCCGCCACATCGTCGGCGTCGAGCCGCTCGGCAGGGGGTGACCGGACCGCCGACGGCAACTGCGCGTCCCCGCGCGGAAATCCATGTGCGGAACGGGATGGCCGACCCCTACGGTCACCGCATGACCGACTCGGACTGGCTCCGGATCAACCGTGAGAACTGGGACGACAGGGTGCGCATCCACGCCCTCAGCGAGTTCTACGACCTGCCCGGCTTCCGCGCCGGCGGCTCCACGCTGCGTACGGTCGAGGTCGACGAAGTCGGCGACGTGTCCGGCAAGTCCCTGCTCCATCTCCAGTGCCACATGGGCCAGGACACTCTGTCGTGGGCGCGCCGCGGAGCCGACGTCACCGGACTCGACTTCTCGGCCGACGCGATCCGCACGGCCCGCGGACTGGCCGAGGACGTCGGCGTCGCGGACCGCGCCAGGTTCGTCGTCGCAGACGTCTACGACGCACCCGCCGCACTGGACGGGCAGCGCTTCGACATCGTCTACACCGGGCTCGGGGCCCTGGTGTGGCTGCCGGATCTGTTCCGCTGGGCCCGAGTGGTTTCGTCGCTGCTGGAGGACGGCGGCTTCCTCTACCTTGCGGAGTTCCACCCGTTGACGGAACTCCTCGGCGAGGACGGCAGAAGCGTGGAGCACGACTACTTCGAACCCGGCGGCCGGCCGGAGGACTTCCCGTACACCTACACCGACGGCCCGCAGCTCACCAAGACCGCCTCGGTCCAGTGGCAGCACCCGCTCGGTGAGGTGGTGACCGCACTGGCCTCGGCGGGCCTGCGCATCGAGTTCCTGCACGAGCACCCCACCACTCTCTTCCGGCGCTACCCGGTGCTGGAGCCGGACGAGGGGGAGTGGCGCTTCCCTCCCGGCCATCCGCGCATCCCGCTGATGTATTCCCTCCGCGCGACCAGGACGGCCTGAGCGAACGGGACCGTCCGCCCGTCACAGACCCCGTGGCAGACCCGGGTCACCGACTCCCGTCACAGACCGTCGATGACCAGCGAGTCCGCCGCGCCGCGGAAGGTGTCCTTGCCCTTACCGGCGTTGTCCGGCGTCGTGGTCACCTTCAGCTTCCAGGCGACGTGGCCCTTGACGTAGACGCGCTCGAACCGGCGGTGCGGCGCGTTCGGGTACTGCCAGTCCTGGTACTTGGTGAAGACGTCCGCGGCCTGCCCGTCCTCCCCCGTGTTCTCCTCGACGTTGGCGGTGACCTCCTCCATGGTCTGCCGGTCGTCTTTGTATCCGCCCTCGTCGTACGACTTCTTCTGGCTGTTGGCCTCCTTGAGAGCGGTGTCCTGGACGTCGTTCCGCTCGCGTACGAGGTCGACGGTGACGTGGGACGACTCGTCGGTGTAGACGATGTGGTCGTCGGCGGCGCTGCGCTTGTAGTCGGGCGGCAGTCCCACGGTGGCGCCCACCAGCGCCTTGTCGTTCTCGTTCCGCTTCCAGCCGTCCGGCAGCCGGTCCGCGCCCAGGTAGACGATCAGCGACACCGCCGTCGCCGCCGCGACCAGGACGGCCACGGTGCCGTACCGCCAGCGGCGGCTGCTGCGCAGCCGCTTCCCGAAGTTCCTTGCGGCGGGCAGGAGTCGGCTGCCCAAGGGCACCGTCACGATCTTCGTCTGCTGGGGCGGCCGCGCCGCCTCTTCCAGCAGTTCGCGGACGCGGGCCGCGTTCGGACGCCGGCCGGGGTCCTTCGCGAGCAACTGGTTGATCGCGTCCGCCAGTTGGCCCTTCGCGGAAGCGGGTGCCGCGGGCGTCGTGTTGAGCACCGACTGCAGCGTGGCGGGGGTGTTGTTGCGCCGGAACGGCGAGACGCCCTCCGTGGCCGCGTACAGCACGACGCCCAGCGACCACAGGTCGCTCGCCGGACCGGGCCGCTGACCGAGCACGCGCTCCGGGGCGACGAACTCGGGCGAACCGACGAACGCGCCGGTATCCGTCAGAGACGTCTCGCCCTCGATCTGCGCGATCCCGAAGTCCGTGAGAATCACCCGGTCGTAGCGGCCGAGCATGATGTTGTCCGGCTTCACGTCGCGGTGCAGGATGCCCGACTCGTGCGCGGCGTCGAGGGCGTTCAGTACGTGCAGACCTATGCGCGCCGTCTCACGCGAGTCGAGGGTCCCTTCCTGCAGTACGTCGGCCAGCGAGCGTCCCTGTACGAACTCCATGACGATCCACGGCTGGCCGTCCTCGACGGCCACATCGTGGACGTTGACGACGGCCGGGTGGTCGAGCCGCGCGGCGGCCTTCGCCTCACGGCGCATCCGCTCGAAGGCGTTGGCGCGCTCCCGCTCCGGAAGATGGTCCGGGAGCCGCGGCTCCTTGACGGCCACCTCCCGGTCCACCGTCTCGTCCTTGGCCCGCCACACGGTGCCCATCCCGCCGTACCCGAGCTTTGCCAGCAACCGGTACCGGCCCGCTATCAGCCGACCGCGCCCGGGTCCGGCTGCGTCTGCCGCTGCGGCGCGGGCTGAGCGGGAGGCATCTGATACGTCGGCACATCCTGCTGCGGGGTGTGCTGGGCGTGCGGCGCCTGCGGCGCCTGCGCGGCGTTCTGAGGCTCCTGAAGGTGATAACTCGTCGGCTCGTACGGCCGTCCCCCGTCGTTGGTCATGGCCACGTATCCTCCCAAAGCGCACGGCGGGATCACCACCGGGGGTGGCCGGAAGATGCCGTGCTGTGACACGAGGTCAGTTGCAGGCGCGGACGGGGTGAGTGGTGTGCCCTACGCGATGGTCGCTGCCGACGGCGCCGACTCAAGTCGGGGCGGGGAATGGGGTGTTGACGGCCTTGCCGTCGCTTGTCCGGCCGTCTCAGTCCGACAGTTCCCACAGCAGCCGGTAGTACGTGATCCGCTCCGGGTCCGCCTCGATGCCGTAGGCGTCGAGCAGTGGTTCTTCCCATCCCGGGCCGTAGTTCCACTGGGTGCTCCACGTCGCGACGGCCAAGTCGGCCCAGCGGTCGGCGACGCCGAGCGCACCGAGGTCGACGTGCCCACTGCACTCGCCGTCGTCGCCGATCAGGGTGTTGGGAGCGCAGGCGTCGCCGTGGCAGACGACGAGCCCGTCGGCCGGCGGCGGGGCGGCGAGCAGTTCGAGCGCTCGCTCGGCAGTGCCCAAGTGCCGGAAGTCCGCATGGCATTCGGCCATATCGATGTGGCCGAATGCCGCCCGCGTACGCGCCGTCTCCAGCCGTCCGCCGGCGGACCAGTCGAACGGACAGTCCCCGACGGGCAGTTGCTCGTGCATCCGCCGCAGTGCGGAGCCGACGGCGCGCACCGCAATCTCGGGCTCGCGCTTCCAGCGGTCGTCCACCGCGCTGCTACCGCGGAGCTCCGCTGTGACCATCCACGACCCCGCCGCGTCCGAGCCCTCGTCGAGCACGTGCGGCACGGTGGTGAAGTCCGCCGCCCAGCGAAGCCGTACCGCCTCCACCGACAGATCGACGCCGCTGCCCGCTGGCGCCCACTTCACGAACCGTGGCGCCTCTCCGTCGCCGATCCGGAAGGTCAAGCCGCCGAGTTCGTTCTTCCAGACGGCTTGTACCGGCCGCCCGGCCGCCAACTCCCGGACGCACTCCGGCACTTCGACCTCGCCCTGCGGCGCTGCGGCGATCACCGCCCATCCTCGACCGGCGTCCGAAGCCGCGCCTGCTGTGCCATGTGACGCTCACGCGCCCCCAGTTGAGATTCGCGCATCGGCCCCGGACTCGGCGAGAGGGACGGACGGTGACGAAGCGCGGTGGGCAATTCAGACGATGTGGTGCCGTGTCGGCCGGAGGCGATCACAGGACGTGGCAGGTCCCGCCACGGAGCGGTGAGGTGGGTGGGAGCGGAGTGTCGCTGTGGTCGGCGCCCGTCGGTTCCCGGGGGGACCACTCAGGGCTCAGGCAGCGCATACTGAACTCACGATGACGAAATCACCCGCGCCACGACGACACCTGCCCACAAGCCCCTTCAGAGCTCCGGCCGATCCGTTGGTCAAGCATTTCGCGCTGGGAGACCGGGTATCGCACGACCGACACGGCCTCGGAAGGATCATCGGAGTCGAGGACGGTATCGCGATGCTCGTCGACTTCGGTTCTCTCCGGGCCCGGATCGTCAGCCCGTACGCGGGAATGGACAAGCTCTGACGTCATGACCGGCCCCGTCGGGCTCTGTCCGGGGCGCTGCCCCGTGCAGTGCCCGACCGGGACCGTCGACCGACACGACGGCATCCGGACCCCGGCCGCCGACTCCCGTACGCACTCCGGCACTTCGACCTCGCCGTGGGGCGCTGCGGCGGAGGCACTACGGCGATCACCGCGCATCCTCGACCGGCGTCCGGGGCCGTACAGGGCCGGGCCACGTGCTCAGCCGTCCGCAGACGCCACCCCGATCGGGCAGCTCACGCCCGTCCCCCCGATCCCGCAGTACCCCGCCGGGTTCTTGTCCAGGTACTGCTGGTGGTAGCCCTCCGCCGGGTAGAAGGGGCGGGGTTCGGCGGGGAGGATCTCCGTGGTGATCTCGCCGTGGCCCGCCCGGGCGAGGACCTTCTGGTAGGCGTCGCGGGAGGACTCGGCCGCCGTCTGCTGGGAGGCGGTCTCCGCGCCGTCCCGCGGAGCCGTGGCGTGCGTGAAGATCGCCGAACGGTACTGCGTACCCGTGTCGTTGCCCTGGCGGAAGCCCTGCGTGGGGTCGTGGGACTCCCAGAAGAGCTTGAGCAGGGACTCGTACGAGATCCGCGCCGGGTCGTAGACGACGCGCACCGTCTCGGTGTGGCCGGTCAGGCCGGAGCAGACCTCTTCGTACGTCGGGTTCGGGGTGTGCCCGCCCTGGTAGCCGACGAGCGTCGTCCAGACGCCGTCCGCCTTCCAGAAGATCCGCTCCGCCCCCCAGAAGCAGCCCATCGCGAAGTCCGCGACCTCCAGGCCCTCCGGATAGGGGCCGAGCAGCGGGTTGCCGAGGACGGTGTGGCGCTCGGGCACGCTGAACTCGCGCTCGGCGCGGCCCGGAAGGGCCTCGTCCGCGGTCGGGAGATGGTTCTTGTGGCTGCTGAACAGCATGGCGAACTCCCGTCGTACGTACTGATGTAATCGGTGTGCTCGGTGTGGCCGCTCAGGCGCCGGGCCGGGAGCCGGTGCCGCTCCCGGACGCGGTGGACGAGGAACCCGGGGAGGCCCCGGGCGAGGCGGAGGCGGCGCTGTCGTCGCTCGTGCGCCTCTCGCCCCCGTCCGCGCCGGCCCGTTCCGCCGGATCGCCCGCGCGCGGATCCTCCTCGAAGTCGACCTTGTCCATGTGCCGGTGCATCGACTTCATCAGCATCCACAGCGCCACGCCCATCACGGCGAAGACGATGAAGCCGAGGACGCCGGGCGTCACCTTGTTCTCGTCCAGGTCCTTCGCCAGCGGAAGGACCTGGGCGGCGGCGGTCTGGGCCGGACTCGTCAGGGTCATGCCTTCAATTGTCGCGGATGCCCGCGAAGAGGTCGTCCTCGGGTAGCGAGGTGTCCACGAGCGACTTCGCGAGCTCGTACTCCTCCGTCGGCCAGACCTCCCGCTGGAACTCCAGCGGTACGCGGAACCAGCCGCCGTCGGGATCGATCTGGGTGGCGTGTGCGATGAGCGCCTTGTCGCGGATCTCGAAGAAGTCGCCGCACGGCACGTACGTCGTCAGCTCGCGCTCGCGCCCCATCGACTTCCACCGCTCCAGCCACTCCCCGTACGGGGAGTCCAGCCCGCGCTCCAGCATCGCCTTGTGCAGGGCCTCGGTGCGGGGGCGGTTGAAGCCCTGGTTGTAGTAGATCTTCTGCGGCTGCCAGACGGGCCCGGCCTCCGGATAGCGCTCCGGGTCGCCCGCGGCGTCGAAGGCGGCCATCGAGACCTTGTGGGTCATGATGTGGTCCGGGTGGGGATAGCCGCCGTTCTCGTCGTACGTCGTCATCACATGCGGCCGGAAGTCCCGGATGAGGCGTACGAGCGCCCCCGCGGCGACGTCCACCTCCTGGAGCGCGAAGCAGCCCTCGGGCAGCGGGGGCAGCGGATCGCCCTCCGGCAGGCCGGAGTCGACGAAGCCGAGCCAGGCCTGCTTGACGCCGAGGATCTCGCGCGCCTCGTCCATCTCCTTCTTGCGGACCTCGTGGATGTGCTCCTCGATGTAGGCGTCGCCCTGGAGCTTGGGGTTGAGGATGGAGCCGCGTTCGCCTCCTGTGCAGGTCGCGACCAGCACGTCCACCCCCTCGGACACGTACTTGGCCATCGTGGCCGCACCCTTGCTCGACTCGTCGTCGGGGTGCGCGTGTACGGCCATCAGTCGTAGCTGCTCAGTCAAGACTCGGTCCTCGTCAACTCGTCATGGCGGGCGACACCTATAGTGACCGAATCGGGAAGCCGATGTATTCCCGATTCCCGACCCCCTCGATTGCCCCCTCGAAGCGACGAAAGTGGACGCGGCCATGGTTGACGTGCGATCCGCGGACGGCGGGCGCCGTGAGTCCGCCGCCGGCGCGGTGCCGGCGGGCCGGTACGGGAACGCCTCGGGGGGTGCCGCGCGCGACGCCCGCGCGGACCGGCGGCTGAAGATCGTCGGCGCCGTGCTGGGGGTGCTGGCCCTCGCCGGGATCGCGTGGTTCGGCGTCGACTACATCGCGGGCCAGTCGGTGAGCGGTCAGGTGATCAAGTTCAAGGTGGTCTCCGGTCGTACGGTGGAAGTGCACCTGGAAGTCCGGAAGGACGCCGGCGCGGAGGGCGTCTGCACGATCCGCGCGCGCGCCGCCGACGGCGGCGAGGTCGGTCGCAAGGACGTGACCGTACGGGGCGGAGCGGAGCAGGTGGACACGGTGGCCTCGCTGCGGACCACGAGGCGTGCCACGAGCGCGGAGCTGATGGGCTGCGGACCGGCGAAAACGGACGGTCACTGAGGCGGTCGGCAGGGCCCGCGCGGACCTTCGTCCTTCTTCCGTTTTCCACCTGAATTGTTAGGCTCGTAGTTTCCGCCCCGGCCTGAAGGCGCAGCCTTCCTGGCAGGGCGATGCTTTTATTCCCAGTACCGACGAGGAGCACCTGTGACCCAGACCAGCGACAACGTCACCTGGCTTACCCAGGAGGCGTACGACCAGCTCAAGGCCGAGCTGGAGTACCTGTCGGGTCCTGCACGTACCGAGATCTCCAAGAAGATCGAGGCAGCTCGCGAAGAGGGCGACCTCCGCGAGAACGGCGGGTACCACGCGGCCAAGGAGGAGCAGGGCAAGCAGGAGCTGCGCGTACGGCAGCTCGAACAACTGCTGGAGAACGCCAAGGTCGGCGAGGCTCCCGCGGACACGGGGGTCGTGGCGCCCGGAATGGTCGTGACCATCGCCTTCGACGGTGACGAGGACGACACGGTGACCTTCCTGCTCGCCTCGCGCGAGTACGCCAGCTCCGAGATCGAGACGTACTCGCCGCAGTCCCCGCTGGGCAGCGGCGTGAACGGCAAGAAGGTCGGTACGGACGCCGAGTACGAGCTGCCGAACGGGAAGATGGCGTCGGTGAAGATCCTGGAGGCGAAGCCGTACCAGGGCTGAGCGGGTCCCGGGCACGCGGCCGTCGGTGCCGCGCGCGGGGCGGAGAAGCAAGCGGAGACGAACG
>NZ_LJGW01000426.1:0-4956 GCF_001751255.1 Streptomyces nanshensis | reverse complement strand
CCCGGCCATTGAGGCCGGGGCCCACCACTGCGTGCGGCCGCGTGCGCCGAGGGCGCGGGAGCGGCGTCAGGCCGTCGCGGACTTGTACTTGCGGACCGCGAGGGTGCGGAAGAACGCCACGATGAGGATCGACCAGATCAGAGACGCCCAGGCCGGGTGCTGCATCGGCCATGCGTCGGGCACCGGGTAGTGCGGCGGCAGGTTGCCGAACAGCTCGCGGCACGCCTGCACCGTCGCGCTGAAGGGGTTCCACTCGGCGAAGTGCCGCAGCACCGCCGGCATGTTCTGCGACGGGACGAAGGCGTTCGAGATGAACGTCAGCGGGAAGAGCCAGATCAGTCCGCCGGAGGTGGCCGCCTCGGGCGAGCGGACGGTCAGTCCGATCAGCGCCCCGATCCAGGTGAAGGCGTAGCCGAGGAGCAGCAGCAGGCCGAAGCCGGCGAGCACCTTCAGCCCGTTCTCATGGGTGCGCCAGCCGACGAGCAGCGCGACGAGGGCCAGCACTATCAGCGTCAGCCCCGTCTGGACGAGGTCGGCGAGCGTACGTCCGGTGAGCACCGCGCCGCGTGCCATGGGCAGCGAGCGGAACCGGTCGATGAGGCCCTTGTGCATGTCCTCGGCGATGCCCGCGCCCGCGCCCGCCGTGGCGAACGTGACGGTCTGGGCGAAGATGCCGGCCATCAGGAACTCCCGGTACAGGCCCGGGTCGAGGCCGGCGCCGGGGAGGTTGATGGAGCCTCCGAAGACGTAGCTGAAGAGCACCACGAACATGATGGGCTGGAACAGCCCGAAGATGACGACCTCGGGGATGCGCAGCATCCGGATCAGGTTGCGCTTGGCGACCGTGAGGGAGTCGCGTACGGACTGGCGCAGGCCGCCTCCGGCCGGTGCGGCCGGGGTGGGGGCCGTCGGTGCCGTGGTCGTGGCAGTCACTTGACGGCCTCCTTGTTCTGCTTCTTCTGCTTCCTGCTCTTCCGCTTCTGCTGACGGCCGCCGCTCTCGGGGGCCTCCGTGGCGGCGTGCTCCCCGCTGCCGTCGTCCTCCTCGGCCGCGTGGCCGGTGAGGGTGATGAAGACGTCGTCGAGGGTGGGGCGGCGCAGACCGATGTCGTCGATCTCGATGCCCCTGCCGTCCAGTTCGCGGATGACCTCGGCGAGGAGCTTCGCGCCGCCGGCGACGGGGACGGTCAGCCTGCGGGTGTGCTGCTCGACGGTGACGCCCTCCGCGCCGGTGCCCGGCAGGCCGTGCTGGGCGAGGACGGCCTCCGCGGCGGCGATCTCCTCGCGCTCGTGCACGACGACCTCGATGCGCTCGCCGCCCGTCTGGGCCTTGAGCTGGTCGGAGGTGCCGCGGGCGATGACCTTGCCGTGGTCGACCACGGCGATGTCGTGGGCGAGGCGGTCGGCCTCCTCCAGATACTGCGTGGTGAGCAGCAGGGTGGTGCCGCCGGCGACCAAGTCCTCGATCACCTCCCACAGTTGGAGGCGGTTGCGCGGATCGAGGCCGGTGGTCGGCTCGTCCATGAACATCACGGGCGGACGTACGACGAGGGCCGCGGCGAGGTCGAGTCGGCGGCGCATGCCGCCCGAGTACGTCTTCGCGGGACGGTCGGCGGCCTCGGCCAGGTTGAACCGCACCAGCAGCTCGGACGCCCGCTGCTTCGCGTCGCGCGCGGTGAGCTGGTAGAGCTGGCCGACCATCCGCAGGTTCTCCCTGCCGGTCAGATACTCGTCGACGGCGGCGAACTGGCCGGAGAGGCCGATGGAACGCCGTACGTCGTTGGGCTGCTTGAGGACGTCGAGCCCGGCCACGACGGCTTTGCCGCTGTCGGGCCTCAGCAGGGTGGTCAGCACCCGTACGGCAGTGGTCTTGCCGGCGCCGTTGGGCCCGAGCAGGCCCAGCACGGTGCCCTCGGGGACATCGAGGTCGACGCCGTCCAGTGCCCTTACCTCGCCGAAGGTCTTCACGAGACCCTCGGCGTAAATGGCGCCTGGCATAAGTGGGCTCCCAGGTGTGGAGAAGTATCGGGTGGAATCCGAGCAAGTCGGTGATGTACGGCCTGTCCTGGAAACCGCTGTTCCGCGGACCGGCAGGCCAGCAGTATGGATGGACGCGATACATCGCGTCAACTGGATAGGGGCAACTCGCGACAGTCGCGAGTGCCGTACATGGGTCGCGGACGGGGTGGCCTGCGCGGACGTTCACCGCCGGCGGCTCACCGCGTGAGGACGACCGTGTATCCGGCCTCGCGCAGCTTGGCCGCGACCTCCTCGCAGTGCTCCGGCCCCTTCGTCTCCAAGTGCAGCTCCACCTCCACCTCGTCGAGCCCGAGCCGCGGGTCGGTCCGTACATGGCTCACGTCCAGGACGTTAGCGTCCGCCACCGACAACTCCCGCAGCAGCGCGGCAAGGGCGCCCGGGCTGTCCGTCAGCCGCAGCCGCAGGGAGAGATAGCGGCCCGCGGCGGCCATGCCGTGCCGCAGGGTCCGCTGCATCACCAGAGGGTCGACATTGCCCCCCGAGAGCACCGCGACGACGGGCCCCTCGAACGACTCCGGCCGCGAGAGCAGCGCCGCCACCGGGCTCGCCCCCGCCGGCTCGACCACCAGCTTCGCCCGTTCCAGACAGAGCAACAACGCGCTGGAGAGGGCGTCTTCGGACACCGTACGGACCTCGTCGACCAGGTCGCCGACGATTCTGAAGGGCACGTCGCCCGGCCGTCCGACCTTGATGCCGTCGGCCATCGTCGAGACCGAGTCGAGCACTACCGGCTTCCCCGCGGCCAGCGACGGCGGGTACGCGGCGGCGCCCTCCGCCTGCACGCCGACGATCCGTACGTCCGGGCGCAGCTCCTTGACCGCGACCGCGATGCCCGCGACGAGCCCGCCGCCGCCCACGCCCACGACGATCGTGCGCACCTCGGGGCACTGCTCCAGGATCTCCAGGCCGAGGGTGCCCTGACCGGCGACGACGTCGGGGTGGTCGAAGGGGTGGATGAAGACGGCGCCCGTCTCCCGCGCGTACTCCTGCGCGGCGAGCAGGGTCTCGTCGACGACCTGGCCCACGAGCCGTACGTCGGCGCCGTAGTCGCGGGTCGCGGCGACCTTCGGCAGCGGGGCGCCCTCGGGCATGAAGACCGTCGAGGCCACGCCCAGCAGGGACGCGGCCAGCGCCACCCCCTGCGCGTGGTTGCCGGCGCTGGCGGCGACGACGCCGCGCTCGCGCTCCCCGGCCGAGAGCCCGGCGATGCGCACATACGCGCCGCGCAGCTTGAACGAGCCGGTGCGCTGAAGGTTCTCGCACTTGAGATGCACCGGGGAGCCGACCAGGGAGCTGAGGTGACGGCTGCCCTCCATGGACGTCGTACGGGCCACGCCGGCGAGCGTCTTCTGCGCGGCACGCACGTCGTCGACGGTGACGGACGCGGATACGGCTGGGGCGCCGGAGGCAGGGGAGACCATGGCGTCAGTGTCGCAGTTCGCCGGGCCGCGGGCGCCGGGTGGTTCCGCGCCGGTCCGTGCGCGGTGCGCGGCGGCCCGTGGTGGCGTGCGCCGGGCGGTACGGGCGGCGGTTCCCGCAGCGGAGGTACGGCCCGGGCCGGTGCCGCGTACGCTGGGCAGGACAATCAGGTCTTTCCGTGTCCCCCGGACCTTCCCCAAGAAGCGAGCATCACGGCATGCCCATGCAACCGGACATGATGACAGTGAACAGCACAGACCCGGCCTCGGATCAGGCCCGCACCGGGCAGGACGCCGGCGACCGCGAACAGAACGACGGCCGCGCCGAGGCGCACGCGGGCTCCGGCGACGCCGTCTTCGAGACCATGCAGCACCAGGTCGCCGTCTTCGCACGCCGGGCCGAGCAGACCCGCCTGGGCGGGATAGGCCAGGCGCGCAACTCGATGGACCGCGCCGCCTATCTGCTGCTCAACCGTCTCGAACAGGTCGGCCCGATGGGCGTGAAGGCCCTCGCCTCCGGCATGGGGATCGACTCCTCGACCGTCACCCGGCAGGTCGCGCCCCTCGTCGAGGCCGGCCTCGTCACCCGCACCACACACCCCGAGGACGGCCGGGCCGTCGTCCTCGAACTCTCCCCGCACGGCACCGCCCGGCTCGGGCAGGTGCGCTCCTCGCGGCGCGATCTGATGGCGCTGCTGACGGAGGACTGGAGCGCGGAGGACCGCGAGACCTTCTGCCGCCTGTTGACCCGCTTCAACCACGCGATGCAGGGCATCAACCCCTCCACGGGGACCCCGGAGGCGGCGACCTCTTGATTTGATCACCGCGGCTGCCGTCCCATTGCGGTACGGGAGGCAGCGGTGGGAGAGCGGCGGGCGCGAGAAGACCGCCGCCGGGCCCGGGAGTTCGAGGTGTTCGTCGCGGGCGCGGCAGGCAGACTGCTGCATGCCGCCACACTGCTCACCGGTGAGCCCTTCGGTTCCGCACCCGCCGCGCAGGAACTGCTCGTCGCGGCCCTCTCCCGTACGTACGCGGACTGGGACCGGCTGCGCGGCGAGGACCCTTACGAGCACACCCGCCAGGAGATCGCCCTGCGCTTCGCGCACACCGCCCGGCGCTACCGGCGTCCGCGCGGCGGCATGCTGGCCGGACTCCCGCCGCGGGAGCGGCTGATGCTGGTGCTGCGGCTGTACGAGGGGGTGGCGGAGGAGCAGGTCGCTGCCTCTCTCGGACTGCCGGTGGAACGGGTGCGGACGCTGTGTACGCGGGCGATGGCGCAGGTGCTCAGCGGCGGCGCGGGGTCGGTCACGGTGGGGGACGCGGACGGGGATCGGGACGCGGACCGGAGCCAGGACGCGGAGGCCGACGCCGCGGGCGGGGTCGTATCGCTGGTCGTCTCCCGTATGACCGCCGGGCTGCGTCACCGCGGCGCGGGCGCCGGCGACCGCGCCGGTCGGGGTCCCGAGGAGGCTTCCCAATGCTGAAGTCAAGCCGCCGCT
>NZ_LJGW01000418.1 GCF_001751255.1 Streptomyces nanshensis | reverse complement strand
CGTCGCCGCGCCGCTCGTCGCCGCCGTGGGCTGGATGGCGGGCGGCGCGGACGGTCCGCTCTCGCGGCGCGACCCCGTACAGGTGCCCGCGTTCGTCGCGGAGGAGAGCAACACCAGCGACCAGGCGCGCACCCTCGTGCTCTCCGGCGAGGCGGACGACGCCTCCCGCGCGCCCTCCGACGTCTCGTACTCGATCGTGCGCGGCTCCGGCGCCAGGCTCGGCGACGGGGACCTCGCGGCGGCGGGCGGCGACGACGCACGGCTGGCCCGTGTGGTCGCGAACCTCGTGGCCGGTTCCGGCGCCGACCAGACCGAGCAACTCGGCGGCTACGCCGTGCGGTACGTCCTCGTACGGGACGGCGCGCCCCGGCAGATGAGCCGGGTCCTCGACTCGACGCCCGGTCTGACGCGGCGCAGCCAGGAGGACGGCAGCGCGCTGTGGCGCGTGGACCGTCAGGTCTCCCGCGTCAGCGTCGTACCCGCGGGCGGCGAGAAGGGCGGCGGCGGGGCTGCGAAGGCGGACCCGGTGCCCGTACCCGCCGGACCGCTGGAGGTGCACACGCAGGTGCGGCCGGGGGAGGCCGGGCGGACCGTACGGCTGGCCGACGCCGCCGACTCCGGCTGGCAGGCCACCCTCGACGGCAAGCCCCTGACGCCGGTCACGCTCGACGGCTGGGCGCAGGGCTTCCGGCTGCCCGAGGGCGGCGGACGGCTGGACATCACGCATGAGACGAGCGGCGCGCACACCGTGTGGCTGTGGACGCAGGGCTTCCTGGCGCTCCTGGTGATCGTCCTCGCGCTGCCCGGACGCCGGCGCCAGGTGGACGACGATCTTCCGGAGACCGCGCCCGTGGCCGTTCCCGCGCAGGGAGTTCCCGGCGGCGGACGCCGGGCGCGCAGGCTGGCGGCGGCCGAGGCCGCACGTGCGGAGGAGGCCGGCGAGGTCCCGCGGGAGACCGCGCCGGAGTCCCCGGCGTACGAACCGGACGCGCACGAGGGCGCCGGGGTGCCCGCGCAGGCGGACCACAGACGGGAGTACGAGCAGGGCCCGTACGGGCAAGAGCCGTACGGGCAGGAGCCGTACGGGCAGGAGCAGTTCGCGGGCGGGCACGGAGCGGAGCACGGGCAGGGGTACGGCCAGGAGTACGGGCAGGATTACGAACAGCCCTACGCCGAGCGGCAGTTCGAGCCGTCCCCGTTCGACGCGCAGTACGGCTCCTCCGGTGCGTCCGCGGGCTACGGCACGCCCGGAGCCCCGGCGCCCGACCCCTCGTCCGCGCCGTACGAGCCGTCGCCCTTCGAGCCCCGGCAGCGCTACGACGAGGGCTACGGCGACCAGTACGACGGCCGGTACGGCGACGACGCTCACTCCGCGCGGCAGTACGACGACGGCTACTCCGCATCGCAGTACGACGCGTACGAGGGGCAGGCCGACCCGTACGGCTACGACCCGAGGTACGGCAACAGGAGCGATCAGCAGTGAACCGCACGAGCACGACCCTGATCGGCGCGGTCACGGCGCTCGCCGCCCTGACCGGCGTCGCGGCGCTGGCGGCACCCGGCGAGGACGCGACGCAGACGGCGGCGGCCGGACGCCGCCCGGTCGAGCGCTCGACGCTGGTCTGCCCGCAGCCCAGCGTCTCCGACGTGGCCGAGACCCGGTACACCGCCTTCGCCCCGAAGGGCGGCGAGGGCAAGGGCGGCGCCGAGCTGTACCCGGCGGAGAAGGCCGAGACCGGCGGCGGCGCGGACGACGGCGGCAAGGGGGACAAGGACAAGGGCAAGGGCAAAGGCAAGGGCGGCAAGAAGGACAAGAAGGACAAGGACGACAAGGACAAGGCTGCGGACGAGAAGCCGGAGAAGAAGTCCGAGCCGAAGCCCTTCGCCCCCCTGCGTGAGCCGGGCAAGCCGGTGACGGCCGAGGCGAGCGGCACCAAGTCCTCCGCTCTCTTCGGCTCCGCCGAGGGCCGGTTCGCCCCCGGCTGGACCGTCCAGCAGACGACGGACGTCGCCGTCGGCGCCGGCCGCGGCATCCAGGGCACCGCGTGCGGCGTCCCCGACACGGACTTCTGGTTCCCGGCCGCGAGCACGGACAAGGACCGGCAGGACTACGTCCACCTCACCAACCCCGACGACACCAGCGCCGTCGTCGACCTCAACCTGTACGGCAAGAAGGGCCGCGTGGACTCCGAGACGGCCGAGGGCATCACCGTCCCGCCCCGCTCGACGGTGCCCGTGCTGCTCTCCACGCTCACCCCGGAGCCGGTGACCAACCTCGCCGTCCATGTCGTGGCCCGCGCCGGACGGGTGGGGGCCCAGGTGCAGGCCGTCGACGAGAAGCTCGGCGGCGACTGGATCTCCTCCGTGACCGACCCCGCCCCGAGCGCCGTGCTGCCGGGCATCCCCGGCGATGCGACGGGCGTACGGCTCGTCGTCCTCGCCCCGGGGGAGAACGACGCGGATCTGAAGGTCAGGCTCGCCAGCCCCTCGGGCCAGATCGCGCCCGCGGGCCACGAGACGCTGCACGTACGCGCCGGGATGACGAACGCCGTCGATCTGAAGGACCTCACCAAGGGGCAGGCGGGTTCGCTCGTCCTCACGCCGACCGACGGCGGCGACGACGCGACCCCGGTGGTCGCGGCGCTGCGCGTGCTCCGCGGCGAGGGATCGAAGCAGGAGTCGGGCTTCATCCCGGCCACCGCGCCGCTGACCGACCGTGCCACCGCGGCCGACAACCGCGAGAAGGGCTCCCAGCTTTCGCTGATGGCGCCGGGCAAGTCGGTGACGGTACGGGTCACGTCGTCGGCGGGCAGCGAGGGCGGCAGCCCGGTCAGCAAGACGTACACGGTCAAGGGAAAGACGACCAAGTCCCTTGCCCCGCCTGCCCCGAAGGGCGTGAAGGGCGGTTACGCGGTGACCGTCGAGCGGCTCTCGGGCGGCGAGGTGTACGCCTCGCGGACGCTGGAGCAGAAGAAGGGCAAGGTGCCCGCGTTCACGGTGCAGACGCTGCCGGACGACCGGGGCAAGGTGCTGGTGCCGCACTCGGGGCAGGACCTGTCGGTCCTCACCGGCGACTAGACCCCGCTCGACTGCCGCCCAGCCGGGGCCGGTCGGGCGGCCGGGCCGTGAACTCGCCGCGCGGCGCGCGGTGTTGAAGTGCCGGGCGGCGCCGCGGGATGCTACGAGCCGTAGGGACAGACGTCGGCGGATCCGCGGGAGCAGGCCGGAATGAAGCAGGAGGGAGTGCACAACTCCTTCTCCGGCACGGCCACTTATGTGATCCAGGCGGGAAACGTCTTCGGCGACGTCCGGTTCGAGGCCGCTCCGGCGGAGACGCCGCAGGACGCTGCGGCGCGCGAGTTGGCCCGCGTCGTCCACGCCCGCTGGCGGGACGAGGCGGCGGCACGCGGCCTGGCGGACCGGGCGCAGCTCGCGGTGCGCTGGGAGGCCGACCGTACGTCCGCCGACCATCCGGTGAACGTGGGCGCCGCCGTACCCGTGCAGGGCGACGGGCTCGCCGCCCTGACCGCCGCCTATCGCTCCCTGCCCGCACGGCGGTTGGTGATCCTCGGCGCGCCCGGCGCGGGCAAGACCTCGCTCGCCACCCTCCTCCTGCTGGAGCTGCTGCGCGACTGGACGTGCGGTGAACCCGTCCCGGTCCTCGTCCCGTTGGGGTCCTGGGACCCGGACCGTGAGCATCTGCACACCTGGCTCGCCCGCCTCCTCCACGAGGAGCACGGCACGCGGCGGCTGGACCGTCGCCGTATCCGCGAACTGGTCCGGGACCGGCGGGTGCTGCCCGTGCTCGACGGATTCGACGAACTGCCCGCGCCCGCACGGACGAAGGCGCTGTCCGGCCTCAACCGCGCGCTGGCGGGCGGTACTTCGCTGATCCTCACCTCACGCACCGAGGAGTACGCACGGGCGGCGGAGGAGGCGGACGTCCTGGCGTCGGCGGCCGTCGTACGCGCCCGGCCCGTGCCCGCGGCAGCGGCGGCGGACTATCTCCGGCGTACGTGCCATCCCGAACGCCTCGGCCGCTGGGAGGAGTTGCTGTCCGCGCTGGCCTCCGGCGACGCAAGGCGTCCCGTGGTGCGTGCGCTCTCCTCGCCCCTGATGCTGTGGCTGACGCGCACGGTGTACGCGTCAGCGGAGGCGGCCCCGGGCGAACTCCTGGACCGCTCGCGCTTCCCCGACGCGGCGGCCGTCGAGCGCCATCTGCTGGACTCGCTGGTCCCGGCGGTCTTTGCGGACGGTCCCGCAGCGCCCGACGGGCCGCGCTCCGCGAGGAGTTGGGGACCGGCACGTGCCGAGCGCTGGCTGCGTTTCCTCGCCGCTCATCTCGAACGGCTGGGCACCCGCGAGTTCGCCTGGTGGCGACTGCACCGCGCGAGGCTGCCCGCGGTGCTCGGCGTCCCGGCGCTGTTCGCCGGTACGGGCCTTCTGCTGTTCGTGATGTCTGCGCTGACGGCCTGGTCCACCCAGGACGCTCTTCAGCGGCGGACCGTGGCCGAGGGCGCGACCGGGGCGCTCGCCCTCGCGCTCGTGGGCTGCATCGTGCACCGAGTGCTGCTGGCCACGCGGGGAGATCTGCCGCAGCGGCCGACCGGTCTGCTGCGCAGATGGCGCCCGCAGTCGGCGGCGGTGCTGGTCGTGGTCCTCGTCGTCGCGTCGGCGGTGCAACTCCTGCTCCAGGACGGTGCGTTGGCGATCCTCGCGATCGTCCTTCCGGGGCTGCTGATGCTCGTACTGGGCGTTCCCGCCGATCCGGACAGGGCGTTCGGGCCCGCCGAGCTGCTGGAGGAACAGCGCAGAAGCACCCTGCTGACGGTGTCGCTGGTCGCCCCGGCGCTCGGAGCGGTGGGCGCCGCCACGGCGGCGGGCACGGGCGCGGCGACGGCCGCCGCGACCTGGGTGGTGGGCAGCGTCGGCGCCGCGGGCACGATCCTCGTACTCAGCCCGTGGAGCCACTGGCTGCTCACCCGTGCCCTGCTCGCCTCGGTGGGCGCCCTTCCCTGGCGCCTGACGGGATTCCTCGGCGAGGCCCACCGGCTGGGCGTGCTGCGGCAGACGGCGGGGACCTGTCAGTTCCGGCACGCACTGCTCCAGGAACGGCTCGCCGCCCGGGTCGGCTGCCGGTGCTCCGGACGTTCGGCATATACGGACCGAACGGCACGTACGAACCGGTCGCCGTACGCGAACGGGGCGGCGGACGCGGGCAGTTCGGCGCGTACGGACCGTACGGACCGTACGGGCGGGGCGACCGCCGCCACCGAGCTCCCGGCGGACGTCAGGATCTCTGGACGCTNTACGTCCTGCCGTGGGGCCTCGCGGCGCTGCGCACGGTGCAGATGGGCGTCGAGCACGAATGGGGCGCGCCGGGGGTGTGGTTGCTCCTCGCGTTCCTGGTCCTGCTGCCCGTCGCGCTGGAGCTCAGCGAGCCCTCGGTCGCATGGGGAAAGGCCGAACTGCGCCTGAACGCCGAGCTGATCGAGGCGACGTCACGGAACCGTACGGTGTCCGTGCCGTGGACCGACGTCGCAGAGGTGGCCGTCCGCGAGTACGAGGAGACCACGGGCACGCGCCGCCTCCCGATGCTGCACCTCCGGCTGAACCCAGGGGCGTCCGCGGGTCCGGGCGTACGCACCGACGACGCGGGCTGGATCGCGCTCTGGCCGCTGGGCGAGGGGCCGCCGCCGGGAGAGCTCTCCCCCGAACTGCTGGACGCACTGGGCCTGTTCGCCGGAGACCGCTGGACCCCGCCGGTGCACCCGCCGGCATAGGGAGACGGGCCGGTACGGGTCGGGCCCCGCCGCGGGGCTATGTCATGCGCCGCCGGGGAGGCCCAGTTCGCCGGGGTCCACCAGCTCCCCCGAGGGCCCCGGGAGGGGTGCGCCCGAGGGCATTCCGGCGGCGACGAAGCTCTCGTACAACGGGCGCCAGGCCGATGCGAATTCGCCGTGCGGGCCGTGAGAGGGCTGCCCCGAGAGCCGCTTGCCGAGTTCGTCCAGGCACACCGTCCAGCCGGCGGCGTTGCGGGCGGCGGTGTTCCCGGCGTCCAGGACATTGATCAGCGTGAGGGTGCAGCCGCCGTCGTCCGACGGCTCGATGTGGAAGTGCAGTTCGTCCCCGGCCCAGGTGAACGCGAGGCGGTGCGGCGGCTCGTGGACGAGCACGGTGCCCGACGTCGGCTCCATGTGCGGATCGTCGCTGAACTCGACCCGTCCGCCCACGTGTTGCTCCATGCGCACCGCGCTGGGGAACCAGTGCGCCAGCTCTCCGGGCTCGGTGACGGCGGCCCACAGCCGCTCCGGCGGATGCGGGTAGCGGCGCCGGAAGCGCACCGCCGGGCGGCCCTCGTACTCGATGTAGCTTCCACGGTCCATGACGTGCTCTCCTGCCCGCGCGTGCGGCGTCCGCCGCTGTGCTGTCGCTGTGCTTCCTGACTTCTCTGACTTCCTGGCTTCCTGTCGCCGTCCTCAGCCGCCCCGCGTGCGCTTCGCGGCGCCGTCCCCGTCCCCGCGCCCGCCACCGTCGCCGTCGTCGCCGCGCTCCGCGGCGGCGGTCCGGTCGAGATGGCGGCCGAGTTCGTCGAGCCGCTCGTTCCACAGCCGCCGGAACGGGGCGAGCCACGCGTCGAGTTCGGCCATCCGCTCCAGGTCGACCGAGTAGATGCGCTGCTGCGCGTGTGTACGGACCCGCACCAGGCCCGCGTCCCGCAGCACCCGCAGATGCTTGGACGTGGCCGGCTGTGTGAAGCCCAGTTCGTCGACCAACTCGCCCACCGCGCAGGCGCGTACGCGCAGCACGTCGAGCATCGCCCGCCGACGGGGATCCGCCAGCGCCGTCCATGTGGCGTCCGTCACGGAAGCCAATATGCCCCCTCGCGTATATACCTGTCAAGGAATATAAGACCCGGCCGACCCCGGATCGAGTCGGCGTCATGGCCGTACTCGGCGCAGGGTGACGACCCGACGACACCGTGTATGCGGGACCGGTGCCGCCGCCCACCGGCCGGCGCCGGGATCATGGCTCTTTCCATCCGGTCTTCCGGCCGGACTCCGGCCGGACCGCCCTAGTCCTGCCCGTACCGCGGATCCACCGACTCCGGTGCCAGGCCCAGCAGTTCGGCCACCTGCTCCACGACCACCTCGTGTACGAGCAGCGCGCGCTCGTCGCGGTTGCGGGTGCGGATCTCGACGGGACGGCGGTAGATCACGATCCGGTCCGGATGTCCGCCCCCCGCCTCCGCGACCCGGCCCAGCGGCACCGTCTCGGTCTGCTCGTCCAGCTCGCCGTCGTCGCTGCGCGGGACCTCCTGCACGGCGAACTCGACGCCGGAGAGCTGCGGCCAGCGCCGCTCCAGCCTCCCGACCGAGTCGCGTACGAGATCGTCGAAGGCCTCCGACCGGCTGACGGCGAGCGGCACTTGGGGCGGCGCGACGGGGCCGCGCATGCCGCGTCCGTGACGGTCGCGACGGCGGGGGCCGTGAGCGTGGCCGGAGTCGCCGGGTCCGTCGTCCGGGCCGGGCTCGCGAGGCGGTACGGGGCTGTTCATCATCACGAGCGTAGCGGGCCGCCCGGCACAAAAGGGGGTCACGCGGACCGTCGCGGCCGTGTCACAGAGTGACCATTGTCAGGCTCTTTCAGGCCGCTTTTTCTCCGCGCTGCGATCGGTGATCTCGCACCACCCCGTCCGCTTCGCGGCGTCGGCCGACCGCTTCGCGCCTGATCCCCGACTCGCCCCGCACACAAGGGTGTCGGAGCCGGTGACTTCCCGCAGATCAGGTGTTTCCGGCCAACCGGGACGACACGGCGGAGTGACGTCAAGGAGAGTCGTCGCAGGCCGCTCAAGAGTGCGGTACGGTCCATCGTCGTGAGCCCTGTACGTCGCTGTTCGCGAACCGCCTGCGGCCGTCCCGCCGTCGCGACGCTGACGTACGTCTACGCGGACTCCACCGCGGTGCTCGGGCCACTCGCCACCTACGCCGAACCGCACTGCTACGACCTGTGTTCGGAGCATTCCGAGCGGCTGACGGCCCCCCGCGGATGGGAAGTCGTACGGCTCGCGGTCGACGCGGGGCCGCCCCGTCCGAGCGGCGACGACCTCGAAGCGCTCGCCAACGCCGTGCGTGAGGCGGCCCGTACGCCCCGGCGCGACCCTTCCGCCGCCGCGCCGTCCGACGCGGTCGGCGGCCCCGAAGGACGCGACTCCGACCCGATGGAGGTCGCGCGGCGCGGGCATCTTCGGGTGCTGCGCTCACCGGAGCAGTAGTCCGCGACGGACCCTCCGGCGTTCCCGACGCGTCCGACTGGCCCCGCTGACACGGGAGATCAGGTCCCGACGGGTAGATTTGGGCACTCGGCGTGCTGCCGCGCCGCCGGGCCGGACCGGTGAACCGGGCCGCCGGAGCGCGCAGTTGCCGCCGTCCGGGGACGTGCGGGAGCCGGAAGCGGCACCCCGGATCCCGCTGCGGAACCCGGAAGCCGGGGGAGAAGCCGGGGAGGGGTGCCCGGCTCCCGGGACTGCCGCCCGGCGCCCAACACCCCACAGCAAGACCGTGATTGAGGACTTCGAGGACCCAGGAGAGGGCCGGCCCGTGGCTGATCTGTCGGAGATCGTGAAGGCGTACGACGTTCGCGGCGTCGTGCCGGACCAGTGGGACGAAGCGTTCGCCGAGTTGTTCGGCGCGGCCTTCGTCCGCGTCACCGAGGCGTCCGCGATCGTCGTCGGCCATGACATGCGTCCCTCGTCGCCGTGGCTCTCGCGGGCGTTCGGACGGGGCGCCGCCCGACTCGGCGCGGACGTCACGGAGATCGGGCTGTGCTCGACGGACGAGCTGTACTTCGCCAGCGGCCGACTCGACCTGCCCGGCGCGATGTTCACCGCCAGCCACAACCCCGCGCAGTACAACGGGATCAAGATGTGCCGCGCCGGTGCGCTGCCCGTCGGCCAGGACACCGGGCTCGCCGAGATCCGCCAACTCGTGGAGAACTGGAGCGAGTCGGGACCGCCGAGCCCTGAAGACGGCGTCCCCGAGGGGCGGATCGGCCAGCGCGACGTGCTCTCCGACTACGCGGCGCATCTGCGGACCCTCGTCGATCTCACCGCCATCCGCCCGCTCTCCGTCGTCGTGGACGCGGGCAACGGCATGGGCGGGCACACCGTTCCCACGGTCTTCGAGGGGCTGCCCCTCGAACTGGACGCGCTGTACTTCGAGTTGGACGGCACCTTCCCCAACCACGAGGCCAATCCCCTCGATCCGAGAAACATCGTCGACCTCCAGCAGCGCGTACGGGAGACCGGCGCCGACATCGGTCTGGCCTTCGACGGCGACGCCGACCGCTGCTTCGTCGTCGACGAGAAGGGCGACCCGGTACCGCCGTCCGCGATCACGGCCCTCGTCGCGGCGCGCGAACTGGCCAAGTCCCCCGGCTCCGCGGTCATTCACAACCTGATCACGTCCTGGTCCGTGCCCGAGGTCGTACGCGAGCAGGGCGGCACCCCCGTACGCACCCGCGTCGGCCACTCCTTCATCAAGGCCGAAATGGCCCGCACCGGCGCGATCTTCGGCGGCGAGCACTCCGCGCACTACTACTTCCGCGACTTCTGGAACGCCGACACCGGCATGCTCGCCGCGCTCCACGTCCTGGCCGCGCTGGGCGGACAGCCCCGTCCGCTCTCGGAACTCGTCGCGGAGTACGACCGCTACGCCGCCTCCGGCGAGATCAACAGCCGGGTCGAGGACCAGGAGGGCCGCGCGGCCGCGGTCAAGGCCGCCTTCCAGGGCCGCGACGGCGTCGAACTCGACGAGCTGGACGGCCTGACGGTCACGTCCCGCGACTGGTGGTTCAACCTGCGGGCCTCCAACACCGAGCCTCTGCTGCGGCTGAACGTCGAGGCCCGCGACCGTGAGACGGCGGACGCGGTGCGCGACGAGGTCCTGGCGATCGTCCGGGCCTAGCCGGAGGATCCCGCCCGGGCCGGGCCCGGCCCGGGC
>NZ_LJGW01000430.1 GCF_001751255.1 Streptomyces nanshensis | reverse complement strand
GGCCAGGCGTGCGCGGGCGCGCGGCGGCGCCCCGCACTGACGGCGCACCGCCACGGTGGCGGATACTGGACGGCCTATGGAAATCGTCATTCTTGTCGCAGTCATCGCCGTGGTCCTCCTGGGCGTGATCAGCGGGCTCGTCGTCAGCGGCCGTAAGAAGAAGGCCGCCGGTGAGAAGCCCGAGTCAACTCAGGCCACCACCACCGCACCCGCAGAGCCGCACGTCGGCGAGGAGGCCACCGGCACCGCCGAAGCGCCGCGGAGAACGATCGAGGAGGTCGGCCTCCCGCCCGCCGAGGCCGAGGCGCCGCCCGCCCCCGCTCCCGCCGAGCCCGCGATCGAGGAACCCGAGCCCTCGGCCGGACGGCTCGTACGGTTGCGCTCCCGGCTCTCCCGTTCGCAGAACACCCTGGGCAAGGGGCTGCTCACGCTGCTCTCCAGGGAACATCTGGACGACGCGACGTGGGAGGAGATCGAGGACACGCTGCTGAGCGCGGACGTCGGCGTCGCCCCCACACAGGAGTTGGTGGAGCGGCTCCGCGAGCGCGTACGGATCCTCGGCACCCGTACGCCCGAGGAACTGCGCGCACTGCTGCGCGCCGAGCTGCTCACCCTGGTCGGCCCGGACCTGGACCGCACCGTGCACACCGAGACGCAGGGACCGGTCGACCGGCCGGGCGTCGTGCTCGTCGTCGGCGTCAACGGCACCGGCAAGACCACCACGACCGGCAAGCTCGGGCGCGTACTCGTCGCCGACGGCAAGTCCGTGGTGCTGGGCGCCGCCGACACCTTCCGCGCCGCCGCCGCGGACCAACTCCAGACGTGGGGCAAGCGCGTGGGCGCCCGTACGGTACGCGGCCCCGAGGCCGGCGACCCGGCGTCCGTGGCCTTCGACGCGGTCAAGGAGGGCACCGAGGAGGGCGCCGACGTGGTGCTCATCGACACCGCGGGACGTCTGCACACCAAGACCGGGCTGATGGACGAGCTGGGCAAGGTCAAGCGCGTCGTGGAGAAGCAGGGCCCGGTCGACGAGGTGCTGCTCGTGCTGGACGCGACCACCGGTCAGAACGGGCTCGTACAGGCACGGGTGTTCGCCGAGGTCGTCGACATCACCGGCATCGTCCTGACGAAGCTGGACGGCACCGCCAAGGGCGGCATCGTCGTCGCCGTACAGCGTGAACTGGGCGTGCCCGTCAAGCTGGTCGGGCTCGGCGAGGGCGCGGACGACCTGGCGCCCTTCGAGGCGGAGGCCTTCGTCGACGCGCTGATCGGCGGGGAGTGAACCGGCCGCAGCCGCAAGGCACTTGGGACATCGCGCCACGAACGGGCGCCCCGCCCTCTCCCGTCGGGGAGGGGACGGGGCGCTCTCGTGTGTGCGGGACGGGGCGCCGTCCGCAGCGGCCGCGGCTCAGGAAGCCGAACGGTGACAGACGTACGCCAGCGTGCCCAGCAGCAGCCGTGCCTGCGGCGGACGGGCCGCGTCCTTGAGCGTCGGCGGACGCAGCCAGCGCACCGGGCCGAGGCCGCCGAGATCCGAGGGCGGCGCGGTGACGTGTGCGCCCTCGCCGAGGCCGCGCAGATCGAGCCGGGCGTCGTCCCAGCCCATCCGGTAGAGCAGTTCGGGCAGTTCGGCCGCAGCGCCCGGTGCGACGAAGAACCACATGCGCCCGTGCGGAGCGAGCGCGACGGGACCGAGCGGCAGCCCCATGCGCTCCAGCCGTACGAGCGCGTGGTGCCCGGCGGCCTCGCCGACGTCGAGCACGTCGAAGCACCGTCCCGTCGGCAGCAGCATCGCGGCGCCCGGCACCCGGGCCCACGCCTCGCCCGCCTCGTCGAGCGTGGCGCCCGCGGGCACCTCCAGCGAGGCGTCGAGCGGGTGCGCTCCCGGAGCGGGGCAGACGGCGGCACCGCACGAGCACTCCGTACGTCCGCCGACGGCACGCACCGCTCGGGCGCCCGGGACGACCGGCCAGCCCCACAGTCCCGTGTACTCGGCCAGGGCCGTGGCGGCGGAGGCGCGTTGGCGGCGGCGGGCGCCGGGGCGCAGCGGATGGAGATCCCGCCTGCCGCCGAGACCGCCGATGGTGCCGAGGGTGAAGCCCATGCTCCCTCCAACGCTGGCTGCTGCCCGGTGGTTACGAGCCCGCAGCGCACAGTGACGGGACTCGAGCGCGGGGGAGCCCGCCGGAACCGGACGAGTGGTGTGTCAAGTGAATCGTGTGCGCGGGCAGCAGGGTTCATTCGAAGGGGTGGCGAATGGTGGCGATTCTGCAAACGCCCTCCCGTGGCCGGTGATCGGGACGTTACTGTCGGTACACGCGGGCTGGTCGCACAGTCCGTGGGTATGCCGGAGGCATCGTGTGTGCAGGGGGCGGTGAAGGGTCGGATGGGGGATTTACCGGTCGTTGAGGGCGACAAGCTCCCCAACGAGCAACTCGGTTCGTGGTTCATGCGCAGCGGCTGGTCGAAGGGCGAGCTGGCCCGCCAAGTCAACCGCCGGGCCCGGCGGTTGGGCGCGCACCACATCAGCACCGACACCTCCCGTGTACGGCGCTGGCTGGACGGCGAGCAGCCGCGCGAGCCGATCCCGCGCATCCTCTCCGAGCTGTTCTCCGAACGCTTCGGCTGCGTCGTCGCAGTCGAGGACCTCGGTCTGCGGCCCGCCCGGCAGTCCCCCGCGGCCTCCGGGGTCGACCTGCCGTGGGCGGGACCGCAGACCGTGGCGATGATCAACGAGTTCACACGCAGCGATCTGATGCTGGGGCGGCGCGGCTTCCTCGGCACCTCGCTCTCCGTCTCCGCGGGCCCGTCGCTGATCGAGCCGATGCAGCGCTGGCTGGTCCCCGCTCCGTCCGTGCCGGACGCGGGCGCCGACGTCCCCGTTCCCGGTGCCGCCGCCTCCCCGCACGGCACGGGCCCGGAGGCGTCCGCGTCCGTGTCCGGCAGCGGGTCGCCGACGGCACGGGGGAGCGGCGCGCGGGTCGTCGCGCTGCACGGCGGGGGCGGTGCGCGGCGCCGTACGGAGAAGCTGTCGATGCCGGAGATAGAGCTGCTGGAGCACACCACCGTGATGTTCCGGCAGTGGGACGCCCAGTGCGGCGGCGGGCTGCGCCGCAAGGCGGTCGTGGGCCAGCTCCACGAGGTGACGGATCTGCTGCAGGAGCGGCACGCGGAGCCGATCGGACGCCGTCTGTTCCGGGTGACGGCCGAACTCGCCGCGCTGGCCGGGTGGATGAGCTACGACGTCGGGCTCCAGCCCACCGCTCAGAAGTACTTCGTGCTCGCGCTGCACGCCGCGAAGGAGGCGGGGGACCGGCCGCTGGGCTCGTACGTGCTGAGCAAGATGAGCCGGCAGATGATCCATCTGGGGCGCCCCGACGACGCGTTGGAGCTGATCCACCTCGCGCAGTACGGCAGCCGGGAGGGCGCCACCGCCCGTACGCAGGCCATGCTGCACGCGATGGAGGCCCGCGCCTACGCGAACATGGGCCAGCCGGGGAAGTGCCGCCGTGCGGTGCGGATGGCCGAGGACACCTTCGAGGACACGCTGCCCGGCGACGGCGACCCGGACTGGATCCGCTTCTTCTCCGAGGCCGAACTCACCGCGGAGACCGCGCACTCGTACCGCGATCTCGCCTACTCCTCGGGCCGCAGCCCGACGTACGCGTCGATGGCGCGGCCCGCGATGGAGCGTGCCGTGGAGCTCTTCCGGCGGGAGGCGGAGGAGACCGAGGGCGGCGGCCACCGCCGTTCGTACGCGCTGAACCTGCTCGGCATGGCCAGCGTGCATCTGCTCCAGCGGGAGCCGGAGCACTGCGCCGTGCGCGCCGTGGAGGCGATCGAGGTGGCGAGGCGGCTGCGTTCCGAGCGTGTGAACAACCGGCTGCGCAGGACGGCCGCCTGGGCCGCACGGGACTTCGGCGAGGTGGCGGAGGTCGTACGGCTCGGCGAGCGGCTGGCGGTGGAGATGCCGGACACCGAGACGCCCGCGTCCGCGGCGGCGGGGTGATCGCCCCGGCGGACTCCGCGGTCCCCGCGCGCGGCGGACCGACAGGGGACGGACCAACTCAGGGAACCCATCGGTGAGTTGATCCGTCCCACCCCTGACAACCGGCCGTGGCCGGCACCCCGGACACCCGACAGGCTCCCCCCGATGCATGTCGTACAGGGTGCGGCCGCGGCCGGTTCTGCGTGCGCCCGGCGGCCGGTGCATGGCCCCAGCACGTATCCGGGCCGCCCGCGCGGCAGTTCACCGGCGCGTAACACCGCGCCGCGCATCGTCACCGCCGCGAAACACCGCACGGCACCGACGGAAACGGGACGACGGGAATCTTGCTCGCAGCCCCCCGCCTTCCCGCCCGTCCCGCCGCACGTTCGCGGGGCGGTATCCAGAGGAGACGTCCATTGAACGGCGCCGATACCGCATTCGTACTGGTCAGCGCGTTTCTGGTGATGCTGATGACGCCCGGCCTCGCCTTCTTCTACGGAGGCATGGTCCGCGTCAAGAGCGCGCTCAACATGCTGATGATGTCCTTCGTGTCCCTGGGAGTGCTGAGCATCCTGTGGGTGCTCTACGGCTACTCGCTGGCCTTCGGACCGGACACCGGAGGCGTCGTCGGCAACTTCGACTTCGCGGGGCTGAAGGGCATCTCGGACGGGACGCTGACCGAGAAGGGCGGCATTCCGGTCTTCGCCTTCGCCCTCTTCCAGATGATGTTCGCGATCCTCACGCCCGCGCTGATGAGCGGTGCGCTGGCCGACCGCGTGAAGTTCGGCGCATGGGCCGTCTTCATCGCGCTGTGGGCGACGCTCGTCTACTTCCCCATCGCGCACTGGGTGTGGGCCGAGGGCGGCTGGCTCTACGAGCTCGGCGTCATCGACTTCGCCGGCGGCACCGCCGTCCACATCAACGCCGGCATCGGCGCGCTCGCGGCCGTACTCGTCGTGGGCAAGCGCGCCGGCTTCAAGAAGGACCCGATGCGTCCGCACAGCCTGCCGCTGGTGGTGCTCGGAGCGGCCCTGCTGTGGTTCGGATGGTTCGGCTTCAACGCGGGCTCGGAGCTCGCCGCCGACGGCACCGCCGCGCTGATGGCGATGAACACACAGCTCGCCACGGGAGCGGCCGTACTGGGCTGGCTCGTCTACGAGCGCATCCGGCACGGCGCCTTCACCACCCTCGGCGCGGCCTCCGGGGCGATCGCGGGTCTGGTGGCGATCACGCCCTCGGGCGCGAACGTCAACGCGATGGGCGCGCTGGCCATCGGCCTGGTCGCCGGTGTCGTCTGTTCCTGGGCGGTCGGCGTCAAGTTCAAGCTGGGCTTCGACGACTCGCTGGACGTCGTGGGCGTCCACCTCGTCGGCGGGATCATCGGCACGCTGATGGTGGGCTTCCTCGCCACCGGCGGTGACGCGGGCCTCGCGCAGTTCGGCAAGCAGGCCACCGGTGCCTTCTCGGTGCTGGCGTACTCGTTCATCGTGTCCTGGATCATCGCCAAGCTCATCCACGTGACGATCGGGATGCGCGCGAGCGAGGAGGACGAGGCGAGCGGCCTCGACCGCGCCTACCACGCGGAGACCGCCTACGACTTCAGCCAGGTGGGAGGCTCCGGTCCGGCGCACCACCACACCGCCGCCGCCCCGGACCCCGCGGCGTCCGCACGTCCCGCCGGCACGGCCGCGGCACCGTCCGGCAACACCTCCGAGAAGAAGGTCGACGCATGAAGCTCATCACCGCGGTCGTCAAGCCGCACCAGCTCGAGGACGTGAAGGAGGCCCTGCTGGCCTTCGGAGTGCAGGGCCTGACGGTGACCGAGTCCAGCGGCTACGGGCGCCAGCGCGGCCACACCGAGGTCTACCGGGGCGCCGAGTACACCGTCGATCTCGTGCCCAAGGTGCGGATCGAGGTGCTGGCCGACGACGAGGACGCCGAGGAGCTGCTGGAGATCGTGGTCAAGTCCGCACGTACCGGGAAGATCGGCGACGGCAAGGTGTGGACGGTGCCGGTCGAGACGGCCGTACGCGTCCGCACCGGTGAGCGCGGACCGGACGCGCTGTAGGTGACGGCGCACATGGACGTACACACCGGGCCCCGGGGCGCCGCGGCCGGCGCCCCGGGCACGGCGCACGCCACCGGCGGCCCNGACGGTGCCCGTGTGGGAGGCGCTGGACGCCGGGGGACTCGTCAGCCGGCTGCTGCCGGACTGGGAGCGGGTGCGCTGCCGCCCGCAGCGCAACCCCGTGCACCGCTTCACCGTCGACCGTCATCTCGTGGAGACCGCGGTGCGCGCCTCGGCGCTGACGCGGCGCGTGCAGCGGCCGGACCTGCTGCTCGTCGCGGCGCTGCTGCACGACATCGGCAAGGGCTGGCCCGGCGACCACTCGATCGTGGGGGAGACCATCGCCCACGACATGGCGGGCCGCATGGGCTTCGGCACGCGCGACGCGGACGTCCTGGCCCGGCTCGTACGCCACCATCTGCTGCTCGTGGAGACGGCGACGCGGCGCGACCTGGACGACCCGGCCACGATCCGTTCCGTCGCGGACGCCGTCGGAAGCGTCCGCACGCTCGAACTGCTGCATGCCCTGACGGAGGCGGACGCGCTGGCCACCGGGCCCGCGGCCTGGTCGGCCTGGCGGGGCACCCTCGTCGCGGACCTGGTCAAGCGGGTCTCCGGGGTGCTGGCAGGGGAGGCCGTCGAGGAGCACACCGAGCCGTTCGTACCGTCCGCGGAGGCCGAGCGGCTCGCGGTCGAGTCATGGCGCAGACGGGGTCCGGCGCTCACGCTGAGCGCGGCACGGCGCACCTCCGGGAACGTCCCGGAGGAGAAGCGCGAGGCTCGCGGCGAGCACGGCGAGCACGACGCGTACGAGGGGCAGGAGGAGCACAGCGGTCCGGTCGGCGCCGAACTGCTGGTCACCGTGCCCGTCCGCCCCGGCCCCGGGCAGCCGGGCGCCCATCCGGACGCGGACGACGAGGCACCGGGGATGCCGGTGGGCGGCGCCGGGAGCGGTGCGTACGCGATGGGAGTGCTGCCCGCGGTGGCGGGCGTACTGGCGCTGCACCGGCTGACGGTACGTGCGGCGGACCTGCGGATGATGCGGCTCCCGGAGGAGGTGGCCGGGGGCGGGCCTGAGCCGGACGCGGCGGATTCGGCGGACGCGGCGGGCTCGGGCGTCGGCTCCGGTGAACAGGCGGCTCCCGGCGGGCACTTGGGCCCGGACGCGGCCGCCGGCGGTTCCGGGCCCGGCGGTTCGGGTTCGGACGGTTCCGGGTCCCGCGACGACGAGGCCGTGCTGCTGCTCTCCTGGCGGGTGGCCGCCGAGTACGGTCCGCTGCCGCCCGCGCTGCGGCTCCGCGCGGACCTCGCCCGTGTTCTCGACGGCTCGCTCGACATCGCCGCCCGTCTCGCCGAGCGCGAGGCCGCCTACCGCCCGCGCCGGCGCCGTGCGGCCGTGCAGGCACCGCCGCCGCGCGTCACCGTCGCACAGGGCGGTTCGCGGATCGCGACCGTGCTGGAGGTACGGGCCCAGGACGCCCCCGGACTCCTCCACCGCATCGGACGTGCCCTGGAGGGCGCGGGCGTCCTGGTCCGCAGCGCGCACGTCAGCACGCTGGGGTCCAACGCCGTCGACGCCTTCTACCTCACCGGGGCCGACGGGGCGCCGCTGCCGACGGCGGAGGCCGACGGGCTCGCGCGCGCACTGGAACGCGAGCTGGGGCGGAGCCCGGACGAGGACGCCTAGGTGTATTGCCCTGTGACGGTATGGGTTCGCCGGGTTGAAATTCGCCGGGTTGAAAGGTGACTACCCGGTGAGGCGGTCCGCTTCGGCCAGCAGCAGATCGCCGAAGGGCTGGAAGCCGATACTGCACGCGTAGACGCCGCTGACGACGCGGTGGACGGTTCCCCACTCCCAGATGGCGGTGGCGTCCACGCCCGTACGGGAGGCCAGTCGCTCGGTCCGCGTCCGGAGGTCGTCGCCGAGGTCCGGGGTGCAGCGCACGACGGTGCCGAGATCGCAGGCCGGTTCGGCCCGCAGTCCGGCGGGATCGATGAGCTTGTAGCTGCCGTCGCTTGCCCGCAGGGCGTTCATCTCGTGGATGTCACCGTGGACCAGGACCGCGGACCGGTCGTCGTGGGCGAGGCGGCGGCGGTTCATGCAGTCCAGCGCGTCCGCCACCGTGGCCGGCGAACACGGCCGCCCCGCCTGCTCCCATAGTTCCGGCAGCAGATCGGCGTACTGCTCGGCCAGCTCCGCGCCGGTCGGAAGGCCGATGTCGGGACCGACCGGGCGCCACAGGCGGACCGCCACCTCGCACAGCAGGTCGTGGCGGCTTGCGCGGTCGGTGACGACGTCGTGCATCGGAGCCCCGAGGCGCTCCAGCAGCAGGGCCTGCCGGCCCATGTCCTCACGCAACAGCTCGGCGCAGCCCCGTCCGTCCGCCAGGCGCAGCGCCATGGCCTCCCGCCCGACGTCGTGACCTGGCACACCGATCTTGAGGACCGCCGGAGTCCCGTCGGCGAGCGTCACCTCGACGACCAGGGCGGCGTGGCCGCCCGCGAAGCCGGCCCCGATCGTCAAGGACCACTCCCGGGCCAGCGAGCCGACCATGCCCGGCAGTTCGTCCAGCCAGGATCCGTTCCCCTCGGCCATGACCGTCTTGCGGACCTGGTCGGGAATGTCGAGGCTCATCCCGCCAAGTTAAGGGTTACGGGGACGGATGCTCCCCGGCGACCGCTCGCCGACCGGACCTGACCGCACCGCGCCGGGACGGATACCCTGGGAGGCCGACTGCCGACCTGATCCAGTACCCCGACGCGAAGGACCCGCGAACGCCGTGTTCGACACTCTCTCCGATCGCCTCGCAGCGACCTTCAAGAACCTCCGGGGCAAGGGCCGCTTGTCCGAGGCGGACATCGACGCCACGGCGCGCGAGATCCGTATCGCCCTGCTGGAGGCGGACGTCGCACTGCCCGTCGTGCGCGCCTTCATCAAGCAGGTCAAGGAGCGTGCCGTAGGGAGCGAGGTCTCCCAGGCGCTCAACCCCGCGCAGCAGGTCATCAAGATCGTCAACGAGGAGCTGATCGGCATCCTCGGCGGCGAGACCCGCCGGCTGCGGTACGCGAAGAACCCGCCGACCGTCATCATGCTGGCCGGTCTCCAGGGTTCCGGTAAGACGACGCTCGCGGGCAAGCTCGGCCGCTGGCTCAAGCAGCAGGGCCACACGCCGCTGCTCGTCGCCTGCGACCTCCAGCGCCCCGACGCCGTCAACCAGCTCTCGGTGGTCGCCGAGCGCGCGGGCGTCGCCGTGTACGCGCCGGAGCCGGGCAACGGCGTGGGCGACCCGGTGAAGGTCGCCGAGGACTCCGTGGCCCACGCGCGCGACAAGCAGCACGATGTGATCGTCGTCGACACCGCGGGCCGCCTCGGCATCGACGAGGAGCTGATGCGGCAGGCCGCCGACATCCGCGACGCGGTCAGCCCCGACGAGATCCTCTTCGTCGTCGACGCGATGATCGGCCAGGACGCGGTCACGACCGCCGAGGCCTTCCGCGACGGCGTGGGCTTCGACGGCGTGGTGCTCTCGAAGCTCGACGGCGACGCACGCGGCGGTGCCGCCCTCTCCGTCGCCCAGGTCACGGGCAAGCAGATCATGTTCGCGTCGAACGGCGAGAAGCTGGACGACTTCGACGCGTTCCACCCGGACCGCATGGCCTCCCGCATCCTCGGCATGGGCGACGTGCTCACGCTGATCGAGAAGGCGGAGCAGACCTTCAGCCAGCAAGAGGCCGAGAAGATGGCCGCGAAGCTGCAGAAGGGGCCCAAGGAGTTCACGCTCGACGACTTCCTGGCGCAGATGGAGCAGGTCCGCAAGATGGGCTCCCTCTCCAAGCTGCTCGGGATGATGCCCGGCATGGGCCAGATGAAGGAGCAGATCAACGACCTCGACGAGCGCGAGGTCGACCGTACGGCCGCGATCATCAAGTCGATGACGCCCGCCGAGCGCGCCGAGCCCACCCTCATCAACGGCTCGCGCCGCGCCCGTATCGCGCGGGGCTCCGGCGTGGAGGTCAGCGCCGTGAAGAACCTCGTGGAGCGGTTCTTCGAGGCCCGCAAGATGATGTCCCGCATGGCACAGGGCGGCGGCATGCCCGGAATGCCGGGGATGCCCGGCATGGGCGGCGGCGGTCAGAAGAAGAAGGCGAAGCAGCAGAAGAAGAGCAAGGGCAAGCGCCAGTCGGGCAACCCGATGAAGCGCAAGCAGGAGGAGCAGGCCGCCGCCGAGCGCAAGGCCGCGGGCGCGGGCAGCGCCTTCGGTGGTGCGGGCGCGGGCCAGAGCCCCGAGGACTTCGAACTTCCGCAGGAGTTCAAGGACATGCTGCCCCCGAAGTGAACCTTCGGCCGCGGGGGCGGATGATGTCGTTCATGCGCGTATACATCCGGCCCCCGCAGCCGGGCGACGAGACCGCCTACAGAGAGGCGGTGCTCCGCTCGGCGGATCACCTCAGCCCCTGGAACCCCGTCGAACCGGACGGTCTCCCGGACCTGTTGCGCCGCCAGGGCCCGGCGCTGCGCAGCTTCATGATCTTCGACCGCGACGACGACGGGCTCGTCGGCCGCGTCAACGTCGCGAACATCGTGCGGGCCCGCTTCTGCAACGGCTCGCTGGGCTACGACAGTTATGTGCCGTACGCGGGCACCGGACGCATGACCGAGGGCATGCTGCTCATCGTCGACCGGTGCTTCGAGTCGGCACCGCAGGGTCTGGGGCTGCACCGTCTGGAGATCAACGTCCAGCCGGAGAACGACCGCTCCACCGCCATGGCCCGCCGGCTCGGCTTCCGGCACGAGGGCTTCTCGCCCCGGATGCTCTTCCTCAACGACGCCTGGCGGGACCACGAGCGCTTCGCGATCACCGCCGAGGAGTGGCCGGAGGCACGCGCGGCCGGGCTCCGCGCACGGCGCGGACGCGAGACGGGTGTGAACGCCGAGGCTGACGGGACGTCACGCCGGCGCCGGCCGCATCCGGCCTGAGCGCCCGTACGGGCTGACTCTCCGCTCGGCCCGGCCCTCCGTACGGCGTGACCGTCCGTGCGTGACGGGCGTGTACGGGCCGCCGCCGTCCGCCAGTTGGGAGCCGTGCGCGGACCGTGCCGTGGGCCGAGCCGGCCCCGTCCTCCTGACACGGTCACTTGTATGACGACGTGCCAGGAGGAAGCTGTACGGTACATGCCACTGGGGCGGTGTTCTCCGGAGTCCACGCAGGCGGTGGCGTCCGGGGCACGGCTCCAGTGGCATCCGCGCCACCCCACTCGGACTCCGGAGAGCCTTATGCGCAACAGATCCGTTCTGGCCGCTCTGAGCCTCGCAGCGGCCTCGCTCGTGGCCGCGCTTCCCGCCCCCGCCGCGGCGGCCGACGCGGCGGGCACCACGGGCTCGGCAGCGGCACGCGAGTGCCCCCAACTGTCGAAGAAGCTCGACTGGTACGGCCACAACCGCGCCAAGCTCCAGCGGATGATCGACGAACGCGGCCTGTGCGGCGGTCACAAGAGCGGCACGGCGGGCAAGGACGGAGACCGCACGCACCGGCCCGTCGCCGCGTTCGACTGGGACAACACCGTCACCAAGAACGACACGACGGACATCACGCTCGCCTGGGCCCTCGCCCACGACAAGATCCTCCAGCCCCGCCGCTGGGGCGACACCAGCAAGTGGCTCACGCCCGCCGCCGAGCGCGCCCTGACGAAGGCCTGCGGCAGGTCCGTGCCCGTCGGCAAGCCGCTGCCCACCTCCACCGACACCGACTGCACCGACGAGATCTTCCAGATCCGTGCGGAAGCCCAGACCATGGACGGCCACCCCGCCTTCGGCGGCACCTGGAACCACCGCCGTACGGTGCCCGAATACGCCTGGGTGGCACAGCTCTTCGCCGGGCACACCCCGAAGGAGGTCAGCGCCTACGCGGAGGCCGGACGGAAGGAGAGCCTGGCGGCTCCCGTCGGCAGCGAGATGAAGGTCGGCACCCACACCGTCCCGGCGTACGTGCGCTACTACCCGCAGCAGAAGGACCTGATCCGCACGTTGCAGCGCGCGGGCTTCGACGTCTACATCGTCTCCGCGGGCGTCGAGTACGCGGCCGAGGTGTGGTCGAAGGGCGTCGGCATCGACGCCGACCACACCATCGCGATCCGCAGCATCCTGCGCGACGGCCGCATCACCACCCGCAACGAGGGCTGCGGCGGCGCCCCCGCGAGCGAGGGCGAGACCATCCCGTACATCGACGGCAAGCGGTGCTGGATCAACCAGGACATCTACGGGATCAAGGGCCGCGACGCCTGGAAGCAGCAGGACCCGGCGCACCGCATCGCCCTGGGCGGCGGCGACGCCGACACCGACGTCACCTTCGTACGGGACGCCACGGGCGCCCACCTCGTGCTCAACCGCAACAAGGACGAGGTGATGTGCCGGGCCTACGACAACGAGGACGGCCGCTGGATCGTCAACCCGATGTTCATCGAGCCGCTTCCGCAGAAGCCCGAGCCGTACCCGTGCGCCACGGCCGCGTACATCAACGAGGACGGCGCGCTGTCGTCCGTGCGCCGCTACAACGGCAGCGTCGTGCCCGACCAGCGGGACAGCGTCTTCGGCTGACGCCCGGCGCGTACGTCATGTACGCGGGGCGGGCGGGCGACGTCGTGCGTCTCTTTCGCGGCCCGCGGGACACCGGAATCCGGTGCCTCGCGGGCCGCGGGCTTTTTTGAGGCAGCGCGGGCAGCGGGGACAGAGGGAACAGAGGCTCAGAGGAGGAGCGGGGTGCCGGCGGCCAGGCCGTCCGAACTGCCGCTGCCGGAACCGGAGTCGGCGTCGGGGAGGCGCAGGGCGCCGAGTCCGAGGAAGCGGGCCGCCGTCGCGCCGACGTCCGCGAGCGACGCCGCATCCGGAAGGAACACCGGCCCTGCGTCCGGCCCTGCGTCCGGTTCCGGGGTGCCCGGACGGTAGGCGAGCACCGGTGCGTACTCGCGGGTGTGGAAGGCGTGCCCGATCGTCGGATCGTTGCCGTGGTCGGCGGTGACCAGCAGCAGGTCGTGCGGCCCGTCCAACTCCCATAGCAGCGCGTCCAGTCCGGCGTCCGCCTCCTCCAGCACGGCGCCGAACCGCAGGGCGTCCTGCTGGTGCCCCGCCAGATCGGTCTCCTGCACATTGGCCACGACGAGGGCCGTCCCCTGCTGCCGGTCCGGCTTTCGGCCGCCGTCGCCGCGGGCCGCCCGTGCGGCGGCCAGCGTATGGTCCAGCACCTCGCCGGTTGGTACGGCCGGGAGGCGGGCCGCGTCCCCGCACGCGAGGATGTCCGCCGCCTTCCCGACGAGGGTGACCGACGCCCCGGCGCGCGCCGCCAGTTCGGGAAGCTGCCGGGTGTGGTCCAGGGGTGCGCCCAGGTGCTGCACCCGAAGGCCGCCGTTGCGGTAGAAGCCGGACGCGGGGGTGTCCAGGCCGACCGTGCCGCCCTCGCCGCGGCGTACGTACGCGGGCAGCGGACGGTCCGCGTGGCCGCCGACCGCGATGACCCGCGCCACCGGGGCCACCGAGCGCACCGTGCGGGCGACGGCCAGGATCCGTTCGAAGGGCAGGTCGTCGAGGCGGGCGGAGGCGTTCCAGTTGATGCCGGGGTCGGCCTCCAGATTGTCGTGCACCAGGACATGGCCGTCGGCCACGAGCACGGGCCCGCCGTCCAGCGGCTCGACGGTGTGCCCGGCCGCCTTCAGCGCCCGCGTGACGTCGGCGGTGTACGAGGCGAGACGGGCCACGGCGACGCGGCTGAAGTCGGCGCCCATCATGGTCTGGTGGCCCGCGTAGGTGTCGGCGCCGTCGTAGCCGAGGCGTGCCCTGCCCACCGCGACGGGCAGCGGCGTGGCGGCGGCGAGCGCCGGGTGCGGGTGCAGCAGGCCGAGGCCGAGACGGCCGAGCGCCGGGAGCCGCAGATGCCGGCCGTGCACGCGGTGGCAGTGGTCGAGGAGGTGCCCGAGGGTGTCGGCGCCGAGGTCGCCGGGGCGCAGCGCGCCCGCGTCGGGCATGGCGCCGACCCCGAGCCCGTCCAGGACGACGATGACGACCCGGCCCGGCCTCGCCGGTCCGCTGCTTCCGTCCGTCCCCCGCGTCCCGTGCCTCTCGTACGACTCGTCCATCGCGTCCATCGCATCGGTCTCCTGCGTTCCGTCCGTCCCGTCCGTACGGCCCTCGGCCCCGGCGGCGCTCACAGGGCACGACCGAGCGGGTCGTACAGCCCCGTCAGCCGGGGTGCGCCGGTGGAGAGTCCGGCGACGACGGCGACGGTGCTGCGGGTGACGAACATCTGCGTACGGAAGGCGAGTACGGCCGTCTCACCCGCCCGTATCCGGGCGGTGCCGCGCGGCGGTGCGTCGAGGAGGCGGTAGTAGTCGATGTTCTCCGGCGGCAGGTCCTGCACCGGGAGGCGCAGCCCGGTGCGGTGCAGCAGCGCGTCCTTGATGCCGGCGCGGGGGTAGAAGCCTCCGCCGAGAAGGGCGGGCCGTCCGTCGGCGAGGGTGTGGGCGACCTCGGTGACATAGACGTAGCCGGGGCGTTCGGGCTGGTCCGGGCGGTGCGCGTGCAGCGGTGTCGTACCCGTCAGGGCGTGGCCCGGTTCGCCGTGGGTGGCGCCCAGTTCGGCGAGGAGCGGCAGCGTGGCGGCCGAAGTGGCGCCCGGTGCGCTGAGGTTGAGGTTCCGGTGACCGCGCCGCTCCAGCAGCGCGCGCGCCTCGCGCAGCGCCGTGAACGTCTCCGTGGGCCGGGGCGTACCGCCCGACGGATCGCACAGCAGACACGGAAACCCGGTCACGCCCGCGATCCGTATGCCCGGCAGCGCCTCCGCCTCCTCGGCGAACTCCTCGACGCCGCCGAACGGTACCCCGCCCTCCTGCCCCGGATACCCGACGCCCGGCGCGCTCTCCAGCCGCAGCAGGACGTCCTGGACGAAGCCCTGCCGGCGGGCCTCGTCGGAGACCGCACGGGCGTTGGCCCGGTCGAAGACGGTGACGGCCGCCGGGCGCCAGGCGAGCAGTTCCGGAAGGGATCGGCGCGGTATCTGCACCAGGTGGCCGACGTTGCCCGCGCGGGCGCCCGCGGCGTGCAGGACCCGTGCCTCGGGGGCGTCGATCGCGGCGGACTCCGGCAGATGCCGGGCCACGGCGGCGATCAGCTCGGGGTTGCGGCCCAGTTGCTTGACGACGAACCACAGGGAGAGGCCCAGCCGTTGGGCCTGGTCGGCGAGCAACCGCGCGTTGGCCTCGACGGTGTCGCGGTCGACGACGTAGGTGTCGGGCGGTATCGCGCCGTCCCGGTGCAGCGCGGCGGCCGTGTCCACCAGCTCGGGGTTGCGGGCGAGGACGGTGTCGAGGAACAAGATCAGTCCTTCGGGGCGGCCGGGCGGCCGGGCCGCCGGGTTCGGTCCGGTGAGTCCGGTGGGTCCGGTGTCTCGTCGTCCAGGTCCTCCAGCGCGCGCCGGAGGATGTCCAGGACAAGACCGGCGCCGGCCCGCATCGGGTTGATCCGCACGGTCCAGTCGGCCAGTTCGGGCTGCTCGTCCAGCGACGAGGAGGACATGCGGTAGAAGAGCGGCGCCACCTCGTAGCGCGAGTTGGCGCCCACCGGGTACGGCGCGCCCCCGTAGCGCGCCGCGCACTCCGGCAGCCGCCGCGCCACGGGCCGCTCCAGGCGCACCACCACACAGCGGTCCTGCACGTTGGCCAGGCGCACTTCGGCCACCCCCGGCACCTCGCCCGCCGCCAGCCGCTCGGCGAGCTCCGTGCCGGTGCGCGACTGCACCGCCCACATCACCGGTACGTGGGTGAGCGCGCGCAGTGCGTCGAGCGCCTGGTGGCCCTGGACCTGGCCGCCGCCCGAGTAGTTGTCGTCATGGACCCGTTCCACGAGCCGCTCCGAGCCGACGACGGCGCCGACGCCTTCCGGGCCGTGCAGCTTGAAGAGCGAGAAGCACGACGCCTCCGCCCCCAGCTCCACGCCGCTCGCGGGCACCCGGAAGACCGCGTAGTTGTCGTCGGCGACGGTGCGCACTCCCGCCGCCCGGCACCTCGCCAGCACCGCGCCCGGGTCGTAGGAGTCGCCGAGCCGCTGCCGCGAGTGCTGCACGTACGCGTAGCGGAACTCCCCGCCGGCCAGGGCCTGTTGGAGGGCCGCGGCGTCGTTGAAGTCGACCTCGTGGGTACGGACGCCGAGGCCGCGCAGCGTCACCGCGGTGGTGCGGTAGACGGGGGCGCGGTGGATCAGCAGCGGGTCGCCCGGCCCGAGCACCGCGCCGAGCGCGCTGCGGATCGCGCCGGTGCCCGCGCCCTGCACGAGCGCGGCGGCCTCGGCGCCGAAGTAGTCCGCGAGCACGGCCTCGACGCGTGCCGTCGTACGCGGTCTGCCGGCGCCCGGCACCACACCGGCGTCCGCCTCGAAGAGCTGTGCGCCCTCGAAGTGCCGTGCCGTGCACTCCAGCAGCCGGAACTGCGCCGCGACGGCGTCCTCCAGCGGCACGGTCGCCAGCGGATACGTCCGCGGCAGTCCCGGCGCGCTCATCTCCCGCATCTCACGGCTCCTCGGGGTCCGCAGGGCTGCCCGCAGCGCTCTCCGCGGTCGCGTCGCCCGCGCCGCCCGTCAGGAAGCGGAGCGGATTGCGCCGGGTCAGCAGATCGATCGTGTCCTCGTCGGCCCCCGCCGCGCGCAGCCGCGGCAGGAAGGAGCGGAAGAGATGGCCGTAACCGGTGCCGCCCTCGGCCGTGAGATATCCGTACCGCGAGATGTCACAGCTCAGCAGCGCCCGTTTGGCGTGTCCGGCCTCCAGCAACGCGAGCAGCGCCCGCAGCCGTGCGCCGTCGCTGCGGTAGTTCTCCTTGCCGACGGTGTCGAAGGCCACGTACGCCCCCGCCGACGCCAACTCGCGGTGGACTCCCGGGTCGTCGAGCAGATCCTGATGGCCGATGCTCACGCGGTACGGGGGCAGACCGGCCGCGGTCAGCAGCTCCAACTGGGCGGGGCCGCCCCGTCCGAGCTGGGCGTGGGTGGCGACGGACAGGCCCGTCGCGCGGGCCGCGAGCGCGGCGGCGGTGAGGGTACGGACCTCGGCGGCGCTGGGTGCGTCGCCGCCGCTGCCGGCCTCGCCGATGACGCCGGGGCGCACGCCCGTACCGTCGATGCCGCCGCCCGTACCGGATGTCTCGGCTCCGGAGCCGTCGCCGTCGGCGCCGATCTCGCGTACCAGCTCCCCGGCCAGCTCCTCCGCACTCGCGGCGGCGGCCTCCGCCGGGTGGAACCGCTCGTAATACCAGCCCGTGCCCGCGACCACCGCGACGCCCGACTCCCGGGCGATCCGCGCGAGCGCCCGTACGTCCCGGCCCATGCCACGGCACGTCAGCTCCACGACGAGAGCGAGGCCGAACTCCTCACGCAGCGCGGCCAGTTCACCGGTGACGGCCGCGCGGTGCCGTCCGTCCAGCACGGCGGCGGTGTCCCCGCCCCGCGAGAGGTCCAGCGCCAGATGCTCGTGCGCCAGCACGGGGCCGCGCACCCGCGCGGGCGGGAGCGCCCCGGTGACGGTACGCAGACAGCGCGCCGGACTCCGCTCGTCCATGGTGGTCGGTGCCGCCTCCCCTTGCCGGTGCCCACGGCCTCGATCGGCCGGCTCCGTCAGCCCTTGACGGGGGTGAACAGGTCCATCCAGTACAGAAGGTTGAGCAGCACTCCGCCCACGAGCACCGCCGCGGGCGCGGCGGCCATGCGCACCACGACCCGTCCCATCGCCTCGTTCAGCAGATACAGCCCGCCCACGATGAGGATGCCGAGCCCGCCGCCCATGGTGTTGGCCGCCAGCAGCGAGCCGAACAGGATGGCCAGCCACAGGCTTTCGCTGATCGCGTTGCGCAGATGCTCCGAGGAGTCCCGTACGGACGGCAGCCGTCCCAGCATCCTGCCGATCCAGGACAGGGCCAGCACCTCCACCGCGAAGACGGCCGCCCCGACGATGAGCGCCAGCCACGGGCTCGGCAGCAGATAGCCGATGGGGTAGACGAAGGTGAACCCGGCGATCGCGTACGCGCCGGAGGCGAGCGCGGTGGTGGCGATCAGCGGGATGAAGCCGAAGACGCGGTAGAAGTCCACCTGGGCGGCGCCGGTGTGGTCCCCCTTGGCGATGAGGAAGCTCGTGGCCTCACCGCCGCCGAATATGTGCATCTGCGCCAGCAGACACACGCCCGCGCCCAGCAGCATGAACAGCGGCAGATGGCGGCGCAGCCGGGTCGCGCTCGCGCTGAACAGCGAGAGCATCGGGTCCTCCAGCTCCGCCTCGGAGACGCCCTTGCCGTCCCCGGTCCCGTCCGACTGCCCGTCCCCGCCCGCCTGTTGGGCCTTCCCACTCTTCTCAGCCTGCTCTGCCTTTTCCGTCTGCTCTGCCTGCTCAGCCCTCTCCGCGCGTTCCTTGCGCCGCTGCCGTACGTCCTTGGCCGTCGCGAAGCCGATCAGCATGATCACGCCCACGGCCATCGCGGGCGCACCGGCGAACACGTCCGGCCACAGCTTCATCGTGAGGATCACCAGGGCGAGTTCGACCACCCCGACGACCGCGCCGCGGAGCCTGCCGAACTGCCGGGTGATCGCGAGCACCGGGAAGAGCGTGAAGAGGAAGAGGATGGGCGTCGCCATCTGCTGCATGGCCGTGAGGAAGTCGACGGGCAGATCGTGGGCGACCTCGTTGGCGCCGCCCAGTCCGAAGACGACCAGCGCGCCCCACGCCCCGCCCAGCAGCGGAGCGAGCCACTTCTTCGGCGAGAGGATGCCGAGCACGTCGGTCGGCAGGAAGAGCAGCCACGGGTTGAGCACCCCGGTGGAGAGCGCCATCGGCGCCCCGAGCCCGAAGATGAACCCTGCGGAGAGCCCGAAGGAGACCGCGGTGGTCGCGTTGCGGGTGCTGCGGCCCTGGATGAAGTCGAGCATGAACGGCCGTACGCCGTCGTTGAAGACGGCCAGCGCCAGGTGGGATATGAGCGCCGTCAGGGCGCACAGGACGATCACGGTGCCCTGCTGCGGGACGGAGAAGTCCAGACTGTGCTTGCCCGCGCCGAGCGCACCGGCCAGAAGGGTGCTCACGGGATCTCCTTCGGTTCGTTCCGGCGATCTCGGTCGTGGCCGCGGCCGGAGCCGTGGACGTGGCCGGGGTCGCGGTCAGCGGTCAGCGGTCAGCGGGTGTGCGCGGCGATGGCGCGCGCGATGACGGGTGTGGCGTCGGAGAGTTGGTCCATGCCGAAGCCGAAGACGCGCTTGCCGTCCGCGAGCAGCCCGGCGACCTCCTCCTGTGTGGGCACGGACCGCCCGAACGTGTGGCACGTACCGCTGCCCAGCACCCCGAGCAGCACCCCGAGGGAGGCGCCGGCGCCGGTGTGGCAGGTGCCCAGGTAGTAGTCGGCCTGCCCGGCGCGCAGCCGCATGGCCGCCTCCATGTCGCTGGAGAGCGACGCCTCCAGGCCGTCGATGCCCAAGTCCGCGAGGACTTCGGCGACTTGGGCCTTGCCCACTCCTCCGACGAGGATCTTCGTCACGGCTGGTCTCCGTTCTGCCGTACGGCGGTGCCGTCGAGCGTGGTGTCCGGCGCGCTGTGTCCCGCCGCTGCCGGACGCTGTGCCAACACGGCCAGATGCAGGGCCAGATAGCCGGTCTCCGCGTCGGGGAGCGGCCCGGTGCCCAGCGTCTCCTCCGCGCGGCGTGAGATCTGCCGCGCCAGCCGTACGGCACCGGGATGCCCCGCCAGTTCCTCGGCCATGTGCCCGTGGGCGTCCGGGTCCTCCAGGGACTCGCCGCCGAGCAGCCGGTCGAGCGCCATCATGAGGTGGCTGGTGAGCATGCCGGCGGTCTCCTCGGAGACCGGCAGGCCCGCGCGCGTCAGCCCCAGCAGCTCGCCTTCGACGAACTCGGCCACTTCCGGGCGTACTTGACCGGTCTCGCGGAACACCTGGACGCGGAGGGCGAGCCCCTCCTCCAGTTTCTCCTCCATGGCGCTTCCTTCCGGGGCGCGATCACCGGTCACGACAGTAACCAGGATTCTGGTTTCTGAGGACCCCCGGGACGGGTCTTTTTCCTGGACAGCGAGGATCCGCGGCCGGTCCGGCGAAGGTCTGCGGAGCCCGGCGGGCCCCAACTCTCAGTACAGCGGCACCCGTTCGCCCCGCAGTACCTCGCTCTGCACTCCGGTCACGAGTCCGAAGTCCAGTGAGGCCCGTACGGCGTCGAGCGCGACCGTCTCGCCGGTACGTCCGATCAGCGCCGCCCGTGAGTTGCGCGAGGCCAGTTCCCGGGTGATCTCCTCGTCCAGCGGCCGGACTTCGACTCCGGGGCCCAGATGGTCGGCCACCTCGTCCAGGTTCCAGACGGTCGCATCGACCCGCTCCCGCGCGAAGAGCCCCCGCAGTTGCATGTACGACGACTCGACCCACTCCACGTCGCGCCCCTCGAAGGCCCGCGCCGTGAGCATCCGCAGATCCTCCGAGGAGGAGTCGACGGCGACGCGCAGCCCCTCCGCCTGCGGTGAGACGCCCCGCCGCAGCAGCAGCCCGTGCGACCCGACGTACGTACGGGGCCCCAAGTCGGCCACCAGCTCCACCGGATGCTCCTCGGCGATCCGGTCGGCGGCGAAGCGCGAGAGCACCACGAGGTCGGCCTTGCCGTCGAGCAGCGCCCCGAGCCGCGTGGAGGCGCCCCGCATGAACGTGATCGCGAAGGGCGCCCCGGCCTGCTCGAACGCCGCCCGCAGTCCGGTGGCCAGTCCCTCGTACCGGTGCGAGTAGGGCAGCGGCATCGCCGCGAGCAGCGTGCCCAGACCCGCGAGCCGCCACAGCACGGCACGGTCCGCGTGCACCAGGAAGGTGCCCAGATGTCCGCGCGCCCTCGTCCGTACGGCGCCGGCCTCCTCCAGCAGTTGAAGCCCCGCCTGTACGGTCCCGTTCCCCACCTTCAACTCGCCCGCGAAGTCACGCAGTCGTGGAAGGCGTGTGTCCGCTTCGTGATTCAGCAGCAGCGCGGCGAGCTGACGTGCTGCCATTCCGTTTCGGGTCAGGAAGCGCTCATCGGCGCCGGTGATCATGGCCGGGATAATATCCAGAATCCGGGATATTGCCAATGCCGAGCGGGACGTGATCCTGCTCTCTCCCTGGTCGCAGGCGGCACCCCGGGGCACACGACTCCGGGGAATGTCGGTATGGTCCCCGAGGTGTACCGATCGCTCCCGACGGGCCTCCTATCCCGGAGGTACGTCCGGGTTGGCCGGGCTGCGCGGATTCTCCGCACTCCCGCCCGCTCGCCCCGCTGAGGGCGGGCCCGCCGCGACTGACCGGTACGTGCAAATTATTTAGGTTGTCCCGGAATCGGAACACTGAGGCGGTCCGACTCGTTGAGCACGACGTGAGCACGACACCACCTGTTCTCGCCGCCGAGCTGGCAGCTGCCTGGGCGGACATTCAACGGAACCACCCCGAGCTGCCGGATCTGGCTGCGCCCGAATCGCTGATCGGGGAGTCCTCTTCCGCATGCGGCAGCGGCCTCTCCTTCGAGCGGCTGCTGCACGAGGCCGTCCACGGAATCGCCGCCGCGCGCGGCGTCCGTGACACCTCGCGCGCCGGCCGCTACCACAACCGCAGATTCCTCGCCGTCGCCGAGGAGTTGGGTCTGGTGCACCCGGAGGAGCCCCACGCCAGCAGCGGCTTCTCGCTGGTCACCCCGTCCCCCGAGACGCGGCGGCGCTACCGGCCCACGATCGAGCGGCTGCAGCGCGCCCTCAAGGCGTACAGCGCGGCGACGGAGGCCGACGGACGCGGAAGCTTCCGCGGCCCGGCCGCCCGCCACGGGTCGAGCGGCGGCGGCGTACGCGTCAAGGCCGTCTGCGACTGCGGACGGAACGTGCGCGTGGTGCCGTCCGTGCTGGCCCAGGCCCCGATCATGTGCGGCGCCTGCGGCAAGCCCTTCCGCATCCCGGAGGCTCCGGTGGAGCGCCCCGCGGCCAAGGCCAAGGAGCCCGAGGAGCGCGTGGAGGCGGTGGCCGCCGTCGGCTGACCGCCGATCCGCATACGACGAGCGCGCGCAGCCGGTGACGGCGAGGAACGCGCGAGCACCCGGCCGCCCGGGACGGACCCGCACCGTCCCG
>NZ_LJGW01000431.1 GCF_001751255.1 Streptomyces nanshensis | reverse complement strand
CCGCCCGCGAGGCGGTGCACGGGGCGGCGCTCGGCACGGCGGACGGGCTGTCGCCGCTGGTACGGGTCGCCGGGCCGCCCGCCGGCGCACCCCCGGACGCCCCGACCTGGGTCCTGGTGCACGAAGGCACCGGCACGCTGGTCCCGTACCGGCCCCTGATCCGCGAACTCGCCCGCACCGCACCCGTGTCGGGGCTGGTCCTGGACGACCTGGAGGCGTATCTCTCCGCCGATCCCGAGGGGGAGGGCGCCCGGCTCGCGGAGCGGCACGCCGAGTCGCTGCTGGCCGGCGGCCTGGACCGTGTGCACCTCGTCGGCTACTGCATGGGCGGCGTGCTGGTGCCCGACCTGGCCCGGCGTCTCCGGGACGCGGGCGCCGAGGTGACCGGGGTGTCCGTGATCAGCGGCTACCGGGTCCCCTACGCGGTCGAGGACGACGTGCTCGCCGAGTACGTCTTCGCACGGCTGTCGCGGTGCGACACCACGGCCCTCGGCTACCCGGCCGACCCCGACGGAACGGCCGAGCTGATCGCCGCCGTCGCGGCCCGGCACGGGGACCGGATACCGGACGGAGGACTGGCCCAGGGCCCGGGTACCGCGCTGAGCCCCGCCGGAGAGCGGGCGTTGACGGCGCTGCGCACGCTGTCGGAGAGCACGCACGAGGAGCGGCTGCGGGCCATCGGCGCCGCGATGCCGCGCGATCTCGGCGTACCCGGCGACGAGAGCGGGGCGGACGAGGAAGGGGCCGGGGCCGGACGGGCCGCGTCCGAACGGCTCGTACGCGGCTACCGCGCCGTCAAACACAGCCTCGCGGTGGTGGGTTCGCACCGTCCGGTCCCCTACGACGGCCCCCTCACGCTCGTCAGGCAGTCCGGAGAGGCCGAGGTCTTTCCGCGTATGCACCAGGACATGACGGCGTACTGGCGGCGCCTGGCCCCGGACGGCTTCCGCGTCGTGGACGTCCCCGGCGACCACTTCAGTTGTATGCAGCCCCCGCACGTGAGCCATGTCGCGGCGGCGCTGGGCGTGCGGGCCCCGGAGGCGAGCGGCCGGTGAGCGCGGACGAGGCGCCGCCGCTGATCGGCATCATCGGAGGCTACGGAGAGGTGGGCGCCGCCGCCGCACGCTGTCTGGCGGAGGCCGGCGGCTTCCGGCTGCGGATCGGCGGACGCGACGGCGACGCGGCCGAACTCTTCGCCCGTGCACTGACGTTCGCACGCCCCGAGGACGACGACTGCCACGGCCGAGCCGTCGACGCGGCGGACGCGTCCGCGGTCGCCCGCTTCAGCGAGGGCTGCCGTGCGGTCCTCAACTGCGCGGGCCCGTCCTGGCTTCTGCCCGGGGCGACACTGCGGGCGGTGTGGGAGCAGGGAGCCGATTACGCCGACGTGGCCGGAACAGGGGACGTACCGCATCTCACCGGCACGGCGGGGGACTTGGCCGAGCGGCGGGCGGCCGTGCTGGGCGCCGGGCTCTCACCCGGGCTGTCCGGCATGCTGCCGCGGCTGCTGACCGCGGGCACGGACGACGCGAACGACGCGGCGACGGGCGGGAAGTCCTCCGGCGAGAAGACCGGCGAGGGGGCGCGGTTCTCCGGCTGCTACGCCGGGCTCGGCCCGTTCACCCGCACCGGCGCGACCGACTATCTGCTCAGCTCGCGCTCCGGCTACGGCACGCCCCTCGGGGAGTGGCGGGACGGCCGCGTCGTACGGGGCTCCGTACGGCGCCGGGAGGAGTGCCGGATCCCCGGACTGCCCAGGCCGCTCACGGCGGTTCCCTATCTGCCGGACGAACTGGCGCAGCAGGCGTCGCGGCTCGGGCTGGCGCGCGCCCGCTGGTACAACGCCTTCGACGGCGAACGGCTCCTGGAGTCCCTGGAACGTCACCGCGACGTCCCGGCGGAGGGCGCGGAACTCGACGCCGCCGTCTCGGACGTGCTGCGCGGCGCGGCCGTGGACGCGGCGGGCCACCTCCCGTACCACGTGCTGTGGGGCCGGCTGGAGGAACCGGAGGCGGAGGGCGCCCGGGTGCGCCGCTCGGTGCTGGTGCACGGCACGGACGGGTCGGCGCTCACCGGGGTGGTGGGGGCGGCGGCGGTGGACGCGCTGGTACGGGGACGGATACCGGCCGGGGTCCACGAGGCCGCGACGGTGCTGCCCACCACGGTCCTGGAGTGGGTAGGCGGCCACCTGCCGGCGACGGTGGTGACACGGACGCATGAGGCGGTGCCCGCCGACGCCGACGGGGACGCCTCCTGGGACCTCATGGACGAGGAACTCGCCCTGGAAGAGGGCGAGTTGTGACGGCGGCCGGACGGGACGTCAGGGCGCGGCCCGGCACAGCTCCCGCCCCTCGGACTCGGACGCGAGGACGACCCCCTTGGCCCGCAGCGCGTCGAGCTGGGCGCTGATCGCGCGGGCGCCCTCGTCGAGGTCGTCGTGGTCGCGCTCGGCCATGGCCAGCCGCTCCACGCTCTTCTCCACGGCGATGTTGGTCTTGCGGTCCTCCCGCGGCAACAGCCAGTGCTGGTAGTCGTGTTGCCAGAGCTTGAGCACGGCGTGGTCGTTGCGGCGGCGCACCGTGTCGAGGGTCTCCCCGTACAACTGCGCGGCCCGGTCGCTGTCCATGCCGATGTGGGACCAGCGCGAGTGCGGGTCGTTGGGATCGTCCGCCTCGATCTGGAGCGCTTCTCTGTCCTCCCACAGCGGCATCGTCTCGTCGGTGACGGAGAAACGGGCCATGGAGAAATGGCCGGTGTACTCGCCGGCGAGATAGTCCTGGGTGTCGCGGAACATCTCGGGCGTCTCGCCGGGATAGCCGACGATGAAGAGCCCGTAACAGTTCAGCGAGCTGTCGCGGAGCAGATCGTGGGCCATCCTGTTCTGCTTGACAGATACCCGCTTGCTCATGAGGCGGAGCGTCTCGTCGTTCATCGACTCGAAGCCGATGTGCAACTGGTAGCAGCGGGAGGCTTCCAACCCCTCGACGATGTCACGGGACTTGATGGTGTTGGCCCTGCTGAATCCCTCCCAGACCGGGATGTCCGAGGCGGGGAGTATCTCCAGCAGGCGGCGGAATCTCTTCGGCGGAATGGTGAACGTCGAATCCATGGCGTACATGACGTCGGCGCCGTTGTCCCGCGCGTACGCGACCCAGTCGTCGCGGATCTTCTCCGCCGATTTGTAGCGCCATTTCGGCGAGGCCGCGGGGAACGAGCAGAACTTGCAGTCGAAGGGGCAGCCGCGCATCGACTCGTACGGCACCACGGTGGCCCGCCCCGGAACGGCCGGGGACGGATGGAGGTCGAGGTCGACGTACTCGACGGGGTTGATGCGGATGCGCTCGCCGTCGCGCCAGGCGAGGTTGGGCACGGACTCCTGGCTCGTGCCCTTCGCCAGCGCGTCCAGCAGGGCGGGCAGGGCGACTTCGCCGTCTCCCCGCAGCACGGCGGTGACCTCGGGGTGCTTGTGCAGGACGCGCATGAACTTGAGGTTCGTGAACTGGCCGCCGCAGACGATGCCGACGCCCGGAAGGTTCTGGCTCACCCATGCCACGACCCGGGAGAGGATGGTCTCGTTCCAGATGTACGTCGTCGACAGCAGCACGCAGTCGACGTCGCCGGACGGCACGCGTGCCGTGCCCTCCCACACGTCTTCGAGATTCATCCACGCGTAGTCGTGACCGCTCGCCTCGAGAATGGACTTGAGCGTCAGACTGGTCAGATGAGGCCCCGCCTCGGTGCGCGGACGCAGCAGCGCATAACGCTTGCCCGACTGCTCGAAGGCCAGATTTCCGAGCCTGAGTCCGGGGTTTCCGGCACGCCGGAGCATTTCCGCTCCACGGGCACTCGTCTGTTCCGCGAACAACGAGCCCTCGAGATAAGGGGAATTGAGGTTCGCCGGACCCAGACCGCTCAGCAAAAGAAATCGCAAGACGGCCCCCTACCCGTCGGCTACGACCGCCCTTTCGTGCGGCACCTGACCCTAGGACAGGTGCGCGCCGCTTTCGAGCGCGTTCGGGAACCGCCCGTACACGCCGTCCGATGGGAGATGCTGACCCCGGAGAGGGGGGCTGGAAAATCTTGCGCGCTCAGGATTCTCCACGACTACGCTGACGTTTCGTCACATGATGCGGGATTCAACGGGGGAGGCTGCATGAGCGTGCCGCGGCGAGCGGTCCGGGAGCCGTACGAGCACGAGCAGGGCGACGAGCGGAACGCCGCGGAGGACGGCCCCGCGGAAGGCGGCACGGCGGAAGACCGCGCCACGGACCAGAGCACCGCGGACGACGGCACCGCGAAGGACGACGCAGCGTCGAATGCCGCCGCGGCGAACGCCGCCGCGGAGAGCGGCACCGCCGGGGAGAGCGCCCAAGTGAGCCCGCGCCGGCGGCTGTTGCGCCTGCTGGGCCCGTACGGCAAGGGACTCGCCGTGGTCGTCGCGCTCCAGGCCGTCGGCGCGCTCGCCGGACTGGCACCGCTGCTCGCGGTCGTCGAGATCGGCAGGACGCTGCTGGCCCCCGGGCCGGCCGACGCGGACCGGGTGTGGACGGCCGTCGCGGCCGGTGCGGCCGGGCTGTTCGTCCAGGCGCTGCTGATCACCGCCTCCGGCGGGATCGCCCACCTCGTCGACGGCAGGCTCCGGCTGTCGCTGCGCCGCGCCCTCGCGGCCCGGCTCGGCTCCGTACCGCTCGGCTGGTACGGCACACGCAGCTCCGGACAGGTCACCAAGGTCGTGCAGGACGACGTGGACCAACTCCACCACCTCTTCGCGCACACCCCCGGCGAGGCCACCTCCGCGCTGGTCGTGCCCGCCGCCTCGCTGACGTATCTGGCCTGGGTGGACTGGCGGTTGACGCTCGTCGCGCTGGTGCCGCCCGTGCTGGGGCTGCTGCTGCACCGCCGTCTGATGACCGCCCAACGCAAGCGCGACGGACGGGTCATGGCGGAGGCGATGGGCCGGATCGGCTCCGCGGCGGTCGAGTTCGTCCAGGGGATCCGCGTGGTCAAGACGTTCGGCGAAACGGGCCGCGCCCACCGCCGGTACCGCGAGGCCGCGGACGACTTCGCCGACTTCTTCCGCGGCTATGTCTCCAGCGGCGCGGGCCAGGCGTCGGTCGCCGCCCTCGTGCTCTCCCCGCCCGTCGTCCTCCTCGTCGTCCTCACCGGCGGCACCGCGCTCATCGCGTCGGGCACTCTCGCACCGGCCGATCTGCTGCCCTTCCCCTTGCTGTCGATGGCGCTGACCGCGCCGGTCGCCGCGCTCGGCCACGGCCTCGACGAGATCCACGCCGCCCAGCGCTCGGCGGAGGAGATCCAGGCGTGCCTGGACGCACCCGTGATCCGGGAGCCCGCGCACCCGGTGCCGCCGCAGGGCACACGCGTGGAGTTCCGGGGCGTGCGCTTCGCGTACGAGCCGGGCCACGAGGTGCTGCGCGGCGTGGACTTGACGCTGGAGCCGGGCACGACCACGGCGCTCGTCGGCGCCTCGGGCGCGGGCAAGTCGACGCTGGCCGGGCTGCTCCCCCGCTTCGCCGACCCGGACGAGGGCGCGGTGCTGCTCGGCGGCGCCGACGTACGGGACATCGGCTCCTCCGTGCTGTACGGGCAGGTGTCGTTCGTCTTCCAGGACGTACGGCTGCTGCGGGCGAGCGTCGCGGACAACATCGCCCTGGCGGCGCCCGGGGCGGACCGCGAGGCCGTCGAGGCGGCCGCACGCGCCGCCGCCGTGCACGAGCGGATCCTCGCCCTCCCCCGCGGCTACGACTCCGTGATCGGCGAGGACGCCAGGCTCTCCGGCGGTGAGGTGCAGCGGCTGTCGATCGCGCGTGCCCTGCTGATCGACGCACCGGTGCTCGTCCTCGACGAGGCGCTGTCGTTCGCCGACGCGCGTACGGAGGCGGAGATCGGCCGTGCCCTCGCCACGCTGCGCGAGGGACGCACCCAACTCGTCGTCGCCCACCGTCCACAGACGGTGGAGAACGCCGACCAGATCGCCGTCCTGGACGAGGGCCGCGTCGTCGAGTGCGGCCGCTACGAGGAACTCCTCGCCCGCGAGGGCGCGTTCGCCGATCTGTGGCGCAGCGGCCCCTACGGGACGCACGGCGACGGCACGAACGACGGCGGCACGCACGGCACGAACGGCACGGACGGAAAGGGGCCGGCGACGTGATCCGACTTCTCCTCGGCATCCTCGGCGAAGAGCACTCGGGCGCACTGCGCCGCACCGTCGCGCTGATGGTGGCGCGTTCGGCCGCCGAAGGGCTCTCGTACGCACTGCTCGTCCCGCTGCTCCGCGCGCTCCTGGCCGACGACCCGGCGCGCGCCTGGCTGCCGCTCGGCGCCTTCGCCGTGTGCGTCGCCGTCACGGGCGTGCTGTCGCATCTCAGCGCCGTCTCCGGTTTCCGCTGCGGCGGCGAGCTGTCGCGTGCGCTGCACCACCGGCTCGGCGACCGGTTGGCGCTGCTGCCCCTGGGCTGGTTCACGCCCGCCCGGGTCGGCGAGGTGTCGGGCCTGACGAGCCGCAGCGTGATGGCGGCGATGTCGGTGCCCGCGCACCGTCTTCAGCCGCTGATCAGCGCGGTCGTCGTCCCGCTGTCGGTGGTCGCGGTGCTCTTCGTCTTCGAGTGGCGTCTGGCGCTGGCGGCACTGGCGGCCGTGCCGTTGGTGTGGGCCGCGCACCGCTGGACGGGCCGTTCGGCCGCGGCCGAGGACAAGGAGCAGGCCAGGCGGAGCGACGAGGTCTCGGGACGCGTCGTGGAGTACGTACGCGCTCAGCCGGTGCTGCGCGCGGGCAACCGCTCCGGGGAACGGTTCCGGCTGCTGGACGACGCGCTGACCGCACGGTGGCGCAGCGACCGCCGGGCCGCGCTCGCCGGGGTGCCCGCGCTGCTGGGCATGTCCTTCACCGTACGGGCGGCCTTCACCGCCGTGCTGGCGCTCGCGGGCGCCCTCGCCCTGGACGGCCGGATCGGCGGGGCCGAGACCGTGGCGCTGCTGATCCTCGCCGCCCGCTGTGTGGACCCGCTGCTCTCCCTGGCGGAGCTGGGCGCGGTCATGCGCAGCTCCCGCGGCGAACTGACCCGTATCCAGGCGGTGTTGAGCGAGCCGCCGCTGCCGGTCAGCGGCGAGAGCGCCGTCCCCGAGGGGAACGCGGTCGCCCTGACGGACGTCGCCTTCCGCCGCGGGGACCGTACGGTCCTGGACGGCGTCTCCCTCTCCGTGCCCGAAGGGGGACGGCTGGCCCTCGTCGGTCCGTCCGGCGCGGGCAAGAGCACCGTCCTGGAGCTGGTGGCGCGCTTCCACGACGTCGACGAGGGCACGGTGCGCATCGGCGGCGCCGACGTGCGCGACATGGACGAGGACACCCTCATGTCCCGTATCGCGGTGGTCTTCCAGGACGTCTATCTCTTCACCGGCAGCATCGAGGAGAACGTACGGCTGGCACGGCACGACGCCTCGGCGGAGCAGCTCCGCGAGGCGGCCGCCGCCGCCCGGCTCGACGAGGTCGTCGCACGTCTGCCCCACGGCTGGCAGACGCAGGTCGGCGAGGGCGGCACCGCGCTGTCCGGCGGCGAGCGGCAGCGGGTCTCCCTCGCGCGTGCGCTCCTGAAGGACGCGCCCGTGCTGCTGCTGGACGAGGCCACCTCGGCGCTCGACCCGCGGAACGAGGCGGGCGTGCAGGAAGGGCTCGAAGCGCTGGTGCGGGGACGCACCGTGATCATGGTCGCCCACCGGCTGCACACGGTGCGCCAGGCCGACACCATCGCCTTCCTCGACGAGCACGGACGCGTGGCGGAGTGGGGCGGACACGACGAACTGCTCGCCCGCGACGCCCGGTACGCGGAGTTCTGGCGGATCGCCACCTCGGGCGCGGCCTGACACGGGCCGGCCGGGCGGGGGCGAGGGACATCACTACGGCGGCGTGCGGCGACCGTACGGCGAGCGCGAGGAGGGCGTCATGGCGGAGGAGAAGGCGTGGAGCGCCGAACGGCTGCGGGACGAGGTATCCGCGCTGCTGGGCGCGGAGTTGACGGCGGCGGACGACGAGGCCGATCTGTTCGCGCTGGGGCTCCAGTCGTTGCAGCTCATGCAGTTGGCGAACCGGCTGAACCGGTCGGGCGCCGCGGTGGACTTCCCGGAGCTGTCCCGAAGACCCACGCTCGCGGCCTGGCTCGCCCTGCTGCCGGAGGACGTGCGGACGCCGGACGGGGACGGCCCCGAGACGGCGGCACCGGACAGCGCCGGGACCGCCGCCCCGGACAGCGCGCCCACGCCTGAACTCCCGGAGGACGATGGGCCGTTCGCGCTCACCTCCGTCCAGCAGGCGTACTGGGTCGGACGGGCCGACGGACAGCCGCTGGGCGGCGTGGGATGCCACGCCTATCTGGAGATCGACGCCCACGGGGTCGACCCGGACCGTCTCGAAGAGGCCGTCGCCGCGCTCCTGCGGCAGCATCCGATGCTGCGCGCGCGGTTCGAGGACGACGGCACCCAGCGGGTCCTGCCCGTCTCCCCCTGGCCCGGCCTCACGACGCACGACCTGCGCGCCTGCGAGGACGGCGGCGCGCAGCGACTCGCCGCGCTGCGCGAGGAGTTGTCGCACCGCCGGCTGGAGGTGGGCCGCGGTGAGGTCTTCGACGTCCGGCTCAGCCTGCTGCCCGGGGAGGCCTGCCGGCTGCACGTCGACGTCGATCTGCTGGTCGCCGACGTCCACAGCGTCCGTCTGCTGCTGGACGACCTCGCGGCCCTGTACGAGGACCCCGCCGCCCGGCGCGCCCCCGCGAGCACCTTCGCGCGGTATCTGAGCGAACGCGAGGAACAGCGGGCACGCGAGCGGGAACAGGCGCGCGGCTACTGGCAGGCGCGGCTGGCCACGCTGCCCGGCGGTCCGCATCTGCCGCTGGCCGACGACCCCGGCGCGATCGAGGCCCCGCGCTTCGTCCGCCGCACGCGTACGCTCCCGCCCGAGCTGTGGAAGGCCCTGCGCCAGCGGGCCGCCGACGACGGCATCACCGCCTCCGTACTGCTGGCGACCGCGTTCTCCGAGGTGCTGGCCCGCTGGAGTGGCGAGCACCGCTTCACCCTCAACGTCCCGCTGTTCGACAGGAACACCGCGGAGGCGCCGGACATCGAGCGGATCGTCGCGGACTTCACCAGCCTCGTGCTGCTGGAGGTCGACCTCGCCCCGGACAGCGGATTCGCCGCGCGGGCCAGGGCGGTTCAGGAACGGCTGCACCAGGACGTCGGGCAGGCCGCCTACACGGGCGTCGACGTGCTGCGCGACCTCGCGCGCGCCGAGCCGGACTCGCCACGCACCGCGCCCGTCGTCTTCGCCTGCAACCTGGAGGGCCCGCTCGTCCCGGAGTCCTTCGCGCGCCGGTTCGGGGAACTGTCCTGGATGGTCTCGCAGACCCCCCAGGTCTGGCTGGACCACCAGGTGTACGGGACGCGGGACGGCGGAGTGCTGCTCGCCTGGGACGCCGTCGAGGAGCTGTTCCCGGACGGCATGGTCGAGGCGATGCTGACCGCGTACGCGGCCCTGCTGGAGCGGCTGGCCACCGCGGACTCGGACTGGAACGCCCCGCCCGCGCTCTCCCTGCCCGAAGGGCAGCGCCGCAGCCGCGAGTCGGCCAACTCCACGTCGCGGCCGTCCCGTTCGGGAACGCTGCACGGCGGGTTCTTCGCCGCGGCGGAGGCACGCGCGGACGACCCGGCGCTGCTGTGGGGCGAGGACGGCGTCCTCACCCACGGCGAACTGGCCCTCCGCGCCCGGCGGGTGGCGGCCGCGCTGCGCGAACGCGGCGTCGCACGGGGCAGCACCGTCGCGGTCACCGTCCCCCGGGGGCCCGACCAGATCGCCGCGGTGCTGGGCGTGCTGGCGGCGGGCGCCGCGTACGTCCCGGTCGGCGCCGGGCAGCCGGCGGCGCGCAGGGCCCGCATCGTCGGACGTTCACGCGCCGGGCTCGTGCTGGACGGCACCGGCTCGTACGACGGACACGGGGACAGCGCGGGGCGCGGCGAACACGACGGCCCCGAGGGGGAGTTCGCGGAGGTCCCCGTACTGCCGCTGCGGACGGCGCTGTCCGCGGAGCCGTACGACGCGGCGCCGGTGGACCTCGACCCGGACGACGTCGCCTACGTGGTGTTCACCTCGGGCTCGACGGGTCAGCCCAAGGGCGTGGAGATCTCCCACCGTTCGGCGCTCAACACCGTCGAGGACATCGGCGCGAGGTTCGGCATCGGCTCCGGCGACCGTGTACTGGCGGTCTCCGCCCTCGACTTCGACCTGTCCGTGTGGGACGTCTTCGGGCCGCTGGCGGCCGGCGGCTGCGCCGTCCTCGTGGACGAGGCGGACAGCCGGGACGCACGCCGCTGGCAGGAGCTGTGCGAACGGCACGGCGTCACCGTGTGGAACTCGGTGCCCGCGCTGATGGAGATGCTGCTGACCTCGGCGGGCGACGAGGGCCTGCCGCCGTCGCTGCGGCTGGCCCTGCTGTCGGGCGACTGGATAGGGCTGAGCATCCCACCGCGGCTGGCCGCCGCCACCCGGGGCCGCTGCCGGCTCGTGGCGCTGGGCGGGGCCACGGAGGCCGCGATCTGGTCGGTCTTCCACGAGGTGAAGGACGTGCCGGACTCCTGGCAGTCCGTCCCGTACGGCAGGCCGCTGGCCAACCAGCGCTTCCGCGTCGTGGATCCCGTCGGACGGGACTGTCCCGACTGGGTGCCGGGCGAGCTGTGGATCGGCGGCGCCGGAGTCGCCCTGGGCTACCGGGGCGATCCGGCCCAGACGGCGGAGCGCTTCCCCGTGGTGGACGGCGAACGCTGGTACCGCACAGGGGACTTCGGACGGTACTGGCCGGACGGCACGCTGGAGTTCCTCGGGCGCCGGGACGAGCAGGTGAAGATCAACGGGTTCCGCGTGGAGCTCGGCGAGGTGGAGGCCGCGCTCCAGGAGGACCCGGTGATCGGGCGTGCGGTCGCCGTCCTCACGGAGGGCGGCGAACTGGCCGCCGCGGTGACCGTACGGGCGGACGTACCGGAGGTGCCGGATGCGCCGGATACGCCGGACGGCACCGGCAGCGCCGACGGTACCGACGGTGCCGATGACACGGTGCTCGCGCGTGCGGTCCGTGCCGCGAGCGACTGCGACGACGCGCTCCTCAGAACCCTGGAGGCCCTCGCCGAGGAGCGCGCCGGCAGGGCGGGAACGAGCACGGCATCCGGCGACCCCCTCCGGGTCGGCCTCTGGGGCGCGGCGCCCGCCGCGTCGTCGCTGCCCCCGTCCGCGGTTCCCGTGGCGCTGACCGAGCACGATCACGTACTGACCGCCCACGCCGGTCAACTCCCCGCGGACCAGGCGGCGATGCGCGCCGGAGCGCGGGCCGGGACGCGGCGGCCGTGCGGCGTCCCGGACGCGCTGCTGAGCGGCGTGGACGTACTGGTGGCACACGCAGGCCGCGACGGCACCGGCTCCGGCCCCACCGGCACGGGCGGCGACGGCACCGGCACGGACCCGCTGCCCGACGCCGCGACCGTGGCGGCCTGCGCCGCCCGACTCCTCACGCCCCGGGGCGAGTTGCTGCTGTCCGTACCGGACGGGGCGAACGGCGCGAACGGCGTCGACGAATGGACGCGGCAGCTCACCGAAGCGGGCTTCACCGGCGTACGGCGTGCCTTCACCGGACCCGGCGGGACGCTGCTGACCGCACATCTCGCGGAGAGCGCCCCCTCGGTCGACCCCGCCTCCGTACGCGCCGCACTGGCGACCCGGCTCCCGGCCCATATGGTCCCCGCGCGGCTCACCTTCCTCTCCCGGCTGCCCCTGAACGACAACGGCAAGGTGGACCGGGGATGGATCCGGCGGATCCTCTCCGTCCGTCCCCCGGCCGACGCGGACGGGAGTGCTCCGTCCCGGGAGGGCTCCGCGCCGCGCGGCGCGCTGGAGGAGACCGTGGCCGCGCTCTGGGGCGAGGTCCTGGGCACCGCCGTCGTCGACCGGGACCAGGGCTTCTTCGCCTCGGGCGGCGACAGTCTCCAGGCCACGCGCCTCCTCACGGCCGTCCGCGCCCGGCTCGGCACCGAACTGCCCATGCGCGACATGCTCCAGGGCCCCACCGTCGCGCAGATGAGTGCGCTCGCCGCCCGCCTGGGCGCCGGCGTCCCCGCCCCCTCGGCCGAGGTCGAGGAAGGTCTGCTGTGAACGCGCGCCCTGCCGGCCGCGCTGTCCGTATCTCCTACCCGTAGGGAGTCGCACGATGAGAGAAGGCTGTGTTCCCTGGCCGGAGAAGCTCGCCGGTGTCTACCGCGAACGCGGTTACTGGACGGACGAGTTGCTCGGCGGTCTGCCCGAGGACGCCGTCGCCGCCGGGGAGGCCCGGACGGCGCTGGTCACCCGGGACGGGTCGCTGACGTACGCCGGACTCGACGCCGCGGCCGACCGGATGGCGGCGGGCCTGCGCGCCCGCGGCCTCACGGCGGGCGACGCCGTGGTGGTGCAGCTCCCCAACACGGCCGAACTGGTCGTCGTGTGCCTGGCGTTGTTCCGTACGGGCGTCCTCCCGGTGTTCGCGCTGCCCGCGCACCGCGCGGTGGAGATCGAGCACCTCGTCAGGACGTCGGAGGCGGTCGCCTACATCTGCCCCGACGTGACCCCCGGCTGCGACCACCGCGAGGTCGCCCGTCAGGTGCAGGCCCGCACGGAAGGGCTCGCACACGTCCTCGTCAGCGGCGACCCGGGCCCGTACACCGCCCTGTCGGAGGTCGACGCCGCGCCCGAACCCGCAGCGGACCGTGCGCCGCTCGACCCCGAGGACGTGGCGCTGTTCCTGCTGTCGGGCGGTACGTCGGGCCCGCCGAAGCTGATCCCGCGTACGCACGCCGACTACACCTACCAACTGCGGGCGTCCGCCCGGCTGTGCGGCGTCGGCGCGGAGAGCCGCTACCTCGCCGCGCTGCCCGTCGGCCACAACTTCGCCCTCGGCTGCCCCGGCGTCCTGGGCACGCTCCGGCAGGGCGGCACCGTCGTCCTGGCTCCGGCTCCGACGCCGGACGTGTGCTTCCCGCTCGTCGAGAAGGCCGGGGTGACGGTGAGTTCGCTGGTGCCGCCGCTGGTGCCGCTGTGGCTGGACGCCGTGGAATGGTCCGACAGCGATCTGTCCTCGCTCCGGTTGCTTCAGGTGGGCGGCGCCCGGCTCGACCCCGCCACCGCCGCACGCGTCTCCCCCGCGCTGGGCTGCACGCTCCAGCAGGTCTACGGAATGGCCGAGGGACTTCTCAACTTCACGCGCGTCGACGACCCGCCGGAGATCGTCCACCACACCCAGGGGCGTCCGTTGTCGCCCGGCGACGAGATACGCGTGACCCGCGAGGACGGTTCCCCGGCCGCCGACGGCGAGGAGGGCGAACTGCTCACCCGGGGCCCGTACACGCTGCGCGGCTACTACCGCGCCCCCGAACGCAACCGCACGCACTTCACCGACGACGGCTTCTTCGCCACGGGCGACCTGGTGACCCGGGACCCGGCAGGCAACTTCGCCGTCGTGGGCCGGATCAACGACGTGATCAACAGGGGCGGCGAGAAGGTGCCCGCGCAGGAGGTGGAGGAGCATCTGCTGCACGACCCGCGCGTCCAGTCCGCCGCCCTCATCCCCCTCCCCGACCCGCACTGGGGCGAGTTGACCTGTGCGTGCGTCCAGCCCCGTGACGCCGCGGATCCGCCGGAGCTGCGGAGCCTCCAGAACATGCTGCGGGAGAAGGGCCTCGCCGCCTACAAGCTCCCCGACCGGCTGGAGATCCTCCCCCAACTCCCGCTGACGGCCGTCGGAAAGATCGACAAGAAGAAGCTCAAGTCCCTGCTGACGCCTGCGGAACCGCCGGAAGAACGGCCCTGATCCCGCGGGGCCGCTGCCCGCGCGGATACGCCTCTGCGTTCCGCGGAGGGCAGCGGTCACCGTCGCGAGAGGTGTACGGGGCACGGTGGAGGAGCATGGGGCAGGGCTGAGCCGTGCCGTTGCGGAATCCCGTACCGGAAGCAGCGGCTCCACCGCACAAGGCCGCTCAGGGAGACGAGTGACGAAAGCGCAGGACGACGACACGGCCACCGACGGCGAGGAGGCCGAACGCTCCGCTGCGAACGCGCTCTCCTACCGGCAGGTGCTCACTTCCCGCAACGTTCCGCAGTTGCTGACGGCCGCGTGCGCGTCCCGGCTCGCCAACTCCATGCTGCTCTACGCCGTCGTCCTCTACGTCATCGCACAGTTCGACTCGGCTGCCGTGGCGGGGCTGAGCGGGCTCTTCCTCGCCCTGCCGGGCTTCGTGATCAGCCCCGTCGCCGGAGCCGTGCTGGACCGGATGGGCGCCGTACGCGCGGTGGGCTTCGACATGGTCTTCAGCGCCGTGTTCATCGGCTGCGTCGCCGCGTCGTCGATGGCCCGACTGCTCACCGTCCCCCTGCTGTTCGCACTGCTCACGCTCTACTCGCTGACCAGCCCGCTGTCCACGGGCGGCATCCGCACGCTCTTCCCCCGCTTCGTTCCGGAAGCGGCCTACGACAGGGCCAACGCCCTTGATCTGAGCACCTTTTCGGTCATCGAAGTGGGCGCGCCGCTCGCCGCCGGTGCCCTCTTCCCCCTTGTCGGTCCGGACCCCACGCTGCTGTGCGTGGCGGGCATGTACGTACTCGCCGCGCTGAGTCTGGCACTTCTGCGGGGCGGGGCTCCCCTGCCCTCAGCCGGGGGCGAGCGGCGGCTGCTGCGCTCGGCGTACGAAGGCATCGCATACTTGCTGCGCAACGCCACCCTGCGCGGCCTGGCGGTCTCCTATTCGCTGTACCAAGTGGCCTCGGGGATGCTGATCGTCATCGTCCCGGTCGCCGTGGCCGCATGGCTCGGCGACGGCCGGTCGGCCGACCGCTACACCGGCCTGATGTGGGCCGTGGCCGGGCTGTTCGGCGCGCTCGGCGCGCTCGTGACGGGGAGGCTGCTCCATGCCGGAGTGGAACGCCGCTACATGCTCGGCGCGACCCTGGTCACGGCCGTCGCCGTCTTCCCGCTCAGCGCTCTGGGCTCGCTGCTCACCCTCGCCGCGGGGCTCGCCCTGGTCGGCCTGATGGAGGGCACGATCAACGTCAGCCTGCTCTCGCTGCGCCAGCGCCGTACGGATCCCGGCTGGCTCGGACGGGTCATGACCGTCTCCATGAGCGTGAACCTCTCCGGCTTCCCCGTCGGGACGGCCCTGGGCGGCCTGCTGGCCTCCCGCTCCCTCACGACGGCCTTCCTCGTGGCCTCGGCCATGACCCTGCTGTCCGCCGCCAGCGTCCGCGCACTCGTCCCCTCCTCGACCGACGGGGCTCTCCCCACCGCTCCCACCACCACCTAGACACAGTCCTCCGAACTCCGTGCGCCGGAACGGGAGTCGGGGCGGGAATCGGGGCGGGAGCCGAGACGACTCCTACACTGTGGGGGAAGATCTGTCGGTGGAGGGGGTCGGGCGGTGGCTGCTGCCGGGGAGAGCGGTGAGGGGCATCCTCGGCGCTGGGCGATTCTGGTCGCCATCTGTGCGGCGCTGCTGGTCATCGTGGTGGACAACACCGTCCTCAACGTGGCCCTGCCGTCCATCGCCACGGAGTTCGGCGCGTCCACCGGTCATCAGCAAGCCGTTCTGGACGCCTATGTCGTGGTGTTCGCGGGCCTGTTGATCCCCGCGGGCGCCGTCTCCGACCGCTACGGGCGGCGGGGCGCGATGCTCGCCGGTCTGCTGCTGCTCGGGGCGGCGTCGGCCGCGGCGGCCCTGGCGTGGTCGGTGTGGTGGCTCATCGCGATGCGCGCGGTCATGGGGCTGGGCGCCGCGTTGGTCATGCCGGCGACGCTGGCGCTGCTGGTGCAGGTCTTCCCCGTCCACGAGCGTCCGCGGGCCTTCGCGGTGTGGGGCGCGGTGGCCTCGGGCGCGGTGGCGCTCGGCCCGGTGCTGGGCGGAAGCGTGGTGGGGGCGTGGAGTTGGGCGGGCGCGTTCCTGATCAACGTGCCGGTCATCGTGGTCGCGGTGGCCGCGATCCTCCGGCTGGTCCCCGAGTCGCGCGTCTCGGACGCCGGGCCCTTCGACGTGGCGGGTGCGGCGCTGATCGCCCTCGCGATGGTCGCGCTGACGGGGGCGGTGATCGTCGCCGGAGAGCGCGGACCGTTCGATCCGTACGTCGTCCTGGGCGGCCTGCTCACCGTCGCCGCGCTGTACGGATTCGAGCGGCGCCGGCGGCGTGCCCGGGCGCCGATCGTGGAGCTGTCCCTGTACCGGGACCGGCAGTTCGCGGGCGGCAGCGCGGCGGCGGCCGTGATCTCCCTGGGGACCGGCAGCACGCTGTTCATCCTGGCCCAGTACCTCCAACTGGTGCTCGGCTACAGCGCGTTCGAGGCGGGCCTCGCCGCCGTACCGCTGGCGCTCGGCATCGTCCTCGGTTCGCTCGCCGGCGGCCGGGCGCCCGCACGCATCGGCCACCGCCTCGCGATCGTCTGCGGTTTCGCGGTCACGACGGCCGGCTTCCTCGTCCTCGCCGCGCTGACGCCCGGCAGCTCCTACGGGGTGGTCGCCGTGGGCCTGGTGTTCGTCGGCGCCGGGAACGGCTTCGCCGGGCCCGCCGTCACCAGCACGGTGCTCGGGGCAGTGCCGCCGGAGCGTACGGGCATGGGCTCGGCGCTCAACGACACCCATCAGCAGTTCGGCGTCGCCTTCGGGGTCGCGCTCATGGGCAGCCTGCTGGCCGCCGTCTACCGCGCGGGACTGCCGGACGCCGTACCGCCCGGCGCCCGGGGCTCGCTGTCCACCACGCTCGTACACGCCGCCCGTACGGACAGCGGCCAACTCGCCGCGGCCGCACGGGAGTCGTTCGCCGCGGCGCAGACCGTGACGATGCTGGTGGCCGCGGGATGCGCGGCGGCGGGCGCGGTGATCGCCGCGGCCACGCTGCGTCCCGACGCACCGCGCGCGGACCGCGGGCCCGCGCCGGAGGGCCGTACGCCGTCGGGCGCCGGTGATCTGGAGGCCGTGCCCGTGGACGAGGACCGGGGAGCGGCGGTCGACGGGCGCCCGCAGAGAGGCGGATGACCATGGCCCTCGGTGCCTCGACCCTGCTGCCGGTCAACGCCGAACTGGGCGTACTGCTCGCGGCGTTGCTGATCGCGGCGACCGCCGTGGTGGCCTGCTGCCACCTCGCGCCGGACACCGCGACCCACCGCGCCCGCCAGGTCGCCACCGCGGGACTGCGCGCCGCCCTGCAACTGGCCGCCGTCTCCTTCGCCATCGCCTGGGTGGTGCAACACCCGGTCGCCACAGGGGCGTTCATCGCCCTGATGCTCGCCGTGGCCGTGCAGACCGCGAGGCGCCGCATCACCACCGAGCGGAGACGGTCGTGGACGACGGCGGTGCCGATCACCGCCGCGGTGGCGCCGGTCGTCGCCGCGCTGCTGGCCACCGGGCTGGTCCCGTTCAAGGGCATCGTCCTCATCCCGGTCACCGGCATCCTCATCGGCGGCGCGATGACCGCGACGGTCCTGGCCGGACGCCGGGCACTGGCCGAACTCGCGCACCGGCACGGCGAGGTGGAGGCGGCGATCGCCCTCGGGTTCGGCACGCGGGACGCCCGTCTGGAGATCGCCCGCCCCGCCGCCTCGGACGCGCTGCTGCCGGGCCTCGACCAGACCCGTACGGTCGGACTGGTGACGCTGCCGGGAGCCTTCGTCGGCATGCTGCTGGGCGGGGCGAGTCCCGTCATGGCGGGGGCCGTTCAGCTCTTCGTCCTCGTCGCGCTGATGGCGGTCCAGGCGGTGTCGGTGGCCCTCACGGTCGAACTCGTCGCCCGTGGCCTGCTGTTCCGGCCGTCCGCCGCCGAAGGGACGGGCTCGTAGCCCGGCCGCCGCCCTCCCCGCGGGCCGACGCATCCGCGCCTCAACGCGGCGGCGTGTCAACGCGGTTGCGGCGGGTCCGCGTGCGGCGCGTCCGGGGAGACGGCAAGTCCCGTCAGCAGGAAGTCCGTTCCGCGCGTGAAGCGTTCGTCCCAGTCGCTCTCCAGGGGGAGCACATGCGCGGACAGCGTGGGGTAGTGCTCGCCGATGCGCCGGAGGTGGGCGCTCACGGCGCCGCTGTCGTCGGCCTGGCTCCCGTGCCGCCAGGCGGCCTCGGCCGCCGCCGAGCCGATGACGAAGTTGGAGATCGCCGCGGAGGCGGCCGGCAGATCGGCGCCGCTGAAGCCCGCCGTGACCAGCGCGGTGTAGACGAACTCGAAGCGGGCCAGGGCGTTGGGCCCCAGCAGGGGGCGGACGCCCGCCTGTGCCGCGGACCACGGATGCAGCAGCAGGACCCGGCGCAACTCCCGCATGAACAGGGCGACATCGTCCCGCCACTGTTCAAAGTGGGCCTGGGGCAGCGCGACTTCGCCGAATACCGCGTCCAGCGCCAGGTCCAGCAGCTCCTCACGGCTGGAGATGTGCCAGTACAGACTCGTGGCGTGTACGTCGAAGGAGTCCGCGAGCTTGCGCATGCTCAGCCCGGCGACGCCGTCGCGGTCCAGTGCGTCGACGGCGGCGGCCACGATCCGGTCCGGACTCAGCGCCGGCGCCCGCGTCACCGGCCGCTGCTCGCGCAGCCACACCGCTCCGGGGCCTGAACTGCCGGTCTGTACGCGCTTGCGGGCCATGCGCCAAGCGTAGGTGCCGCGCGTGAACGGTGATCCGGACGCCGTCGTCCGGCAGCCCGGTGCCGGACCGCTGTCCCGGGGCCGCTGTCCCCGGGCCGGGCCGTCCTCTCGCGGGGAGCGGCGCCGGACGGGACACTGGCCCGGGCACACAGGGTGTCCGAGGTGCCGGGCGTGCACGCGGGATGCCGGGGCGGCCGTACGGGCCGGAGGATCGCCGGGGGCGAAGGTGGAGATGACGCAGGTGGAGGGCGCCGAAGGGCCGTTACGGTTCACGGTGTTCGGCGCGGTACGGGCCTGGCGCGGCGAGGTACGGCTCGAGCTGGGGCCGGCACGGCAGCGCGCGGTGCTGGCGGTACTGCTGCTGCACGCGAACCGTCCGGTGGAGCGGCAGCGGCTGATCGAGGCGGTGTGGGGCGATCCCCCGCCGGCGTACGCGGTCAACCAGCTCCAGAAGTACGTCTCGGCGCTGCGCCGCGTCCTGGAACCCGGCCGGGAGGCGCGGTCACCGTCCTCGGTCCTGGGATGGACCGACGGCGGCTACGTTCTGCGGGTCGCGGACGACGGGCTCGACCTCACAGTCTTCGAACACCGGGTCGGCCGGGGCAGGGAGGCCCTCGCCCGGGGAGATACGCGGCGGGCTGCGGCGGAGCTGCGGGAAGCGCTGGCGGTGGGGAGCGGTCCGGCGCTGGGCGATGTGTCGAGCGCAGCTCTCGACGGGGAACGCGACCGGCTGGCCGAGTCGCGGGCCGCCGCGCTGGAGGACCGGATCACGGCGGATCTCGACCTCGGGCACCACGGGCGTCTGATCCCCGAACTGACGCAGCTCGTCGCCGAGTTCCCGCTCCGGGAGCATCTCGCCGCGCTGCTGATGCTGGCCCTCTTCCGGGCCGGCCGGCAGAGCGAGTCCCTGGCGGTCTACGACACCGCACGCGGCGTGCTCGCGGAGGAGCTGGGCGTCGACCCCGGTCCCGAACTGCGGCAGCGGCACCGGCAGATCCTCACCGGCGACGCCGCGCTGTCCCTCGACGCCGACCGTGACGTCTCCCCGGCGGCGGCTCAGCCCCGTCCGGTGCCTCGGCAACTGCCCGCGCCGCCCGCGCTGTTCGCCGGACGCGACGACGAACTGGCCCGTCTCTCCGCCGCGTTGGCTCCGGGAAGCGGTGCGGGAGGCGTGGTCGTGATCGCGGCGGTCGGCGGCACCGGCGGGATCGGCAAGACCTGTCTCGCGCTGCGCTGGGCGCACGAGCACCGCGACCGCTTCCCCGACGGGGAGCTGTATGTGAATCTGCGCGGCTTCGACCCGTCCGGACCGCCCGTGCCGCCGGCCGTGGCGCTGCGCGGCTTTCTGGAGGCCCTGGGTGTGGATCCCGCCGCCGTACCGGACGACCCGGACGCCCGGGCCGGGCTGTACCGCACGCTGGCCGAGGGCAGGCGGATGCTCGTCGTGCTGGACGACGCGCGGGGCACGGACCATGTACGGGCCCTGATACCGGGGAGCGGGACATGCACCGTGCTGGTCACCAGCCGCTCGGAACTCGCGGGCCTGGTAACGGAGTTCGCCGCCGGTTCGGTGAGCATGGACGTCCTCGGCGACGACGAGGCGCGGGACGTGCTCACCCGGCGCCTCGGCGAGGAGAGGATCACCGCCGAGCCGCAGGCGGCCGCCGCGATCGTGCGGCGCTGTGCGGGGCTTCCGCTGGCGCTGAGCATCACGGCGGCGCGTGCCGCCACCCGGCCGCATCTGCGGCTGGCCGCGCTGGCGGACGAACTCGCGGAGAGCGCGGGCCGGTTGGACGCCCTGTACGCCGGGGAGGTGACGGCCGATCTGCGTGCGGTCTTCGCCGCCTCCTACGACGCCCTGGAGCCGGAGGCCGCCCGTGCCTTCGCCCTGCTGGGTCTCGCCCCGGGCCCGGACATCGGCGCCCCCGCCGCCGCGAGTCTCCTCGCGGCACCCCTTTCCCGTACGCGGAGCCTGCTGCGCGGTCTGGAGGCCGTCCACCTCGTCCGTGAACACGCCCCGGACCGCTACCAGTTCCACGACCTGGTCCGGCTGTTCGCCGAGGAGTGCGCCCGCCGGGACCTGCGGGAGACGGCACGCCTGGCGGCGCTGCGACGCCTGGCCGACTTCCTCCTCCACTCCGCCCACCACGCCCTGTGCCGGCTCCCCGCCCGGCCCCAGGTGCTGAAGCTGGTGCCGGCTCCGCCCGCCGAGGGATGCACACCGCACCGGTGCGCGGACGCCGCCGCGGCGCGGGAGTGGTTCGCCGCCGAGGACGCCTGTCTGGACGCCGTCCACCGGACGGTCCGCGACCTGGGCTGGGACACCCATGTCTGGCAACTGCCCGTCGTCGTCCTCACGTTCCGCAGTCTGCACGGCCGCCGTCTGGACGGTCTGGACACCATGGACACCTGGCAGGCCGCCATGGAGGCCGCCGACCGGCTCGGCGACCCCGCGGCCCGCGCCCTGACCCGTAACGCGACGGGGACGGCCTGCGCGCACCTGGGCCGATACGCCCGGGCCGAGGCGCACTTGGCGGCCGCGCTGCCCCTCTTCGAGGAGACCGGGGACCTCGTCGGCCAGGCCGACACCCTCCACATGCTGGGCTGCTGCCAGGAGCAACAAGGCGCTCCCCACCGGGCGTTGCCGTACCACGAGCGCGCCCTCCCGCTGTATCAGGCCGCCGGCGACACCCGCTGGGAGGCCAACTGCCGTAATTCCACGGGCTGGTGCCACGCGCTGCTCGGCCACTACGACCGGGCCCGCCGCTACTGCGAGGACGCCCTGACCCTCGCGCGCGGCGCGGGCGACCGGATCCACGAGGCCCATGTCCTGGACAGCCTCGGCTACATCGACCACCAGTGCGGCCAATACTCCGGCGCCGTGGAGAACTACCGGCGGGCCCGTGCCCTCTTCCGGGAGTCGGACTGCTCCTCGGCCGAGGCCGACACCCTGCTGCATCTCGGCGACGCCTACCTCGCCCTGGGCCGGTGCGAGGCGTCCCGTCAGGCATGGCACGAGGCGCTCGCGCTGCACCGGGCCCGGCATCGCACCGCGGAGACCCGGCTGCTCCGGGAACGCCTCGACGCCCTCGACCGCCGGCCCGCCGCCGCCACATGACACGCGCCCGCCCCCGCCGTACGACACCGGACGCACCCCAACGCCCCTCCCCCGTACGGGAGTTCAGTCGCCCGTGCCCACCCTCGCCGCCTCCGGCTCCGTCTCGTGCCGGTCCCGCGACGCCGCCGGAGTGTGGCGGGGCAGGCAGGAGGCGAGGGCGAGGGCTATCAACGCCGCGGCGGCGCCGATCGCCATGACCGTGCGGAAGCCGTTCTGGGACGGCACGGGGACGGGGCCGAACTGCTGGGTCATACGGGCCAGTACGACACCTGCGACGGCGCTGGAGACCGAGGTCCCGATGGCGCGCATCAGCGTGTTGAGGCTGTTGGCCGCGGCGGTCTCGGAGACCGGGACGGCGGCCATGATCAGGGCCGGCATGGCGCCGTAGGCGAGGCCGATGCCGCCGCCGACCACCGCGGAGACCAGCACCAGGTGCCACAGGGCCGACATCATCACGATGCTCATGCCGTATCCGGCGGCGACCACGAGCGCCCCGGTCATCAGCGTCACCTTGGGGCCCTTCGTACGGGAGACGGCCGCGGAGACGGGCGCCATCGCCATCATGACCAGCCCGGAAGGGCCCATCACCAGACCGACGGTCACCATGGAGGCGCCGAGCCCGTAACCGGTGGCCTCCGGAAGCTGGAGCACCTGCGGCAGTACGAGGGACATCGCGAACATCGCGAAGCCGAAGACGGCGGACGCGGCGTTGGTGAGCAGCACCTGACGGCGCGTGGTGGCGTGCAGGTCCACCAGCGGCCGTGGCGCCCGCCGCTCCCAGCGGGTCCACAGCACCAGGACGACGGCCGCCACGGCGATCAGCCCCGTCGTGGTGCCGCTCGTCCAGCCCCAGTCGGCGCCCTTGGAGATCGCGAGCAGCAGGCAGAACAGGACGGTGGACAGCCCGGCCGCGCCGACGACGTCGAAGCGTCCGCCGGTGCGGACCGGGGACTCCCGTACGAAGGCCACCACCAGCACGGCGGCCAGGGCGCCCATGCCTGCCGCGGCCCAGAACAGCATGTGCCAGTCGATCCGTTCGGCGAGGAAGGCGACCGCGGGCAGCCCGAGGGCGCCGCCGACGCCGAGTGAGGCGCTCATCAGCGCGGTCGCCGATCCGAGCCGGCCGGCGGGGAGTTCGTCGCGCATGATGCTGATGCCGAGCGGGATGACGCCCGCGGCCAGACCCTGGAGCGTCCGTCCGGCGATCATCGGCAGCAGGCTGTCGCTGAACGCGCAGACCACCGATCCGGCCACCAGCAGCGCGAGGCTGAGCAGCAGCATGCGGCGCTTGCCGTACATGTCGCCCAGCCGTCCCGTCACGGGAGTGGCGACGGCGCCCGCGAGCAGGGTGACGGTGATGGCCCAAGCGGCGTCGCCCGCCGAGGCGTTGAGGAGCCGGGGAAGCTGCGGCACGAGCGGGATGACGAGGGTCTGCATCAACGCGACGGCGATGCCCGCGAAGGCGAGCACCGCCACCATGCCGTTCGCCCGTGACCGCCGGAGGGACCCGGGGCTCTGGTCGGAACCGGGCCGGGACCCGGGGCCGTGCTCCGGGCTCTCGTCGGGCGGCGCGGCAGGAGTGGACGCCACGGATCTCCTCCGTATCTCTCGTCCGCGCGCCGGGCGCGGAGCAGGCAGGCTCGGGGGCGCGAGGCAATTTAAGTCACGCGCTTGACTTACCTTAGCGGACGGCGTTCACTGACCACTCGGTCCCGGGTCGAAGGGAGAGCGTGGTGAGCAGCGAGACAGCGGTGAGCGGCAACGGCCGTGGCAGCGCGCTGAGTTATCCACTGCCGTTGGAGGACGCACTGGAGCCGCCCGCGGCGTGGGCGGTGCTGCGCGAGGAGGCGCCGGTCGCGCCGGTGGTGCTGCCCAGCGGCGACGGCGCGTCGCTCGTGACGCGGTACGACGACGTGAAGCAGGTGCTGTCCGAGCCGCGGTGCACACGGCAGCTCGACGCGGACGACGCGGCGCGGGTGTCGGCCAACGAGTCCGGCGGGGTCTTCAACGACTCCATGGCCGAGTCTCTCGCCGGGGCCGGACAGCAGCGCTGGCGGCGGATGCTGACCAAGTGGTTCACCGCGAAGCGGATGACGATGCTGCGTCCGGACATCGAGGCGATGACCGACCGGCTGGTGGACGAGATGGTCGAGCGCGGCCATCCCGCCGACCTCAAGGCGTGCGTCGGGTTCCCGCTGCCGGTGTGGGTGATCTGCGCCCTGCTGGGCGTGCCCGACTCCGACCGGGACCGCTTCGCCCGCTGGTCCGACATGCTGCTCAACCTCACCCGGTACGGCCAGGAGGAGATCGACGCCGCCCAGGCACAGTTCCACGCGTACATGGCCGGCCATCTGGAGGCCAAGCGCGCCGACCCCGGTGACGACCTGCTCAGCACCCTCATCACCACGACGGACTCCGACGGCGGACGGCTCACCGACGCCGAACTGGCCGCCACCGGGCAGGCGTTGCTCATCGCCGGGCACGAGACCACCGCGAACATGATCGGCAAGATGACGGCGATGCTGCTCGCCGACCGGACGCGCTGGGAGCGCCTGGTGGCCGACCCCTCGCTGGTCCGTACGGCCGTGGAGGAGGCGCTACGGTTCGACGCCAACCCCGGCTTCGGCATGCCCCGTTATGTGAAGGAGGGCGTCGAGGTCGCCGGAGCCGAAGTCCCCCGCGGCAGCACCCTGGTGTGCAGCATGGCCGCCGCCAACCGGGACGAGACGGCCTTCGAGGACGCCGGCCGGATGCGTCTGGACCGCAGCCCCAACCCCCATCTGGCCTTCGGCGCGGGACCGCACTCCTGCCTGGGGCAGTCGCTCGCCCGTACCGAGTTGCAGACCGTCCTCGACGTGCTGCTGCGGCGCCTGCCCACCCTCGAACTCGCCGTCGCGCCCGAGGAGTTGCGCCCGGTCGAGGGGCTGGTCGTCGGCGGGCTGCGCGAAGTCCCGGTGAGGTGGTGACGATGGCTCCGGGAGCGGCACGCTCCGAGAATCCACGAACGGCCCGTTCGGAGAAGGTCTCCGCGACGCGGGAGGCGATCCTCACCGTGGCCGAGCGGATGTTCGCCGAGCACGGCGTGTTCACCGTCTCCAACCGGCAGATCAGCGAGGCCGCCGGCCAGGGCAACAACGCCGCCGTCGGATACCACTTCGGCACCAAGACCGACCTGCTGCGGGCCATCGTCCGCAGACACGGCGACCGCATCGACGAGCTGCGCGACGCGATGCTGGCCGAGGCCGGCGACTCCGCCGACGTACGGGACTGGGTGGCCTGCCTGGTGCGTCCCAGCACCCGGCATCTGACGGAGCTGGGACGCCCCACGTGGTACGCGCGGTTCGGCGCCCAGCTCATGACCGATCCGGTGCTCCGCGAGCTGATGGTCGACGAGACGTTCGGTCCGTCGATCCAGCGGACCATGGACGGGCTCAACCGCTGTCTGCCCGAACTGCCCCTGCCCGTACGGATCGAACGCGGCGACATGGCACGCCATCTGCTGGTGCACACCCTGGCCGAGCGCGAACGGGCGCTCGCCGACGGCGCCCACACCGCGCGGACGAGCTGGGACGCGTACGCCACGGGCCTGATCGACGCGATCACCGGGCTCTGGCTGGCACCCGTGACGGCCGGGCCGTGACCGCCGCCGCCCTCCGCGGTCCCGCTCCGTTACGGGACCGCACCCCGCGAGACGAAGGAGAGACCCCGTGAACGTGACCGTGGACGAGGACAAGTGCTGCGGCGCCGGGGCGTGCGTCCTGGCCGCGCCGGACGTCTTCGACCAGCGTGACGAGGACGGCGTCGTGGTCCTGCTGACGGCCGGACCCGACGCCTCGGAGCACGCGGCGGTGCGCGAGGCCGCCGAGGTCTGCCCGGCCGGAGCCATCACCGTGAGCGACTCGTGACCGTGCCCGCCGCCGTCCTGGTGGTGGGCGCCTCCGCCGCCGGGCTGGCCACCGCCGAGGCCCTGCGCCGGCACGGCTACCGGGGCGCGCTGACCGTGCTCGGCGAGGAGCCGCACGCGCCGTACGACCGTCCGCCGCTCTCCAAGCAGGTGCTGGCCGGGCGGTGGGAGCACGGACGGGCCACGCTCCGGGACGAGGCCCAACTCGCGGAGCTGGGCGCGGAGTTCGTCCTCGGCGACCGCGCGGTCGGGCTCGACGCCGGGGCCCGTACGGTGGCCACCGCCGCCGGACGGAGCCTGCGGGCCGACGCCGTGGTGCTCGCCACCGGCGTACGGGCGCGACGGCTCCCCGGACAGCCGGACCTCGCCGGGGTGCACGTGCTGCGCACCCTGGACGACGCACTGGCACTGCGCTCGGATCTGCTGCGGCACGGGCCCGACTCCCGTGGTCTGACGGGGACATCGGACGCACCGGACGCCTCGGGGCGGCGGCTGGTCGTCGTCGGGGACGGCGTCCTCGGCAGCGAAGTCGCCGCCACCGCACGGGACATGGGCGCGGACGTCACCCTGGCGGGCCCGCAGCCCGCGCCGATGGCGGCGCAACTCGGCCACGGCGCGGCGGGGTTGCTGGCCCGTCTGCACGCCTCCCGCGGCGTACGGCTGCGGCCCGGCGCCGCCGTGGAGAGCCTGACCGGCGAACGGGGACGGGTGACGGGGGTACGGCTGGAGACCGGTGAGACGCTGCCGGCCGACGTGGTCGTGGTCGCGCTCGGCGCGGTCCCCGCCACGGCCTGGCTGGAGGGCAGCGGCCTGCGCACGGACGACGGGGTGGTGTGCGACTCCCGCTGCCGGGCGGCCGACGGTGTCTACGCCGCGGGCGACGTCGCACGCTGGCACCACGACGCGCTCGGCACGCACATGCGTCTGGAGAACCGTACGAACGCCACCGGACAGGCCCTCGCCGTGGCCTCCGCGGTGCTGGGCGACGAGCGGCCCTACCGTCCCGTTCCGTACTTCTGGACCGACCAGTTCGGCACCAGGGTCCAGATGTACGGGAGACCGGCCGCCGGCACCGGCACCCGCACCGACGCGGACGCCGAAGTGGCCGTCGTGGAGGGCGACATGGCCGACGGGCGCTTCGTCGCCGTCCACCGCAGCGGCGGCGCGATCACCGGCGTCCTCGGCTGGAACATGCCGAAGCAGACGCTCCGCTACAGACGCGAACTCGCCGACGCGTACGCCGCGTTGTCCGCGGCGGCCTGACCCCTCGTACCCCTCCGCCCGGTACCGCCCCGTACCACCGCGTATCACCGCGTACCGCCGACCCCTGGCCGCGCCCTGCCCGTACGCCCGACGGCGTTGTCAACGGCGGGCCGGTCCGAACGACGTGACCAGCCACTCCCACCCCCCAGTTGAGAGGACTTCCCAATCGTGATGTCAAGCCGCTGC
>NZ_LJGW01000414.1:5137-9983 GCF_001751255.1 Streptomyces nanshensis | reverse complement strand
TGCCGACGACCGCGAGGACGCACGGCGCCGGCCCGGCGGGACGGATGTCCGACGCGGCGGCGAGCGCCGCCCCGAACGGCCCGGAGTCCAGCGTGATCCAGCGGGTGCCGTCCTCGGCGGTCAGGCGCGCGGCCGCGGCGGCGACGGTCCGCAGATGCTCGTTCTCGGTGGCGTCGCAGACCAGCACGCGGCCCGGCCCGCGCAGGGCCTCCAGCACGCTGCCGACGCCGTTCTCCACGACGTCGAGGGGGACTTCGGCGGTGGACAGCGTGCTCTGCTCACCGAGCACGGAGGCGACACGGGAGTGCCGTACGGAGGTGAAGAGGTCCCGCGCCACGGGCGTACGGGTCAGCGGCACCCCGTCCACGAGATGGATGCCGCCGACGGTGGTGCGTCCGGCGTCGGGGAAGGCCGGAACGGCCAGTACCCGTACGGGAGTCGAGGAAGCCGCCCGAGCCGGGACCTCCTGCGCGGTGGCCTCCGGCGTGCCGGAGGCGGTCAACGCGTCGAGTACGGCGTCCAGTTCGCGGCCGGGGTTGCCGCGCAGCGTGGTGTCCACGCGCTTGACGACGAGCGTGGCGTCCGGGGCTGCCCGTACCGCGGCGTGCACGGCGGCGTAGCCCTCCTCCGGAGTGAAGCGGCGGGAGCCGGTGTTCACGACGAGGACGTCCACCGCGCCGGCGTAGCGCGGGACTTGGGCGAGGTCGCCGACGGTCACCGTACGCAGACCGAGCCGGGCGAAGAGGGCGCCGGTGGCGTTGCCGCCGGTGAGGTCGTCGGCGACCACGAGTATCCGCGCCACGCTGCCGCTCACCTCCGGCTCCGCCGCTCCGACATGATCGATTCGCGCAGTGTTTCCTGCGCGTTTCGCTCAATGAGCGTCACGGCCGTCGGCGTCGGCTGTCAATGGAGGTCGCGTGAGGACTTCCCGCACGAACCGCGCAACTTCGGTGCGTGGCCGCCGCAATGGGGCCGGCGGTGCCCGGCGGTGGGTCAGGGCCGGTCAGTTCAGGGCTGGGCGAAGACGGCGAGGCTCTTGGCGCGCCCCTGGCGGTCCTCGACGAGCGCCACCAGACGCCCACCGGGTCCGAAGACCGCGACCGGTTGCGGCCCCTGGGCCGCTCCCCCGAGGCCGTGGCCCGACTCCCGCTCCGGCATGCGCAGTTGGACCCCGTTGCCGATCAGCCGCGCGGCCTCCTCGTCCACGTCCCAGCGGGGGAACGCGGCGGCAGCGGCCTCCGCGAGCGGCAGCAGCGAGATCCCCGCGCCGTCGGCCTCGCTCTGCAGCTCCTCCAGCGAACGGGCGTCCCTGAGCCCGTACGGCCCGACCCGCGTCCGGCGCAGCGCCGTCAAGTGCCCGCCCGTACCGAGGAATTCGCCCAGATCGCGGGCGAGGGCACGGACATACGTCCCCGAGGAGCACACCACCGAGACGTCCGCGTCGATGACCTCCGTGCCGTCCGCGGCCCGCACGCCGCGGCGCACCTCGTGCACCTCGAAGGCGGAGACGGTGATCTCGCGGGCGGCCAGCTCGACGTCCTCGCCCTCGCGCACCCGCTGATAGGAGCGCTTGCCGTCGACCTTCACGGCGCTCACCTTCGAGGGCACCTGACGGATCACCCCGGTGAGTTTCCCGACGCCGGCCGCGAGCGCCTCGTCCGAGACGTCCGACGCCCCGTGCGCGGCGGTGACCTCGCCCTCCGCGTCGTCGGTCACGGTGCTCTGCCCGAGCCGCACCGTCGCCGCGTACTCCTTCTCCGTCAGGGCGAGATGACCGAGCAGCCGCGTCGCCTGGCCGGTGGCGACGACGAGCACGCCGGTCGCCATCGGGTCCAGCGTGCCCGCGTGCCCGACCCGCCGCGTACGGGCCATCCCGCGCAGCTTCGCGACGACGTCGTGCGAGGTGAAGCCGGCGGGCTTGTCGACGACGACGAGCCCGCCGGGATCCTGGTCCTTCTTACGCGCCACGGGTCATTCGTCCTCGGCCTGCTCGTCCTCGGCGGGCTTGCGGTACGGATCGGCGCCGGCCGCGTAGTCCGCCCCGGAGGAGGCCTTGCGGACCTCCTCGTCGGAGGCCTTCGCCCGCGCGAGGAGGTCGTCGATCGTACGGGCGTTCTCGGGCAGGGCGTCGGCGACGAAGCTCAGGCTCGGCGTGTGCTTCACCCCGGCCGCCGCCCCGACTGCCGTACGCAGCACGCCCTTTGCGCTCTCCAGCCCGGCGGCCGCTGCCTTGCGCTCCTCGTCGTCCCCGTAGACGGTGTAGAAGACCGTCGCCTCCCGCAGGTCGCCGGTGACGCGGGTGTCCGTGACGGTCACATGTGTGCCGAGCCGCGGGTCCTTGATGCCCCGGTGAAGCTTCTCCGCGACCACCTCACGGATGAGGTCGGCAAGCCTCTTCGCCCGTGCATTGTCGGCCACTTGTCCGTCTCCTCGCTAATCGTCGTCTTCTCCGTGGAAGCGCCGCCTGACCGACAGCAGTTCCACTTCCGGGCGTTCGGCGACGAGCCGTTCGCACCGGTCCAGCACATCTCGCACGTGTGCCGCGTCCCCCGAGACCGCCGCGAGGCCGAGCCTGGCGCGGCGGTGGAGATCCTGATCCGCCACCTCCGCCACGCTCACCGCGTACTTACGGTGCAACTCGGCGACGATGGGGCGGACGACGGAGCGCTTCTGCTTCAGCGACCGCACGTCGCCCAGCAGCAGGTCGATGGTAAGAGTCCCCACATACACCCGGAGATCGTAGAAGATGCCGCCGGGGCCGATCGACGGAGTTTCCTCCGCCGACCGGCCCCGGACCGGCTCACGGGCTGCGCGGGTGCGCGGCGTCAGCCGCGGGGCTTCTCCCGCATCTCGTACGTGGCGATGACGTCGTCGACCTTGATGTCGTTGTAGTTGCCGAGGTTGATACCACCCTCGAAACCGTCACGGATCTCGGTGACGTCGTCCTTGAAGCGGCGCAGACCCTCGATGGTGAGGTTCTCCGCCACGACCTTGCCGTCGCGCACGACACGGGCCTTGGTATTCCGCCGGACCTCGCCGGAACGGATGAGGACACCCGCGATGTTGCCGAGCTTGGAGGAACGGAAGACCTCGCGGATCTCCGCCGTGCCCAGCTCGACCTCTTCGTACTCCGGCTTGAGCATGCCCTTGAGGGCCGCCTCGATCTCCTCGATGACCTGGTAGATCACCGAGTAGTAGCGGACGTCGACGCCCTCGCGCTCGGCCATCTGCGTCGCGCGCCCCTCGGCGCGGACGTTGAAGCCGATGACGATGGCGTCCGAACCCGTCGCCAGGTCGATGTCGGTCTCGGTGACCGCACCGACGCCGCGGTGCAGGATGCGCAGATCGACCTCTTCGCCGACGTCGAGCTGCATCAGCGAGGACTCCAGGGCCTCGACCGAACCGGACGCGTCGCCCTTGATGATGAGGTTGAGCTGCTGCACCTCGCCCGCCTTGAGCACCTTGTCCAGGTCCTCCAGGGAGACCCTGCGGGTGCGCTTGGCGAACGCGGCGTTCCGCTCCCGGGCGGCACGCTTCTCGGCGATCTGACGGGCCGTACGGTCCTCCTCGACCACCAGGAAGTTGTCTCCTGCGCCGGGGACGTTCGTCAGGCCCAGGACGAGGACGGGGGTCGCCGGACCGGCTTCCTTGATGTTCTCGCCCTTGTCGTCGAGCATCGCGCGGACCCTGCCGTAGGCGTCGCCCACGACCATGGTGTCCCCGACGCGGAGCGTGCCCCGCTGCACCAGCACGGTGGCCACGGCGCCCCGGCCGCGGTCGAGGTGCGCCTCGATCGCGATGCCCTGGGCGTCCTGGTCCGGGTTGGCCCGCAGGTCGAGCGCGGCGTCGGCGGTCAGGACGACCGCCTCCAGCAGCGCGTCGATGTTCTCGCCCTGCTTCGCGGAGATGTCGACGAACATGGTGTCGCCGCCGTACTCCTCGGCCACCAGGCCGTACTCGGTGAGCTGACCGCGCACCTTCGTCGGGTCGGCGCCCTCGACGTCGATCTTGTTGACCGCGACCACGATCGGCACCTCGGCGGCCTTGGCGTGGTTCAGCGCCTCGACCGTCTGCGGCATCACGCCGTCGTTCGCCGCGACCACGAGGATCGCGATGTCCGTCGACTTGGCACCGCGGGCACGCATGGCGGTGAACGCCTCGTGACCCGGGGTGTCGATGAAGGTGAGCTTGCGCTCCTCGTCGTTGACCTCGGTCGCGGCCTGGTAGGCACCGATGTGCTGGGTGATGCCGCCGGCCTCGCCCGCGATGACGTTGGTCTTGCGGATGGCGTCCAGCAGACGCGTCTTGCCGTGGTCGACGTGACCCATGACGGTCACCACCGGCGGACGCGGCATCAGCGCCTTCTCACCGCCCTCGTCCTCGCCGAACTCGATGTCGAAGGACTCGAGAAGCTCGCGGTCCTCCTCCTCCGGGCTGACGATCTGGACGACGTAGTTCATCTCCTCGCCGAGCAGGCCCAGCGTCTCGTCGGAGACGGACTGGGTCGCGGTGACCATCTCGCCCAGGTTGAACATCACCTGGACCAGCGACGCCGGGTTGGCGTTGATCTTCTCCGCGAAGTCCGTGAGCGAGGCGCCGCGCGAGAGCCGTACGGTCTCGCCCTTGCCGCGCGGCAGCATCACGCCGCCGACCGACGGCGCCTGCATCTGCTCGTACTCCTGACGGCGCTGCCGCTTCGACTTGCGGCCACGCCGGGCCGGACCGCCGGGACGGCCGAAGGCGCCCTGCGTACCGCCGCGGCCGCCGGGACCGCCCGGACGTCCGGCGAAACCGGGACGGCCACCGCCGCCGGGACGACCGCCGAAGCCGCCGCCACCACCGGGAC
>NZ_LJGW01000414.1:0-4421 GCF_001751255.1 Streptomyces nanshensis | reverse complement strand
TGACCGGACCGCCGGCTTCGCCCTCGGCCGCGGCGGCCGGGGAGGCGGGTGCCTCCGGCGCCGGCTTGGGGGCTCCCGGCTTGGGCTTCGACTGCTCCGTCTTCGCGGCTCCCGCACCCGGCTTGGGCGCGGGGGCGCCGCCGGGCTTGGGCGCGGCGGGCTTGGCGGTCGTCTTCTTCGGGGCCGCCGGCTTCGCGGCGGACTTCTTGGCACCGGCTCCGCCGGCACCGCCGGACGCCTCGAAGGCGTCGGTCAGCTTCCGTACTACGGGCGCCTCGATCGTCGAGGACGCCGAGCGGACGAATTCGCCCAGTTCGTTGAGCTTGGCCATGACGACCTTGCTCTCGACTCCGAGCTCCTTGGCGAGCTCATATACCCGGACCTTAGCCACTTCGCTCCTTACGGTCCGGGGGGCTCATCCGCCGGACCTTCGCTACTTATGCATGGGCGTACTCATCGCGTACTCATCGAGTGCTCATCGCAATCTCGACCTACTTCCGACTCGCGAGGTACCTCTCCGAACGGAGGGTTCCGAACGGACTGTCTTACGGTTCCGCCTGCTCGATCTGCTCCACCTGCCGGTGCAGCTCCGTCACGTCGAACGGGCCCGGGCCGCGAAAGGCCCTGTTGAAGGCCCGTCGGCGCACGGCCTGACCGAGGCAGGCCGACGTGGGATGCAGATACGCGCCCCGGCCGGGCAGCGTACCGCGAAGATCAGGGACGCATCGGCCCCCGCTCAGCACCACACGCAGCAGATCGGGTTTGTCCGAGCGCTTCCGACAGCCCACGCAAGTGCGCTGTGGGCATGCTCGGACTCGCGTCCGGCCAGACACTGTTAAGTCTACCTCCCCGCACCGTCGCCCCCCTTCGGGGGTAACGGGCACGCTTCTGGTTTCAGCCCTGCTCGGCCGCCTGCCCGGGAGGCGGGCCCGGCTCGGCCGAAACGGCCTCTCCGGCGTCCGCCGTGTCCGGCCGGATGTCGATGCGCCAGCCGGTCAGACGTGCGGCGAGGCGGGCGTTCTGCCCCTCCTTGCCGATGGCGAGCGAGAGCTGGTAGTCGGGCACCGTGACCCGCGCGGAACGCGCCGCGAGGTCGATGATCTCGACCTGATTCACACGTGCCGGGGAGAGCGCGTGCGCGACCAGATCCGCCGGGTCCTCGGACCAGTCGACGATGTCGATCTTCTCGCCGTGCAGCTCCGCCATGACGTTGCGCACCCGGCCGCCCATCGGGCCGATGCAGGCGCCCTTGGCGTTCAGCCCCGAACGTGTGGAGCGCACCGCGATCTTCGTACGGTGCCCGGCCTCGCGCGCGATGGCGGCGATCTCGACCGAGCCGTCCGCGATCTCCGGCACCTCCAGCTCGAAGAGCTTCCTGACGAGGTTGGGGTGGGTGCGCGAGAGCGTCACGGACGGACCGCGCACGCCCTTGGCGACCCGCACGACGTACGTACGCAGCCGCGTGCCGTGCGCGTAGTCCTCGCCGGGGACCTGCTCCTGCGGCGGAAGGATCGCCTCCAGCTTGCCGATGTCGACCAGCACGCTCTTGGGGTCCTTGCCCTGCTGGACGACGCCCGCGACGACGTCGCCCTCGCGGCCCGCGTACTCGCCGAAGGTGACCTCCTCCTCGGCGTCGCGCAGCCGCTGGAGGATGACCTGCTTCGCGGTGGTGGCGGCGATGCGTCCGAAACCCGACGGGGTGTCGTCGAACTCCCGGGGCTCGGCGCCCTCGGCGAGGTCGGCGGCGTTCTCCTTCGCCCAGACCGTCACATGGCCCGTCTTGCGGTCCAGTTCGACGCGGGCGTCGCGGTAGCTGCCCTCGGTGCGGTGATAGGCGATCAGCAGCGCGGACTCGATCGCCTCCACCAGCAGATCGAGGGAGATCTCCTTCTCCCTCACCAGCCCGCGCAGGGCACTCATGTCGATGTCCACGGCTACGCCTCCTCCTTGCCTGTCTCGTCGTCGGCCGCGGACCCGTCCTGTGCTCTCTTCTCGGCGGCCTTGCGGTTGAACTCGATCTCGACGCGCGCCTTCGCGATGTCGTCGAAGGCCAGCCGGCGCGAGGTGGGCTTGCGGCCCTTCACACCGGGGACCTCCAGGTCGACGCCGTCGTCGTCTACGCCCGTGATGCGCGCCGTCACCTCGCCGCCGCCGGCGCTCTCGGTGAGGTTCGCCTTCACCAGCCGTCCCAGGGCACGGCGGTAGTGCCGCTGCTCGGTGAGGGGACGGTCGGCGCCGGGCGAGGTCACTTCCAGCACGTACGGGGAGCCGCCCATGGTGTCCGCCTCGTCCAGCACTTCGGAGAGGCTGCGGCTCAGCTCCGCGCAGGTGTCGAGCTGCACACCGTCGTCGGAGTCCACCACCACGCGCAGCACGCGCCGCTTCCCCGCGGGGGTCACGTCGATCTCTTCGAGATCCAGCCCCTTCTTGCTGACGAAGGGCCCCAGCAGTGCGCGCAGCCTTTCGCTCTGGGTGGTGCTCATCCGGGTGACTCCTCGGCCGCGTGTGCTGTTGTAGGGGCGCCTGTAGCAAGGGAGATGACGTGGGCGTGTACCCGTCCAAGACTAACGTGCGCCGCGCGCGGCGCCGACCAGACGGGCGATCCGGGCGCGATGTCCCGGACGTGCGGGTACGCATGGGGCAGTGAGGGTGGCCCGTCGATGCGTTCGAAAGCGCGCGGGTACCCTCACGGGGCGGTGATCACCGCACGCGGTGTCCACCGCAGAGGTTCCAGCGATGCCGAGCCGATCAGGGAGCACTCATGCCGCTCACGCCTCCCTCTGATCCTCCGGTCCCGGGGTGCTCCCGGCCGCCGGCCGGTCCGCGCAGGCGGTCCCTGGTCGCCGGGACGCTGGGCACTCTGGGCGCGATCGGGGCGCTGACGCCGCTCGCCGCCGGGTGTTCCGGGGACGGCAGCGGCCCGGACGACGAGCGGACGGCCGCGGAGGACAAGCGGCTGCGGCGGGAGGCGGCCCGGCAGAGCCTGGACCTGCTGGCCCGTTACGACGCCACCGCCGAGGCGCACTCCGCCCTCGCGGACCGGCTCCGTCCGCTGCGCGCGGCGACGATGCGGCACGCGGACGTCCTCGAAGGCGACGGAGACGACCACCGGAACGGCAACGGGAACGACGGCAAGGACGCCGGCGGCGGGCAGCGCCGTCACCGTGAACGCACCGCTCCCGGCAGGCGGCCCGACGTTCCCTCCGACCGGCAGGCGGCGCTGACCGCCCTGGGCGACGCGGAGCGCGGTATCGCCGGGAAGCGCACCGCGGCGCTGGTGAAGGCGCCGCCGGAGACGGCACGGCTGCTGGCGTCGCTCGCGGCGGCGGGCGCCGCGCACGCCTATCTGCTCGGCGCGGAGAACGGCGGCGCCGAGAAGAACGGCGACGACGGGAAGGACGACGGCTGATGAGGAAGCTGGTCGACGCCGTACAGGCGGCACTCGCCGCCGAGCACGCCACCGTCTACGGCTACGGCGTCGTCGGCGGCCGCATCGAGTCCTCGCGCCAGGAGGAGGCGCGCAGCGCGTACGACGCCCACCGGGCCCGGCGTGACGGGCTGCGCCGCGAAGTACGCGACCTCGGCGGCGAACCGGAACCTGCCGCCGCGGCCTATGCGTTGCCGTTCGCGGTGCCGGACAGCGCCGCCGCCGTACGGCTCGCAGCCGAACTGGAAGACCGCCTGGCCGGGGTGTACGCCGATCTCGTACGGGTCAGCGACGGCGCCCGCAGGCGGGAGGCGGCGGGAGTGCTGCGCGAGGCGGCGGTCCGGTCGGTGCGCTGGCGGGGCAGCAGCGTAGCCTTCCCTGGTCTCTCCGAGCGCTCCGCCTCCGACGGCCCGGCGCCCTCGGGATCGCCCACGCCCGGCGAGACGTCCGGTTCGCTCTGACCGTTCCGTGAACCGGCCGGCCGGCGCCCGGCGTTCGCCCTGCGCTCCGCCGCACGCAATGGCCGGCACGGCACAGGCACAGCACGACAACGACACTGCGTACCCGGTGGCTCCGCCCGTGCCGGAGCCTCGTCCACCGTCCGACGGCCCGCGTCCGAAAGGTCCCCTTCACCGCATGCCTTCTGCACTGCCTCTCGATCCCCCGCGGCGGCTCGTGCGCGCTCTCGGCTCGCAGCACGCACACGCCGGCGAGCAGGTGGGACGGGCCGGCGAGGAGTGGCTCGCGGAGCTGCCGGCGCTGCTGGAACGGATGCTGGACAAGTGGGAGTTGACGCCGGAGCGCGTGGTCTCGCCCGGGGGCCGCAGCAGCCTCGTCACGCTCGCACGGCAGGCGGACGGCACCCCCGCGGCGCTGAAGCTGCTCGCGCCGTACGTCGGCGGGGCGCGGGAGCGGGCCGAGCGGGAGTGTGCGGCGCTCGCGCAGTGGGACGGCCGGGGCGCCGTGCGGGCCCTGCGCTCGGAGACCGCCGAGG
>NZ_LJGW01000419.1 GCF_001751255.1 Streptomyces nanshensis | reverse complement strand
CTGCCGCACTCTCGGACCTCTTGAGTACGGGCAAGTCCCTAACCTCCGCACTGCGCCATGTCTACTCTCGCCGCTACAGATTTTCTCCATGACACACCAGCGTTATGTTCGCCTCGCCCACCCGGGAAATCTGCGCCGCAGGACGGCACCAACCACTCCGGGGCCGATCGCCGCGCACGGCCCGGGCGACCCGGCGCCTCGCCCCCCGTGTCCGCGGTCACGGGAAGCACACGTTCGGGATCCTCCACCGGCAGCAGCCGTACGGTCGCCTCTCGACGGCTGCCGACGGCCCTTGGGAGCGGGCGTGCGGCTGCTCACGGTGCATGAGTCGCCGTGTTTCCTTCCGCCCTGCCGAGGAGATCGCCCGGCCAGGCCATGCTCGTGGGCCGCAAGCGAGCTCGGTACTCCTGTCGTAGACCGCGACCTGACGCGGGGTCATCCATGTTGACTCGGCCGACGAGGGTGCTGGCTGGGTGCATCGGCATGTTCCGGATCTGCTGTTCGTCCAGCGGAATGCCCCAGTTGGGGCGGCTTCACGGCTGCGTGTGTTGCTCGGCGGCGTCGAACGCGGGCGCGAGCGGGGCCAGTGCCGCGCGGAGCTGGCCGGACAGTGAGCCGGAGGGCACGACCAGTCCTCCGGCGGCGCGACTCCCGGCGGTCTCCGCGTTCTGGGCCGGCCGGAGCCAGCTTTCCAGCGCGATGCGAACTGCCGCGGCCACGCTTGCCGCGAGGACGCGGGCTGTGTGCGCTTCGGCGCCGTCCAGGCGTTCAGCGATCACCGCCGTGAGCGGGGGCTCGATGTCGGCGGTGGCGTCGAGGAATGCGTCGCGCAGCGCGCTCTGGGTGGTGATCAGCAGCAGCGCCCGCTGTTCGCGCTCGCCGGCGTTCGTGTACTGCTCGACCACTGCCTCGGTAACGGCGTCGGCCAGGCGCACTTCTGCGGACCGGGCCGCGACCGCCGCCGCGATGCGCGCTTCCCGGTCCGCGGTGACAGCGGAGACGATCGCCTGCTCTCGGCTGGCGAAGTAGTTGTTGTAGGTGCGCGGCGAGACCCCGGCTGCCTCGGCGATGTCCTCGACCCGTACCTGATCCGGTCCGCGCTCCACGGCCAGGCGCAGGGCCGCCTCGCGCAGCGCCTCGCGCGTGGCCTGCTTCTTCCGCTCCCGCAGCCCTGGTCGTGGTGTCGTCACGGGGCTCAGCGTTCCACACAGAGTTGCGCGCACGCAAACTTGCGTGCACGCACTTTTCCTGTCAGCCTCAATCCGCCCGAGACCGACGGAGGGGACGTCACCATGCGAGCAAGAGGAATGACCTACGACACCGGATTCGTCGTGCACGGCCAGCTATCCCGCGAGCACTTCGACCCGGCGGTGGTCCGGCGTGAGCTCGCCATCATCCGCGACGACCTGCACTGCAATGCGGTCCAGATCATCGGCGGTGACCCGGACCGACTGGAGCTGGCCGCCGGCGCCGCCGCCGAACTCGGCCTGGAGGTCTGGTTCTCGCCCTACCCGCTGGAGCTGGACCCGGAGCAGATCCTCGCGCTCTTCCGCGACTGCTCCGAGCGAGCGGAACGGCTCCGGCAGCAGGGGGCCACAGTCGTGTTCGTCGCCGGGGTCGAACTGAGCGTGATGAACCGCGGATTCCTGCCCGGAGAGAGCCCCGAGGAGCGGGTCGAGCAGCTGATGAGCCAACCCGAGCAGCGCGCCGAAGCGATGCGCGAACTCGGCGTGCGCATCAACGCGTTCCTCCGCGATGCCGCGGCCACGGTCCGCGAGCGCTTCCAGGGCAAACTCACCTACGCGTCCATCCAGTTCGAGCAGGTCGACTGGACCCCCTTCGACATTGTGACGTTCGAGCTGATCCGCTCCGCCGAGGTCGCCGACCGGTTCCGGGACGCCGTGCGCACCCTGGCCCAGGGCCCGAAGCCGCTCGCCATCACCGGGTTCGGCACTGCGGCCTACCGCGGCGCGGGAGACCGCGGCGGGCGCGTGCTGGAAGTGGTCGAGCACGACCCGCAGACCAAGGCCCCACTTCGACTCAACGGCATATACGAGCGAGACGAGGCCGGCCAGGCCGCCTATCTGAGCGAACTCCTGGAGATCTTCGACTCCGAAGGCGTGGACAGCGCGTTCGTGTTCCTGTTCGCCTTGCCCGGCTACCCGCACCGCCCGGACGGCGATCCCCGGGACGACCTGGACCGGGCCGGCCTGGGCATCGTCAAACTCCTCGAAGGACGCCGGGGGCAGACCTACCCCGACATGGAATGGGAACCCAAGGCCGCCTTCACGGCAGTGGCCCAGCGGTACCGGAAGTGACCGGCTTCCGGCTCGATGTGAAGACACCGGGTGCCAGCGCGACGAGCGCAGCAGCTATGCCCTGCTCGTGCCGCTGATGGGAACATCGCTGCGGTCCCTCGCCACGACGATGCCGTCTTTCACGGCGTAGCACTCGACGAGGTGCTCGCCCCGGAAACTCGTAGGCTCATTGCGGGCGTTGGGGCGATTCGATCGGAAGCACATTCTTCAAGGTCACGCCGTGTAGACGAGGCAACGGAACAAGCGCCTTCTCAGCGCTTGGCCTTAGCGGTTGACGGGCCGGCTGCCGGTTCGTTCGCCGATGCTCTGGCCGTAGCGGAACAGACCCGTCGGGTCGTAGCGGCGCTTGACGGTGACGAGCCGCCGGTAGTTGCCGTCGTAGTAGGCGTGCTGCCAGTGGCGGAGGTCGGAGTCGGGGAAGTTCACGTACGCCGCCGACGTCTCCAGCGCACGGCTCAACGTGCCGTGCATGGCGCGCAGTTGGGCCAGCAGACGGTCGACGGTGTGGTGCGGGGTGCGGGGGGCCCAGTGGCTGCCGATGTCGATGACGAACGTGGCCTTGCGGTGCGGATAGGCCGTCTCGTGCGGGGAGGGCTTCGAGCTGGCGCCGCCCATGGCGAAGAGGGTGACGTAGCCGACGTCGCCCTTCCGGCCGGGCTGCCAGCCGCCGATCCACTCCACGATGTCCTCGACGGAACGCGGTTCGAGCCACCGCTGCGGGACCAGGGACTTCGACGCCATCGCGGCCGGAGCGCCGGGGCGTTCCATCAGATAGTCCTGCGCGTTCCAGAAGTGCCGCTCCTGCATGAACGTCTTCTCCGGGCCCAGCCGCAGCACCGGGGCGAGGGCGCGGCGCAGTCCGTCCTCCGGGCCCAGCCGCTGGCCGAGCAGCCACAGGACCGGCGCGCTTCCGTCGCCGTCGTTCCTGAAGCCGATCCGTACGTCGAAGTCGCCGCGCTCGTCCGTCGCGAGGACTTCCTGCACGGCGCTCATCACCTCGACACCGCGCCGGGCGGGGAAGGTCAGATCGAAGACGGTGGCGCGCAGGGCGGAGACGTCGACGGCGTCGAAGACGAAACCGGTGTTGATGCCGAAGTTGCCGCCGGCTCCGCCGCGGCAGGCCCAGAACAAATCCGCGTTCTCCTCCGCGCTGGCCCGCACCAGCGAACCGTCGGCCAGCACGAGCCGGGTCTCCAGCAGCCGGTCGCATGTCATGCCCCACTGGCGGTCGTTGAAGCCGAGCCCGCCGCCCAGCGTCAGTCCGGCGACGCCGACGCCGGGGCAACGTCCGCCCGGGAAGTAGAGGTTGGCCGCACGGGCGTCGGAGACGTCCGAGTTGGTGGCGCCGCCGCCCAGGACCAGCGTGCGGCCGCTGGGCGTCACGTCGTTCATGCGCCGCAGGCTGATCAGCAGACCCGGGGTGGTGGAGTAGCCCGCGTAGTTGTGGCCGCCGGATCTGGGCGCGAACGGCATGCCGTGGTCCGCGGCCCAGCCCAGGGCCGCCCGTACGTCGCTCTCCGTGGCGCACGCGACGATGCCGGCGGGCTGTACGGCCGCGTACCGGAGGTTGTCCGGCAGGGCCAGCCGCTCGTACGGGGCGTCGCCCGGCCGGTACAGCCCGGCGCCCGGGCTCAGCGCCCGTGCCAGGTCCCGCCATGCCGAGGCCGGCAGCCGATGTGCCGCTCTCTGTTTGTCGGCGGCGTAAGCACCGTGTACGGCAGGGCCGTTCAGCAGTCCGGCTCCCGCCAGGGCCGATGCCTGGGCTCCGTACCGCAAGACCGTCCGACGACTGACCATTCTGTTTTCTCCGATCGCGCATGTGGTCGCCGACCGCCGTGGGGCAGGGCAGCGGCCCGATGGACGCCCGCGGTGACGGCACGTCAGCACGTGGGCAAGTACGGGCATATCGTGTCAATCCATGAGCAACCGGCCGCTCAGCACGCCGTGAGCAGGCGAGTGGTGACGCCGCCTGTCGTACGGCCGCCGTAGACGTCGGGGCTGGCGGGGACCGAGGCGTACATCCGCAACAGGGGGCGGGTGATGGGGTGTTGAGGCGAGGGGACGCTCCCCCGGTTCGGAGACGCGCCCTCTGCTTGCGATGGCCTCGCGAGGAGTTCTCGCGCAGCACCCGCACCCAAGGGAGAATGACCAAAGTGCTAATCTAGTCATCGTTCATCTCTGAGACCGCGACGACAGGGCGGTGGACATGGCCAGAGGACAGCCCGCGGACCGGCGGGAACGTGCCGACCGGATCCTGGATGTCACCGCGGATCTGCTGCTGCGCTGGGGGCACCGGCGCGTGACGATCGACGAGGTCGCCGGGCGGGCCGGAGTCGGCAAGGGGACCGTCTACCTTCACTGGTCCGGGCGCGAGCAGATCTTTCTCGCGGTCGCCGCGCGGGAAGCCGCGGGCGCGATCGACGCCGTCGTGGCGGCGATGCGGGCCGACACGAGAGAGGTGCTGCTGCACCGCTACATGCGGCGGCTGTTCGTCGAGGCGATGCAACGGCCGGTGCTGCGGGCCGTGTTCACCCGGGACGCCGAGACGCTGGACCGGCTCCTCGCCGACCCCCGCAGACGGCCGCTGGAGGGCGCCAAGCTCGTCGCGTCCCGCGAATATCTCGGTCTGCTGGGCGAGCACGGTCTGCTGCGCGACGGTCTGCGCCCCGAGGATCTGGACTATCCGCTGCCGGCGGTCGTCTACGGCTTCTTCGCATCGGAGCCGCTGCTGTCGCACGAGGTCGTACTCGGGCTGGAAGAGAAGGCCGACCACGTGGCGGACACCCTGCACCACGCCTTCGAACCGCCCACGCTGCCGCGCTCCGTACCGCGGCCCGTGGCGGTCAAGGCGATCGAGATCTTCGAGCAACTGGCCCGCGAATTCCGCGAGGTGACCTATGGGAGCGCGAAATGACTGAGAACGCAGGGGAGTTCGGCCGTCCCCGAGGCGACTACGGCTTCGACGGGGACTACCGCGTGATACCGGCGCCCGTCGTCGCGGCCGTCTACATACTGATCTGCCTGGTACCGGCGGAGTTCGCCGTCTTGTACTCGGGGCGCGGCGAGGTGGCGTCCGCCGTCGCGGCCGGCCTCGTCGCCGTCCTGTTGGTGGCCTTCGGTGTCACCGCGGTACGTGCCACACGCGTGGGGAAGTTCGAGGCGTGGGGGCCCGTACTCCAGGGGCTGGGGCTGCGCGGCGACGAAGAGGTACTCGACATGGGGTGCGGGCGCGGCGCCGTGCTGCTGTCCGTGGCCAAGCTGCTGCCCGGCGGGCGCGCCACGGGCATCGACATCTGGCGCGCCGACCAGACCGGCAACTCCCCCGACGCCACGTGGCGCAACGCCGAACTCGAGGGCGTCAGCGAGCGGATCGAGGTGTGCACCGGCGACATGACGCACATGCCGTTCGACGACGGCCGGTTCGACGTCATCGTGAGCAGCCTCGCCATCCACAACGTCTCCACCATGGCCGGCCGCCTCGCGGCGGTCGACGAGGCCGTACGGGTGCTGCGGCCCGGCGGACGGCTCGCCGTCGCCGACATCGGCTTCACGAAGCGATACGCCGCCAGGCTGCGGGAGTCGGGGATGAACGGCGTGTCACGGCGCAGCCTCGGCTGGCGGTTCTGGTGGGGCGGACCGTGGCTCGCCACCTGGCTGGTCACGGCGACCAAACCCGAGTCGGACTGAGGGAGTCGTCCGTCACGCTTCACGTCCCTGCCCGGGGGTACGCGTCGTCGGACGCGCAGGCAGCACAGGGCCCCTTGGCCGCGGCTGCCGAGATCGACCGCCGCATCACCGTCGAAGGGAACACATGACGGCCACGGTCCTCATGGTGCTCAGCGCCGCCGACCACTGGACGCTCGACGACGGCACCGAGCACCCCTCCGGCTTCTGGGCCGAGGAATTCGTCGTGCCGTACGAGGTGTTCACGGCGGCGGGGTGGGACGTCACGGTCGCCACGCCCGGCGGCAAGGCCCCCACCGTGGACCGTCTCAGCCTCGGCCTCTCGGGCGGCCTGCCCGCCAAGACCCGCAGGATCCAGGCCGAGCTGGACCGGCTCGCACCGGTGCTCACCGCCCCGGCGAACCTTTCCCAAGTGGACGCCGGCGCCTACGACTTGGTCTTCTACCCCGGCGGCCACGGACCGATGGAGGACCTGGCGTACGACACGGCCTCCGGTGCGCTGCTGGCCGAGCGTCTCACGTCGGGCAAGCCGCTCGCGCTGCTGTGCCACGCGCCGGCGGCGATTCTCGCGGCGGCGTCGGAAGACGGCAGCACGCCGTTCGCGGGCTATGAGATGACGGGCCTGTCGAACCGCGAGGAGCTGCTGAACCGGTTCGCGAAGAAGGCCCCGTGGCTTCTGGAGGACAAGCTGAAGGAGAGCGGCGTCGACTACCGCAAGGGACGTCTGCCCTTGCGGCCGTTCGTCGTCGTCGACAGGAACCTCTACACGGGGCAGAACCCTCAGTCGTCACAGAAGCTCGCCGAGCGACTTGTCGCGGATCTGCGCTGACGGAACGGTGCGGTCGGGAACCGCCGTGGAGTGGCCGGGCCTGGCCAACTGCCCGTCGCGGGACGGGTGGACAGCCCGCAGCCCGCAACCGTCGCTCCGCAGCGGGCCGCCGGTGACATCCCACTAGCTGAACAGCGGGACAAGGACGCGCAGAGCCGCTCACTCCCCGGCGTCGGTGGCGTGCTCCAGGATGTAGCCCCGTCCCCACGCCGTCTGAAGCGTCAGCCCCAGCGGCCTGATGCGTCGGCGTATACGCATGATGTGCAGGTCCAGGGCGTTCCGGGTGCTGCACGCCTGGCGCTCCACGAGGCGGCTCATCAACTCCTCGCGGGGGACGAGTCCTTGGAACGCGGTCGTCAGGCTCTCCAGCAACGCGGTCTCCGCCGGGGAGATCGCCACGATGCGGTCGCGGTACTTCAGCGCGCCGCTCGGGTCGACACGAGGCACGGTGAAGGGATAGGACTTCGCGCGTAATGCGGCGACGCGGGCGCGCAGATCGGGTTTGCTGATCGGGGCACGTACCCAGTCCTCCCGTACGTCCGAGCACAATGGCGCCGGCGCCCCGCCCTCTATGATGAGTAGACGGAGGACCCCCTCCTCGACGCACCTTTCCCGCTTTGCCGATTCCACGGGCCAACGCACGAGTTTCACTTCGATTTGATCGTGCCTCACCGAATCGCCCTCTCGGTCTCGTTATCCGGTGCGAACCCAGTGGGGGAGGCCGACTCAGCACCGGTTACGTCCTTGTTCTTCCCCCGAAGGAACAGGTACTTACTGCCGAAGAGGGCTCTGCTCAGCCGTTTCTGACGTGGTCCCTAGCTTCGGTGAGTCTTTCGCAGGCGGCCCGGACGCCGACGTGGGACGGTTCCGGAGCCCGCCGCTTTCGACAGGCGTCCGGTTTCCGGGCGAACTCGCGGAAGAACGCCCCCACTTCGGTGGAATCGATTTCCGCCACGGCCGCGTAAGAGCACGAGGTTGGCGGAACGGGTATTTCCGAGGGGGCGAATTCCTGGGACAAGAGGGAGTCATAGGGATCGAGTCGGATGCGGTGGCGCTTGCCGGGCAAGCCGACGTGGCGGTTACGCAGACCGTCACCATGGTCGGGCCGGCGCGCTTCGGACGTCGGCGCGGTGACGGGGCGATTCATCGTGAGGGAGGGTTCGGTCAGCTCACCGGCATGAGTGCGGGCGGACAACTCGCGCGCGGCGAAGGGTAGTTCGTCGGTCACACATCCTCCGTGGTGTCACTCTGACGGGTCGCCAGGGGTTCAGCCGAGCCGTCGTCGGTCTCCGGTTCCGGTTTCTGCTCGGGCGCCTGCTCCACGGCCTCCGGCTGCGCGGCCTCCGGTTCGGGGGCCGGCGTGGGCACCGCGAGGGTGAGCATCCCGGCGCTGAAGGCCGCCACCGCTCCCAGCAGGTAGCCGAGCGAGAAGTCGCCGAGCCCTCCGAGTGCGCTGAGAGCCGCGATGGAGCCCAGTACGGCGAGACCGGACGCCGAACCGAGTTCCTGTGCGGTGTTGATGAGGCCCGACGCGCGGCCGTGCTCCTCCTCCGGGACCGCGGTGGCGAGGGAGAACGTGGGCGCGTACGAGAGTCCGTTGCCGCCGGCGACCAGGAGCAGTCCCGGCAGGATCCCCGTCCAGTAGTCACCGGTGCCGGTCGCGGTGAACACGAGGACGAGCAGGCCGAGGGCGGAGATACACGAACCGGTGAGCAGAAGCTTCCGGACGCCGATGCGCCCGATGAGCGCGCCCGCCTTCGGCGAGATCACCAGCACGACGACGGTGACGGGGGCGAAGCCGAGCCCTGTCTGCAGCGCTCCGTAGCCCATCTCCGTCTGCATGGTGAGGGTGGTGAAGTACAGCGCGGATGTGGTGGCGCTGGCGTTCAGCATCAGCACCATGTTGGCGAGGGCGACGTTGCGCCGTACCAGCAGACCGCCGGGGAGCACCGGGTTGGGGGCGCGTCGTTCGGTCATCACCAGGGCGGTCACCAGGAACCCCAGGACGATCAGACCGGTGACCATCAGCCAGTCCTGGCCGCCGGAGACGTCCGCCAGGAGCACACTGGCGCCGCCGAGGGTGACGGCCAGCAGGATCGCGCCCGGTACGTCGAGCCGTCCGGCCGGCGTGGCCGACTCCTCCTTCGTACGGGTGGCCGAGGACAGCAGCCGTACGGCGGCGACGACCACGAACGCCCCGATCGGGACGTTGATCAGGAAGATTCCACGCCATCCGATGTACTCGGTCACCACCCCGCCGAGGAGCTGACCGGCGATCGCCCCGGCGGAGCCGACGGCCGCCCACACGCCCAACGCCCGGTTGCGCAGCTCGCCTTCGTTGAATCCGCCGACGAGCAGGGCCATGGCGTTGGGCGAGATCATGGCGGCGCCGAGCCCCTGTCCGGCGCGTGCGGCGAAGAGCTGCCAGCCTTCCTGGGAGAGCCCGCAGACCAGGGACATCACGGTGAAGACGACGAGCCCCGTGAGGAGCACCCGGCGCCGGCCGAAGAGGTCGCCCGCCCGTCCGGCGACGATCAGCAGGCTTCCGAAGGCGACCGTGTAGGCGACGCTGGTGAGTTGGAGGAAGCTGACGGGCACGTCGAGTTCGTCGCGGATCGACGGAACGGCGATGTTGACGACGACGACGTCGACGATCAGGACGAACTGTGCGGAGCACAGTAACCACAGCAGTGCGAGCTGGCTGCGCGTCCAAGTAGCTTTCGCGGACATGCGTGTCCTCTCATTTCTGAACAGCTACTCAGTTTAGAGGGCATCAGGGGCTTGGAGGCGAGGTTGGAATCAGGCCACTCTCAAGGGGGACGGAAGCTCGGATTCCGCCACGTCGGAGCGTGCCGACCCGCCACGCCGGGAGGTGCGTTCGGACCGCGGCCCTACCAACGCACCGGGAGGGCCGCCGGAGCCCGCAGAACCGATCCCTGCTTCCAGGCGACCTGCTCCGGCGGGACGTCCAGCGCGAGGGACGGCCGCCGCTCCAGGAGCGTGCGCAGGCCGATCTGCAGCTCGGCCCGGGCCAGTTGGGAGCCGAGACAGAAGTGCGGACCGTGGTGGAAGGCCAGGTGCGCATTGGGGCGGCGGGTCAGATCGAGTTCGTCCGGCCCGGCGAAGACCTGCTCGTCCCGGTTGGCGGCGTTGTTGGACGGCACGACCGTCTCGCCGGCGCGCACCAGTCGACCCGCGACGGTGACGTCCTGCGTCGCACGGACGGGGTTCCCGCCGTAGGAGAGCATGGGGACGTAACGCAGCAACTCCTCGACGGCGTCCGGGATCCGATCCGGCTCCGCCTGGAGCGCCCTGAGCCGCTCGGGTCTCGTCAGCAGGAGATAGGTGAAGTTGCAGAGCTGCGAGGACGTGGTCTCGTAGCCGGCGATGACGACACCGAACCCGAGGTTGCCCAGCGTCTCGTCGTCGAGCGTGCCCTCTTGTCCGTTCTGCCGGACGAGTTCGCCGAAGAACGTGTCCGAGGGGTCGCGGCGCTCGGCGGCGACCAGGTCGGTGAAGTAGCGCTGGACGCCGACGACGGCGGCCTGGATCTGGTCGGGCGTGAACGCCGTCGTCGAAACCACCGCGTCGAAGAAGGGCGCGAATTTTTCGCTGTCCTCGTACGGCACTCCGACGAACTCGCACACCACCCGTCCGGCCAGCGGCTGCGCGTAGGCGGTGGCGAGATCGACGGGCGGCGTGCTGCACTCCGGGCTCTCCAGCAGCGCCTCGGCGATCTGCTGCACGCGCGGGCGGAAGGCCTGCACCCGGCGTGCGGTGAACGCCCTGTTGAGCAGACGGCGGACCGCGGTGTGCTCCGGCGGATCGAGGTAGCCGAGCCCGTCGGCGACCGGCTGCTCGAAGAACCGCGGCGCCCCTGGACGGATGGAGTCCGCCCGGCTGAAGCGGCTGTCGGACAGCACGAACCGGACGTCGTCGTAGCGCGTGACCAGCCATGCCTCGCCGCCGTACGGCAGGGTGACGCGGGTGATGGGCTCTTCGCGCCGCAGCCTGGCGTACTCCGGCTCGACGTGCAGTTCGGGGCAGGCACGGAACGGGTACGCCGGCGCCTGCGGTGCGTGGGGGCGTGTCACTGGTGAAGCTCCTACCGTCTCTCGCGCGGGCGGGTCCAACTGCGTGGGCCTTCCGCCTCTTGTCCCCAAGTGAGCTGGGTGACAGGACAAGGTGAGCGCAGAACGGTGGCCCATTTTGCCCATGCACATATCGGTCGTATAGAAGGACGTTGCGGCCTTGAGGGACAGACGGTACAAACGGGGCGAGCAAGAACCGTAAACGGGGGCAAAGTGGACCGATATTTTTCCGCACCGGGCATGCGCTTCTGTCGCCCGCCCGAAAGAACCGGCCTCCCGGCCCCGGCAGCGGTACTACAACTGCTCGCCTACTCCACTGATTTCGGAAACGGGAGGCGGACGTGATCGCTCGGCGCTCGGTACTACGCGCGGGGGCAGGCGCTGCCGGACTCGGACTGGTGGGCGCCACCGGTCCGGACGCGGCCGGCGCCGGCGTGCCGGTCGGCGCGAACGGCCCACGGGGAAAGGTGCCGTGGGACCGGCTGCGCGACGCGCTCCACGGCGACCTGGTCCTCTCCGGCGAGCCGTCGTACGCACACGCCAGACAGCTCGCGCTGGCCCAGTTCGACGGCGTCGGTCCCCAGGGCGTGGCGTACTGCGTCAGCGCCCGTGACGTCGCCGGCTGTCTGCGGTTCGCGCAGGAGCACGGCCTGACGACCGCGACGCGCAGCGGCGGTCACAGTTATGGGGGTTACTCGACCACGCACGGGCTGATCGTCGACGTCTCACGGATGAACCGGGTACGGCCCGGAGAGCGGTCCGTACGGATCGGTCCGGGGGCGCAGGCGGTGGACGCGATGTCGGCGCTCGCCCCGCACGACCTCCAGATCGTCTCCGGGCTCTGCCCCACCGTCTGCCCCGGCGGCTATCTGCTGGGCGGCGGAATCGGCCATCAGACGCGGAAGTTCGGGCTCGGCAGCGACCGCATGGTCTCGGCCGAGGTGGTGCTGGCGGACGGGCGGATCGTCCGTGCCTCGGCGGACGAGGAGCCGGACCTGTTCTGGGCGCTGCGCGGCGGCGGTGGCGGCAACTTCGGCATCGTCACGGACTTCGAGGTGCTGCCGACACGTGTCCCGACGATGAACAACTACACCCTTGCCTGGAAGGCCGAGCACTTCCCGGAGGTGGCCGCGGCCTGGCAGGAGTGGATCGGGGAAGCGGACACCGATCTGGCCGGCTCGCTGGGAGTGATGCTGGACGACTCGCAGCCGGACGCGGTCCCCCAAGTGCTCGTCACCGGGGCCCACTTGGGGAAGGCCGAGGCGTTGCGTGAGGCGCTGGACGCCCTGGTGTCGGCCGTCGGCAGCCGGCCGTCCGACAGACAGGAGACCGGCGAACTCCCCTACGCCCAGGCGATGATGCAGACGTTCGGCTGCGCGGAGCTGTCCACCGAGGAGTGTCACCGTGAGGGCGGGTCGGGCGGAGGGCGGCTGCCGCGTGAGCAGTTCGTCCTGGACCGCAACCGGCTGGCCACGCAGCCGCTGCCGGACGACGCCGTGAAGGCCCTCTTCGCAGCCCACACGGCGGACCGCCGCACGGGCCAGATGCGATACCTCAACTTCATGGCTCTGGGAGGCCGGGCCAATGTGCCCGCCCGTACCGACACCGCGTATGTGCACCGCGACGCCCGGCTGTTCGTCGGGTATTCCGTGGGGCTGAGCGCGCAGCACGCGGGCGAGGAGGACCGACGGGCGGCGCGCGCCTGGATCGACCACGCCTTCGCGGTGCTCACCCCGCACTCCAGCGGCGAGGCGTACCAGAACTTCATCGATCCGGCGCTGGAGTGCTGGGAGAGCGCCTACTACGCGGAGAACTACGAGCGGCTGCGCCGGGTGCGGCGCCGGTACGACCCCTCGCACTTCTTCACGTTCCCGCAGGCCGTGGCCTGAGCGGGCGGACGCGGCGGGCGAAGACATCCGCACCGGTGGTGTGCGGGTGCGCCCGGCCGCGCCACGTCACCAGTACTGCAACGGCACCGTGATGAGCTGGTCGACGGGGGCGTAGTCGTCGGTGAGCACCTGGGCGTCGCCTGCGTAGCGGGCCGTCCGCTGCTCGCCGGCGACCTTGAGCTTCTTCGACGGATCCCGGTCCGCCACCCGGCGTTGCAGCTCGGACGCGCTCAGCGGGCGGTCGCTGGCCACCGCGACCACGTTGCCGCCCTCCTTCCCGTCCAGGATCGTGTCGTACGAGACGATCAGGACGTGCTTGAACACCGAGCGCAGCGTGGCCACTTCGGACCGCGCGAAGTCGGCGGGCGGGAAGTCGATCATGTTGAGCGTGTAGACGCCCCCGGGCTTGAGCACACGCTGCGCGTGCCGGATCAGCTCGGCCGTGGTCAGATGCCACGGCGGGCTGTGCGAGCCGAACGCGTCCTCGACGACCAGGTCGCGGCTGTCGGTGGGCTGCTTCTGCAGCCCCTGCCTGCCGTCGCCGGTGACGACCCGCAGCCGGTCGGACTCCTTGAACGCCAGCCGGTCCTTGGCGAGTTGCGTGAGGCCGCCGTCGATCTCGTAGACGAGCTGATCGCCGTCCGGACGCGTCCGCTCCAGATAGGTGGGCACCGTCATCCCGCCGCCGCCGATGTGGAACCCGTCGAGACGCCCTCCGGGGTTGACGAGGTCGCTGGCCGCGACGACCGCCTGCACATAGCCCATGTGCAGGTTGGTCGGATCCTTGACGTCGACGTGGCTGATCTCGGCGTTGCTGGTCTTCAGTATCCGCAGGGACGGATCGCCCGGCACGGACTCGATCTTGGCGCAGGCGTAGGTGGTCTCCGCGTCGCACGGCTGAGGCGCCCCGAGGGTCAGTCCCGTGGTGAGGACGCCGAGCACGGTGAAGGCCGCCACGGCCTTCAACGACCTGCCCCGCAGCAGCACTTGGCACACCAGGCCGCCCACCGCCAGCAGGATCCCCAGCACCAGCAGGATCACGCTGGTACGCAGGGAGGCGACCAGCACGAAGCCGGTGACGAAGGTGGCGAGGATCCCGCCGAGGGTGCCGAGGCTGGACAGCCGCCCGACGGTGCTGCCCGTGCGGTACAGGTCGTGAAGCTGCAACTTGACGACGAGGGGCGTGACCGTGGACAGGAGCGCGGCAGGCACGATGACGGCGAGCGCGGCGAGCGTGATCACCGCGACGGGACTGGTGCCCTTGACCACGTTGCCCACCGCGCGCACCACCGGCAGGACGAGGAGCGTGGTGACGCCGCCGAGCATCAGCATCCAGCCGATGACCGCGCGCGGCGGCACCCGGTCGGCGACCCGGCCGCCGATCCACGTGCCCAGCGCGATGGAGGCCAGAGCGGTGCCGATCACCGCGGAGTTCACCTGAAGGTTGATGCCGATGTAGGGCGCCACCAGCCTGACCGCGATGTTCTCCAGGATCAGCACCGCGCCCGAGGCGACGAAGACCAGTAAGGCCGCGGCGAGCGACGGTATCGGTACGACCGGGGCACCCTCTGCCGGGGGCGGTGGTTTGGTTTCCTCTTGCGTTGCACTCGACATTCTTCCTCCGGATCACTGCAGTTGAGCGTCACGTTCGGGAGGGCGCCCCGCGGCGGACGGGGCGTCGGTGCCGGGGCGTCAGCCGGCCGTACCGTCCGGGTGCAGGGCCAGCGCCTCGGTGGGACACCGCTCCACGGCCTCCCGGACGTCCGGCAACAGCTCGGGCGAAACCTCGTCCGCGCAGAGCAGCACCAGGGCGTCGTCGTCCTGGTCGAACACCTCGGGAATCCGCTCGGCGCACAGCCCGCTGCCCACGCACCGCTCCCGGTCCGCTGTGATGCGCATGTCTCCTCACGCTTCCTCCCACCGCGCGGAGGGCCCTGCTCACGGAGCGGGTGACGCGCCGCCGGCGGGCCGGTGATGATGTGTCAGGCCGCCGCCGTCACTCGCTCCTGCGCGCGGTGATCACGGCCATCCCGCTGGGGAGCACCTCGGCCTCCTCCTCCACCAGGCCCGCTTCGGCGAGCAGTTCGGCGAAGGCCGAGCGGGTGCGCTCCTGGCCGCCGGAGGCGCCGAAGAGCGAGAGCATGTACAGGTCCATCACCGCCGGCAGCCGGTGGCTCTCGCTACCGTCGTCCTGCGCGCGGCAGCCGTCGGTGACCAGGTCGATGACCATGATCCTTCCGTTCTCGGGGAGCGCCGCCCGGCAGGTGCGCAGGATCCGCAGGGCGCTCCGGTCGTCCCAGTCGTGCAGGATGTGGCTGAGGATGTAGAGGTCCTTGCCGGGCAGGACCCGGTCGAAGAAGTCCCCCACCTCGGCGCTGCACCGGTGGGCGAGGTCCGCCTCGGCGATCCGCTTCTGCGCCAGCGGGACCGTGCCGGGCATGTCCACCACGGTGCCCACGCTGCCGGGTGTGCGGTGCAGTACGGAGCACAGCAGCGCCCCGTCGCCGCCGCCCACGTCCACGATGTGCCGGTAGCGGTCGAAGGTGATCGACGCGAAGATCTCGTCGACCTCCAGGGTCAGCCCGGCCGCCTGCGACCTGTCGAAGGTCTCCCGGAGCCCGGGGTTGCGCTCCAAGTAGCCGAAGAGATCGGCGTCGTAGACCGTACGGAAGGCCGATTCGCCGGTCCGTACGGTGTGTTCCAGCCGGGTCCACGCCGTACCGACCTCGTCGGCGAGCAACAGGGCCGTCGGCTGTGCGGTGCCGGACACCTCGGGCTGGAGCGTGGTGCCCAGCGGGGTGAGGCCGAACCGCGCGCCGTCTCCTTCCTCGCCCTCCTCGGCGATGACGCCGAAGGGGACGAGCGCACGCAGCAGCCGCTCCAGCGCGGAGGGGTGCGTTCTCGTCGCCGCCGCCAACTCCTTCACGCCGCGGCTGCGTTCGGCCAGCAGCTCCGGGATTCCGAGCCGGACCAGGACGCTCACGGCCCTGGACACGAGCTGGCCGTACAGCAGCATCCGCATGCGGGCCGCGTCGTCTCGCAGTGCGTCGTCGAGCACGCCCTCACCTCCCTGGGTCGCTTCTGGGGGCGGGGCGGCGGCCCACGGGTGCCGCCGCCCCGGTCTTGCCGGTCGTGCGGCGCGCTTACTTCGTGGCGACGATGACGCCGTGCGGAGTCCATCCCGGGAACGGGACGCGCTGGGCGGAATGGAAGCCGGCGGCCCGGATGCACTCCTCGTGCTGCGCCCAGGAGTAGATCATTCCGCCCTCGGCGGGCAGCGACGCGAAGTAGACGCTGTCGAGCGCCGCGACGACCGGCCCGTCGCCCTCGTCGTTGGACATGGAGTTGAAGACGACGAGCTTGCCGCCCTCGGGCAGCGCCTCGTACGCCCTGCGCATCAGCGCGGTGTTCTCCTCCAGCGTCCAGATGACGAATTGGTGGGCGAACATCACCACGTCGCAGCCGGTCGGGAGGGGGTCGCTGAACATGTCGCCGGTGACGACCGACACCTGGCCGCCCACTCCCGCCTGGGCGATCTTCTTCTCCGCGATGGTGCGCGAGGCGGGGATCTCGAAGACCGTGATGTCGAGACCGGGGTTGGCCTTGGCGAGGGCGATGGCGTTGACCGCATCGCCGCCGCCGCAGTCGAGCAGGTGCTTGGCGCCGGAGAGATCCAGATGCTCCACCAGGTGCTTGTTGGCGAGTTCGGACCACGAGCGCATGTAGCGGTAGAAGACCTGCTCCATCTGCGGGTTCTCGGCGAGCCGGTGGTAGAGGTCGCGACCGGAGCCGCGCACCCGCCGCAGGCCGACGTTGCGGTTCTCCCGCAGCGAGTCGGTGAAGTCCAACTGGCCCTCGTAGACGATGTACTGCTCGAAGGCGACCGTGTCCTTGAAGCGCTGCCAGTCGCCCTCGGCCATCAGGTCGAGCACCACCGGCGCGAGGCGGTAGCGGGAGTTCTCCTCCTGCTGTACGTCCCGCTGTACGAGGCCGAGCGACGTGCAGCCCAGCAGCAGGATGTCCACGGACCGGTCGGCGAGACCCAGACCGTCCCGTATCTCCTCGCGGCTCGACTCCTTGCGTTCGGCGAGCAGTTCGGGCAGGCCGAGCTCGCAGGCGGCGTTGAGGTACTGGAACGCGGCGTGCCCGAAGAGGATCCGGGACAGGCCGTCCATGTCCAGCGGGGCGACGCCGTTGTCGGCGTGCGGCTGACGTGCGTTCATATTCGACTCCTTCGATACGGAAGAGGCACGACGCGCGGCGGTCATGTGCGCAGCGCGGTCGGATCGGTCCAGGTCTCGTCGATGTGGATGAGGCATGCGGAACGGCTCCCGGAGAAGCCGGTGGTGCGCCAGCCGGCGGGCACATCCCGGTCCGGCGGCCAGATCGAGTACTGGCCCGCGTCGTTGACGACGACGACACAGGTCACCGAGTCGTCGTCGCCGAGAAAGGCCGCCATGCTCCTACCTCCTCGTCGGTGGTGCGTGGGTCGTGGGTCGGTGGGCGGATGGGGTCGGTACGGAGTGGTCGGTACGGGGGGTGGTCGGGGGTCGGGGCGGACGGGCCGGTGCCCGTGCGCAGCGGTCAGAGCTGGAGGCGTGTGCTGACGAACGTCGCGTTGCCCCACGACTCCACGTCGAGGGCCGCGGCGGTGACGCGTCCCGGTGGCTCCTCGCCGTGCGTCAGCAACTCCTCGCGTGCCTGCGGCGGAAGACCGTCGTCGCGGTCGAGCAGACGCAGAGCGACGGGCTTGCCGGGCAGCTCCAGCTCCAGTACGAAGCCGTCGGCGGGAACCGCGTGGAGCCACAGCTCCCACGGCTGGTCCTGCTCCCCGACTCCGGCCTCCTCGCGGGTGACGGCCCGTCCGTCGACGGACCAGCGCCGTACGTCGCCGCCCGGGATCGCGACGGAGAGCTGGCGGGCCCCGCGCGGGGAGCGGACGCGTGCGGTGATGCGCCGTCCCGTCTCCGTCTCCTCCGTGCGCAGGACGGTCAGTTCGGGTGCGGACGGCTCCTCGCCGTACGGGGCCGCCGGCGCGTAGAGGAAGTCGCGCGTCCACCCGGGGAACCATGTCTCCAGGCGGCCGCGCCGGTGGCCGGTGCCCAGGGCGCGCACCGTCCAGGGGTTGGGGGCGCGGTCCGTGCTCAGCCACCACCGCTCCCCCGCGTCGGCGTCGACGAGGTAACTGAGGCTCTCCGGCACGGGTTTGCTCTCCGGCGAGCCGCCCCGCCA
>NZ_LJGW01000421.1 GCF_001751255.1 Streptomyces nanshensis | reverse complement strand
GCCGCCGAGGGCTCCCGCACGCGCCGCCGCGGACGCCGCCAGGGCGGGGCAGCGGCAGCTCAGCCGGCCGTCAGGACGGGCCGTCAGCACACCGGCGGCGATCAGGCGGTCCAGTGCGACGCCGACGTCGTCGAGCCGGGCGCCGAACGCCTCGGCGAGCAGCGGCAGTCCGTCCACGTCCGCGTTGTCGCACAGCGCCACCGCCTCCAGCACCCGCGGTGCCTCTCCGCCCAGCGCACCGGCGTACTCCAACAGCTCGTGCCCCGCGGGGAGTTCGATCGACTCCATGGGAAGACGCAGGCACAGCCGCCCGCGGAAGACGGTGAGCCGGTCGCGTTCCCAGAGGTCGGCGAAGGTGCTCAGCAGCGTGCCCGGGTTGGTGAACAGCGGTCCCAGCGCGGTGCGCAGACCCGTCGTCACCGTGTCGTCCAGGCGGCGGCCCGCGGCCCTGCGTACCAGCTCCTCGGCGGTCTCGTCGGCCAGCGGCCCGAGGTCGAGCACCTCGTCGGCGACGGTCGTCAACTCGGCCGTCCCCGGGGTCGGTTCGCCGTCCCGGCAGGTGGCCACGACCAGCGAGCCGGAGCGTCGTGCGGCGTCCAGCAGCGGGGCCGGTTCGGCGGCCGTGTGCGCGTCGTCGACGAGGACCGCCGTACGGCCGCGCCGGCCGATCCGTTCGAAGAGCAGGCCAAGTTCGGTCGCCATGCGCGCCGCCCAGCCCTCGGCGTCCCGTCCGGCGGCCTCGCTCAGCCGCACCACCGAGCTGAGCGAATCGGCCAGTCCGACGTCGTCGAACTCCTCGAACCGCTCCCGTACGGCGCACACCGTACGGGCGATGCCGAAGACGTCGCCGTCCGCGCCGGCTGAACAGGCCGCGTTCTCGGGGCAGTCGGAGCCGCCGGCCTCGTCGGCCCCGCCGGAGCCGTCCGCGGTGTACGGGCGCTCCGCGCAGGAGGCCGCCCCCGCGCCGAAGCAGAGCGGCAGCACCCGCACCCCGTCCGCCCGCAGTTGCTGCCCCACGGCGTCCAGGAGAGCGCTTCTGCCGATGCCCGCCGGGCCGCGCACCACCACCAGCCGTCCGTCGCCGCTCGCCGACGCCGCACGGAGCGCGGTCAGTTCAGCGTCCCTGCCCTGCACCGTCGTACGGTCTCGGCTCACCGGCGGCCCCTCTCGTGAGGCTTTCCGTGTCGGCCCCCGCAGGCTCTCGCCGCCCGATTCCCCGCTCTCGCGGGCGAATCCGGTGCGGTGCGGTGCGCTGGACGGGAGACTCTACATTCGCCAGGCCAACAGGGCGTGACGATGGGCATACTGGCTGCGTGATGCCCCACTGGCGCGACTCAGCCGGGAACTCAGAGCCACGCCACACCCTCTTCGGGCGTACGGAAGTGGTCGCGCGGATCACCGAGGCCGCCGCGAGCCGGGAGGCGGCACCGCTGGTCCTCGTCACCGGCCCCCCGGGCATCGGCCGCAGCGCCGTCCTGGACGGCGTACGAGAGCAGCTCACCGCACGCGGCGTCGCCACCCTCACGCTGCGCATGTCCCGCATCGAACGCGACCGCCCCCTCGGTCTGCTGTCCCGGCTGTGCGCCGAACTCCGCGCCCTGCAAGGGGCGGACGCCGGCCGGCGTACGGCGGGCAACGCGGCGAGCACCCACCGGCGTCCCGGCATCGGCAACCAACTGACCGCCGAACTACGGGCGTTACAGGCGGAGGGACGCCCGCTGACGGTGTTCGTCGACGACGTCCAGTGGGCCGACCCCGGCTCGCGCAAGGCGCTGCTGCCCGCGGTCCACACCCTGGCGGGCGGCTGCGTCAGCTTCGTGTGCGCCTACCGTCCGGCGCTGTCCGACCCCGACGGCGGACCGGCCGCCCTGCGCCGACTGTGCGCCGCCGGGCTCGCCGAGGTGACGTCTCTGCGGCCGCTGCCCGCCGCCGAGATCAGCGCGCTGGTCTCCCACAGGCTGCAGGCCATGCCGTCCGCGTCGCTCAACGGACATCTGCGGCGCAGTTGCCGCGGGGTGCCCGGCGCCGTGCACGCCGCCCTGGACGGCCACCGGCGCACCGGCACCCTGCGCGTCTTCGACCGGCACGCCTATCTCGTCTCCCCGGACACACCGCCCGAACTCCCCGCCGAACAGCCCCTGGTGGAGCAGGTGCGCCGACTCGGCGGACTGGCCCGGCCGGTGGCCGAGGCCCTCGCCGTGCTGCAACCGCTGGGCGAGGCGGCGCCCGCGCTGATCGCACGCGCCCTGGAGGTGAAGGAGAGCGAGGTCCGCGAGGAGCTGTCCCTGCTGTGGAGCGAGGGCGTGTTACAGCGCGGAGCCCGGCAGAGCGGCTGGCGGTTCCGGCTGCCGCTGCTCGCGTCGGCGCTGACGGCCGGGCTCGGGGAGTACGAGCGCCGCAAGCTCGCGGCGCTCGCCGTCACCGCCGTCTGGGCCGGCGAGGCCACCGCCGCCGACGCCTATCTCGCCGACCAACTGGCCCTCGCGGGCGGCTTCGTGGACACCCGGCGCGCGGCCCGCGAACTGATCGCCCGGAGCGTCGAGGCCATGCTGCACGACGGACACCCCGCGGAACGCTGGCTGCGGGCCGCGGTCAAGCTCACCGCCGAACCCGGCGAACACACCAGGGCGCTGCTGCTGCACGCCTCCACCTGCTACATCCACCATCGCTACGCCGAGGCGCTGGAGAGCGCATGGGCGGTGATCTCCAGCCACCCCGACCAGGTCTCCTCCACCGCACTCCTCGAAGCCGAACTCGTCTACGTCGTCTCCGTCGCCGCGACCTCCGACACGGCGGCGCTCACCGAACTGGCCCGGGACGGCTGGCGCTCCCTGCCGGGCGGCGAGGGCCACCGGACCATCGCTCGCTGCGCCGCCCTGTACCACCTGGACCGCTGGCGCGAGGCGGACGACCAACTGCGGGCCGCCTACGACACCTGGTCCGCAGGCGACGCCGTCGTCGCCGCGCTCGGGCACTTCTTCAGCGAGTCCATAGCCGCCGTTCTGGGCCGGATGACGGCGTTCGAGCGCAGCGTCGCCGACCCGGTCCACCGGCCGCTGTGGGAAGAGGGCTCCCGGCACCGCTTCGAGCGGCTGTGCGGACTGGCCCGCACGCTGCTCTCCTGCGGCGAACTGGAGCGCGCGACCCGTCTTCTCACCGACTACGGGCTGCAGTTCGGCCACTGGCCCGTGGCCGACCAGATCGTGGCCGGCAGCCTCCAGGGGGACTGGGACCGCTCACTGGACCTCGTACGGATGGTCCTGGCCGGCGACTCCCTGCTGGCCGACGTGCCCAGCCACACCCTGATGTGCCGGGCGGCGAGCATCATGTTCATCTCCCGCGGCCGGCTCACCCAGGCCCGTACGGTGCTCGACAAGGCACGCGACGAACAGCCCGTCATGCTCCATCTGCTGGCCGCCCCCGAGTCGGAACTGCGGCACGTCCTCGGCGCGGCCGACCAGGTGGACCGCGTGATCTCCGAGGCGATCGACTCCGCCGCCCGCGGCGGAGTGGTCATCGGCACCGAGGAACTCTGGCTCAGGAAGGTCCGGTTGGAGCTGGCCGGCGGCGACCGGGCAGCCGCGCGCCACTACGCCGCGGAGGCGGCGAGGGTCTCCGACCTGCTGGGCACCGACCGCGCCCTGCTCTTCCGGCTGCTGACGAAGGCGGTCGCCCACGCGGACCCCCGCGCCGCGGACGAGGCACTGCGGCTCGCCCGCCGCCGCGGCCAGCCGTACGAACTGGCCAAGACCGTCACGGCACTTGTCCGCCACGAACTGACCGACGTCGCCGCCCTGCGGGAGGCGTACGAGCTGTACGGGGAGCTGGACGCCCTGCTGCCCCGCGCCCGCCTGCGCAACCTGATGCGCTCGCGGAACATGGCCGTCCCGGGCCGCGACGCCACCATCGCGGAGAACGAACGGCTGCTCGCGACCCTGGTGACCGAGGGCCTCACCAACAGCGAACTGGCCGTCGTCCTCGGCTGCAGCCGGAAGAGCGTGGAATCCCGCCTGAGCCGCCTCTTCAAGCGCACCGGCTGCCTCTCCCGCGTCGAACTCGTCTCGGCGGTGGTCTCGGGGGCGTATCCGGCGTGAGTTCGCCACTGTCTCGCCGGTAGGGCGGGCGACAACTGTGAGGTCTCGCCCTCCGAGTCCACGCAGGTCGTCGATCCGTCCGAGGCGGTGATCGAGAACTCGTTCTCGATCCGCACTTCCAGGGACGAATCAGCGGATGCGATCAGGAGGGTCACCGCCCGATCGAAGCTCACCCTCGTCACCTCAGCGTCAGCCGTGAGGACCTGCCATGAGCCGTCGGTCTCCGTCAGGTGCAGGAATGTCATGTCGGCCACCGGTTCCACGAGTTCCGACCGGTACGCGGGTAACGGATCTGCCGCCCCGGAGCCGTGGGGCCCGGTCAGTTCTCTCCGCGCGCCTGCTCGTACAGCGTGGGGTCGTGAGAGCACAGGATCCGCAGATCGGGCTCCTGACGCTCGTACAGCTCACGCAGCCGCGCGTGGTTGTCGCGCACCCGCCGCGGGGCGTGGGCCACCGCCGCCTCCATGGCCCGCAGGGAGACCGGCACGCCTCCCCGTCCGTCGAGGGTGCCTCGGTGGTAGAAGGCGTCTCCGGCGTGCAGCAGCCAGTGACTGCCGGTGTCGACGGCCACCCCGGCGTGACCCCGGGTGTGGCCGGGCAGGGCGAGGAGTACGAGGCCGGGGGCGACGGAGTCCAGTTCACGGGCGGCGGCGAAGCCCCGCCACGTCTCCCCGTCGGGACGGTGCTCGACCAGCCGGGGACGATGGGCCCACTGGGCCGGCCGGAAGCGCAGCCGTTCCCGGGGTCCGGGGGAGTGGATCGCCCCTCGGGCCTCGGCCGAGGTGAGATGGACCGACGCGTCAGGGAAGTCGGCCAGTCCTCCGGCGTGGTCCACGTCGAGGTGGGTGAGGACGATGTGCCGCACGTCCTCCCGCCGGAAACCCAGCCGTTCGACCTGGCGGGCCGCCGTCTGCCGGGGGTCCAGGACCGGCCGTACGTAGTGACGTACCGGTCCCAGGCGCCGGGCCGGGTCGGCGACGTCCTGGAGTCCGTAACCGGAGTCGATCAGGACGAGCCCGCCCGCGGTTTCCAACAGCAGTACGTGGCACACCAGTTGGGCGCCGGGGGGTCGCATGGTGCCGCAGTCGAGGTGGTGGACCTTCATGGCAGGTCTGCGGGTGGGGTGTTGACGAGGCTGGGGTGCGGGGGCTGTCCGGACATCTTGAGGAGTCCTCGTAGGCAGCGGACGATCAGGGGCCAGTTGCGGGGGTTCTTCTTGTCGATGCCGCCGATGAGCTGCTTGAGCAGGGTCAGGCTGTCGAAGTAGACGCGTTCGCAGACCAGGTTCTCCTCTGTGTCGAAGAGGAAGTAGGCGGTCATGCGGACGCGGAAGCGGCTGCCGGTGGGCGGGATCGAGCCGAGCGGGCCCCGGTGGGTGCCCAGGAGCCAGAACTCGGCGATCACGGCGTCGTCGCTGTGACGCAGGGCGATGATCTCGTGGTCCTGGTCGGGGAAGGCGATGCGGGTGTCGTGGTAGTAGCCGCGGACTTCGCTGTCCCCGTCGTGGACGGTCATGGTGGGGATCAGCTCGTAGTGCGGGTGCGGGAAGGTGGAGAGCACCTGGTCCCAGTCCTGGCGTACTTCGTCGTGGAAGTGGTCCAGCACCAGCTTCTGGCGGGCCGCGCGACGGGACTCGGTGGTCATAGGGGTCTGCCTCGGTTTCGTGGGGGAGAGAAGGAGCACGGTGGGGGCTGCGTGCCTGGCCGAAGGGGCCCAGAGTGTAGCGGGAGTTGACGGGGGCGCCCGTCGATCAGGGGTTCGCGCAGGAATGGGTGAGCGAGCGGGCCGGGGATTCGCCCGGCAACCGCAGCGGCGGATGTGCTGTGCCCTCCAAAGCCGAGCGGTGTCACCGGAGTTCGGCGATCAGTAGGTCGTGCCGGAGAGGCCTGACCGAACGGACGCGAGGGGCGCCGATCATGCTCACTTTGGCGGCGGTCGCCGAGAACCCGCTTGCTCTGACCCGGCACCTGGAGCTGGCCGACGGTCCGGAGGTCGTCTGGCTGACGACTATCAGGGGAAGGGCGTGGGGACTCAGGTCTTTCCGCTCGTCGTGGACGTCGCACGGCGATTCGGCCGACATGATCCTCGGCCTGCGTCCGCCGCAGGGCCGGTAACGGGCGCACGCTGCGGCCCGGCAGCGGCGGCCGGCGCTTGATGCCTCCGCGTACGGCGATGGACGGGCGGCCGACTCGGAGAGGACGCGCCTCAGCCCGCGGCCGGGCTCCCGGCGGCCGCCTCAACCCCTCAGACTCGGAACGCGGGTACTCCCCGCGCCGCTACCACCATCGGCTGCAACTGACGTTGTCGCAGGCGCGCATGTACACACTCCGGGCGCCCCGGTAGGGGTAGTCCTTCCCGAACTTCATCTTCTTGTGCGTCACCCGCCCCGATTCCCAGTAGACCTTCCTCTGTACGGACACGTGGTCGTCGGTGCCTGCCCACGTGAAGTGGCCGTTGCAACCGGCGTGACCGTCCTTCTTCCACCATTTTCCGACGTCGGCCGAATAGCCCTTGGTCGGTGTGTACAGGGTCTTGACCGCGTACTTGGTGAAGTGCGGCTGGGACGGTTCGGCACCGGCGGCGCCCCCACCGGCAAGAGTTGGCCCGGTACCCCATGAAGCGATCCGAGAGTGCGGCGTGAGCGGCCCCCCGGTGCTGCGTTCACCTGCTCACGCCGCCGTTCTCATCTGCTCGGCCTTCAAAAACTAGCCCGCCTCTGCTGAGGCGTCGTTAGCAGTGAGTGCCAGCCCCTTAGCGTCCGGTGCCAGGCCGTCGTGCAGGGCCAACTGCCGGTATTCGCGCGGCGGGACGCCGTAGGCGGTGCGGAAGGCCCGGGTGAAGTCGGCGGCGCGGCGGAAGCCCCAGCGGGCGGCCACGGCGTGGATCGGCCGAGCGGCCAGCGCCGGGTCGGCCAGGTCGTGCCGGGCGCGTTCGAGCCGGTGCCGGCGGATGAACGCGCCGACGGTGGTGCCCTGGCTCTGGAAGAGGCGGTGCAGGGTGCGGCGCGAGACGTGGTGGGCCTCGGCGATCAGGTCCGGGCCGAGATCCGGGTCGGCCAACTGCCGCTGGATGAAGGCGTGGACGCGTACGAGCAGGGTCTGCCGGCGGGTCTCGGGCGGCAGCGCCCGGTCGGCGCCGAAGTGGTGGGCGAGCAACGACGCGGCGAGGTCGAGTGCCACACCGCCAAGCCGCGCGGCGTCCGCGGGCGCGTAGCGGGTGGTGTCGGTGGCCAGACGGACGATGAACTGGGCGAACAGGGCGCCGATGCCCTCCCGGCCGGATAAGTCCGCCGCCAGCAGCCGGTCGGCGACGTCGGCGGGAAGCGGCAGCAGCGCCCGTGGGATGAGTGCCTGCACCAACATGACGTCACCTGCGGGCCGTTGGTTCTCCCCGCTCCGGTGTGTCCTGCTCCGGTCGGCGACGAGTTCTCCCCGGTAGGGCCGTGAGGTGGTGGACAGGGTCAGGTCGCCGGCGCTCAGGACGGCCTGCCGGTCCTCCTGGTCGACGGCGACGGACCCTTGCCGGGCGAGGGCGAAGTCATACAGCTCGGGGTCGGACTGCCGGATCAGCTTCGGCGTGCGGTGGGAGCGCAGCGAGGGGCAGGCGAGCACGGACACCTGGACGGGGCCCAGTCCCAGCAGGCGCAGGGTCGCGTCGAAGTCGTCAGCATGGTCGGTGTGGAGTTCGGTCGGCGCGTGGCTGGCGAAGGCCAGTTGGCGCCATCCCTCGAACCGCTCCGCCGGCGGCAACTCCGCGCCCTGGAACACCGTTTCGGACACCGTTCGCTGCTCCCCCGTCTCCCCGCGCGTGCTTGCTTGCGTCCGGTGCGTCCAGCGTGCCATGCGCCGGGCCCGAGCACTCGCCGGAGCGGGGCGGCGCACGGGATACCGCATGGCGGTCAGCCTGCCCCGGAGCTGTCGGGGGCTCCCGCCGGACGCGGCTCCCGCCCCCTCCGGTGAGGCGCGCTTCCGTACGCGGCCCCCGTACCCCGCGACGACCCGACCGCCGCTCCGAGCGCGACGACGGCCCGACCGCCGAGACGCGGGCGATGGAGCCCAGCGACGCCCGCCGGGACGGACCGCGGCGGCAGCCGTCGCCGCGTGCCAGGCCGCCGTCCACGAGCGGCTGCTGACCGTCGGCAACGGACGAGGTACGACACGCCGCACACCGCGCCCGGCACGATGATCGTCAGCCCTGCCGCGACGCTCCGGCACGCCTGCGGAACGATCACCTCTCCCGCACCTGACCAGCGAAAACGCCGTCCTCTACGGGCGTAGAGAACGGCGTTCAAACGCGCCCCCGGCAGGACTCGAACCTGCGGCCAAGCGCTTAGAAGGCGCCTGCTCTATCCACTGAGCTACGGGGGCCGGTCTCGGTCGGTCGCGGAGGAGTGGGCGTGCCTCCGGGTGACCGTGGCGCGGTCAAGGATAGGGGTCCCCGTGGCTGGCGCTGTGTGCTTCACGTCCGCGACACCATGTGGAGGTTCGGTGAAGCGCCTCCGATAATCGCAGGCCGGTGCGATTCGTGCAGCGGTTTTCGCTCCGAGGTGCACGGGTGTTGCTCAGTCGTTATGGGTGCACCGGTGGGGGCGGGGGTGGCGTACGGGTCAAATGGCGCGAATGGCTTCATCCACACCCGAAACCGATTGTTTTCAGCACGCAGAGCCGTGAATACGCTTCAAAAAGCAGTCGAATTTGGGCATTCTGCGCATGTGGCGATCTTGAACGTACGGCCCGAACTGCTCGACGCACTGTCAGCGCTCCGCGATGGCGTCGCCGCCGCACGCTTTCCGCTGCCGCTTCCCGGTGCCGACCGCGCCCGCTGTTCGCGGGACGAACTCCTGGCCCAGCTCGACGACTACCTCCTGCCGCGGCTGCGCGCGCCCAAGGCGCCGCTGCTCGCCGTCGTCGGAGGTTCCACGGGCGCGGGGAAGTCGACACTCGTCAACTCCCTTGTGGGGCGCCGAGTCAGCGAAGCCGGAGTGCTGCGGCCCACCACGCGTACGCCTGTGCTCGTCTGTCATCCCGAGGACGAACGCTGGTTCGCGGACCGGCGCGTCCTGCCCCGCCTCTCCCGTGTGTGGATGCCGCGTCAGGACGCGCACGAGGCGGAGCCGGACGACGATGTGCAGGGCTGCGCCGCGCAGGAACTCCTCGGCCGTGACGACGGACAGGACGACGAGGGCGCCGAGGCCGCGCTGCGCATCGAGACCGACACCGCCCTTCCCCAGGGACTGGCCCTGCTCGACGCCCCGGACATCGACTCCCTCGTCGCCTCCAACCGCGATCTCGCCGCCGAACTGCTCTGCGCCGCCGACATCTGGGTGCTGGTGACCACCGCTGCCCGCTACGCGGACGCCGTTCCCTGGCATCTGCTGCGTACGGCGCGGGAGTACGACGTCACGCTCGTCACCGTCCTCGACCGTGTGCCGCACCAGATCGCCTCCGACGTCGCCCGCCAGTACGGCTCGCTGCTGATCCGCGAGGGCCTGGCCGACGTGCCGCGCTTCACCGTTCCCGAACTGCCGGAATCCGCCGGGGGGTCGGGGCTGCTGCCGGCGACCGCCGTCGCCGGGCTGCGCAACTGGCTCACGCAGCGCGCGCTCGATCCGGCCGCACGCGCGGTCGCCGGACGCCGTACGGCCGTGGGCGCCCTCGCCTCGCTCCGCTCCCGCGTCGCCGCGCTCGCCAACGCCTCGGCGGCCCAGCACGCCGCCGCGCTGCGGCTGACCGGCCACATCGAAGAGGCCTACGAGGAGGCGCGGGTACGCGTACGCCGGCACATCGCCGTCGGCGAACTCCTCGCGGGCGACGCCGACGCGCTCTGGCGCGGCTTCCCCGTCGATAGCAAGGGCGAAGAGGTGCTCGACGCCTTCGAGACGGGACTGACGACGCTCCTCGCCTCCTCCGTCGCCGCCGCCGACGAACGCGTCGCCGAGGCATGGCGGCGCGATCCCGCCGAACCCGGCGCCGAGATCACGGAGATCGCCACCGGCCAGGCCGGCGAGGACACCCGGGCCGGTCAGGAGACCGCCGACGGACGCGGCCGGATGAACCTCCTCGTACGGCGCTGGCGGCGCTGCCTCGAAGAGCTCACCGAGGAGGAAGCCCGGGCCGTGGACCACGGGTTCGGACGGGACGCGGAGGAGGCCGCCGCGATGCTGGCGACGGCGCTGGTGGGCGGAGGGCATGCCGCGAGCGCGTACCGCAGCCTGGCCACCGCCTTCGGTGAACCGAGCGCGCGCCGGCTGCGCGAGTGCGGCGTCCGCCTGCTCGCCACCTATGTGGAGCGCGCCCTGTACGAGGAACGCGACCGGCGTCTCGCCCCCCTGGACTCCCTGGAGACGGCCCCCGACCCGCAGGTCGACCTCATCGCCGCCCTGTCGGTGCTGCGCAAAGCGGAGGCGGCGGCGCAGTCGGAGCCGGGGGCACGGAAGTTGTCGCAGTCGCAGACGGAGAGGTGACCGCAGTGTCCACAGCGGATGTTCGGGCCGACGGCACGTGCGATGAGGAACAGAACGCCGCTCCGGCCGCCCACGGCGCCGGGGAACTCGGCGCCAACGGCGGTGCCCGGGACGGCGGTTCGGGGGACGTGGCGGTCGCGGACGCCCCGGACGGCACCCGTGAGGCGGACGTCTCCCGGGACGCGGCCGACGCCGACGAGGAGAGTGCCTGGGACGACGGGCTGATCGCCCGGCGTGCACGCGCGTCGCTCCCCGGTGAGCGCCGTGGCCGCTCGACGGCCACCGCCCTGTGGGACGCGGAACCCGAGGCCCCGGTGGGCGCCCGGCGGACGGCCCACGACGGAGCGGGCTCCGGCGCCGGGGCCCAAGCGCCGTATCTGGGGCGGACGTTGCCGGACCAGGCCCCGGCGGACTGGCCGGTGGGCGGCACGCGTTCGCGGGAGCAGTACGAGAACGANGGAAAGCGCCCTCGGGCGGCGGGTCGTCGCGCTGCGACGACTTGTCGACCTGTCGAGAACGCGCCTGCCCCGGCGGGCCCTCGCGGAGGCCGACCGCGTACTGGACGCGGCGGACGCGCGCGAGCGGCTCTCCCGCCGGTACACCACCGTGGCCATCGCCGGAGCCACCGGCAGCGGCAAGTCGTCCCTCTTCAACGCCCTTGCCGGGACACGGCTTTCACAGGCCGGCATGCGCAGACCCACCACCGCCACGCCCGTCGCCTGCTCGTGGGAGGTGCCCGGCGCGGGACCGGCCGACGGACTCCTCGACCGGCTCGGCATCCCGCCGTCCACCCGGCGGCTGATGCGCCCCGAGTCCGACTGGAGAGGACGGATCGACGAGGAGGCCCGCAGCGAACTGGAGGGTCTCGTCCTCATCGACATGCCCGACCACGACTCGGCGGCCGAGGGCCACCGCGAGCAGGTGGAGCGGCTGCTGCGTCTCGTCGACGCCGTCGTGTGGGTGGTCGACCCGGAGAAGTACGCGGACGCCGTGCTGCACGAGCGGTATCTGCGCCCCCTCGCCGGGTACGCCGAGGTGACCTTCATCGTCCTCAACCAGACCGACCGTCTGCCGGGCGACGCCACGGACGCGGTGCTCAACGATCTGCGGCGGCTCCTGGACGAGGACGGCATGGCGCTCGGCGACCACGGCGAGCCCGGCGCGCGCGTCCTCGCGACGTCGGCGCTCGTGGGCGAGGGAGTCGACGAACTCCGCGCCGAACTGGCCGGGTTCGTGGCCGAGCGGCGGGCGGCGTCGCTGCGGCTGAGCGCGGATCTGGACGTGGTCGTGGAGCGGCTGCGCCCCGAGTACGAGCCGTGCGGATCCGTGCCCGCCGCGACCGCTCCCTCGGGGCTCACCGAGGACGTACGCGAGGACTTCTCCGGGCGGCTGGCGCGTGCCGCGGGCGCGGTGGCCGCCGGGCAGGCGGCCGAACGGGCCTGGCGACGGTACGCGGAACGCGCCTGCGGCACACCGTGGGCGCAGTTGCAGCACTGGTACGAGGACCGGCGCTCGCGCAAGGAGTCCGCGCCGGACGGCGGCGCGACGGTCGCAGACGTGGAGGACGGCGGGGACTTCGGCGGACCGGACGCAGGGGCGTCCGAAGGTCTGCCCGGCGGCGCGCTCGACGAGGACCGCATGGTGCGACCCGCGGGCGACGGCGCGAACGACAGGGCCGCGGCGGCCTCGCCCTCCGGGGAGGCGCGTCCCCGCGTGGCCCGGCCCCTCGTGGCGCACGCGGTGCGCAGCGTGGTGGAGGAGGCGGCGGCCGGTCTGCCCGAGGCCTGGCGCAGATCCGTGCGCGACGCCGCATGGCGCGGAGCCTCGGGTCTGCCGGAGGCCCTCGACGACGTACTGAGTGAGGACGCGGAGCAGTCCGCCGCAGCGCATGGGCGCGCGGGGGTGCCGCACCGCCCGGTGTGGTGGAGCTTCGCGCTGACGGGCCAACTGGCGCTGCTGCTCCTCCAGTTGGCCGGTGCCGCATGTGTGCTGTGCGCGGCGCTCGGGATGAGCGTCGTCGCCGAGTGGGCAGGTGTGGCGCTGTTCATCGGTGGTGTCCTCGGAGGTTCGTTGCTGTCGTGGGGATGCCGCTTCGCCGCGCGCGGGCCCGCTGCGGAGTACGGACGGAGCGAGGAGCGGCGGCTGCGGCGGCTGGTGGCGGGATGCGGACAGGTGCACGTGCTGGAACCGGTGGCGGCGGAGCTGCTGCGGTTCCGCGAGGTGCGTGAGCAGTACGTGATCGCGGCCGGCGACACCTCGTCTTTGTAACCCCGTACCCGGGGCGGAACGGAGCGCTCAGGCGCTGAACCCCTCTTGCGGGTGGCGGAGTTGTCCACAACCACCCGGTAGTCCCCAGCTCAGAGCGGGATTTCCGTGATCGGTGCACGCTGGATTTGTCCGGTGCGACTGCGCCGGTCACGGGGCGAACCGGGCGTCCGCACAGGGCGTGCCGGGGAGATGAGGGGGCGTATGAACGAGACGTACTTGACGGTCGTGGGGAACGTCGCGACGCGGGTCGAATACAGGACGACGGCGTCCGGGGTGCCGCTGGCACGGTTCCGGCTCGCCAGCTCGGTGCGCCGCTTCGACTCGCAGGAGCGCTCCTGGTCGGACGTGGGGACGAGCTTCTACACGGTGTGGGCCCGGCGGAGCCTCGCGGAGAACGTGGCCTCGTCGGTGACCGTCGGCGAACCGGTCATCGTCACCGGCCAGTTCAGGCTTCGCGAGTCCGACCGGGACGGGCGGCACTACGTCTCAGCGGAGCTGTCCGCCCACAGCGTCGGGCACGATCTCTCGCGCGGCACCTCCGCCTTCGTACGGGTCTCGTCCGCGCGGCGGGTGCTGGTGGAGAGCGGCCACGGGGACGGTGGGCCGGAGGCGTTGCCCGGCACTCCGGAGCCCGCGGGCGCTCTTGCGGAGGGGAAGCTTCCAGGTCAGTCGGCCGAGCCGTGATCGTCCCGGTCCGCCGGATTCGCTGATAACGATTGTGAGTCGGAACGCTTGAACGGTCGGATCGCGGGGGATCGGAGCGTCTCCGCTCCTTACGATCCCCCGCGTGGCTGACGGGGGTTCAGTGCTTGGCGACGGGACAGCGCGACGCGGAGACCAGGTCACCGAGGTGACCGCCGACTGTCGTGCTCGTGCCGCCCGGAGGGGAATGTCATGAGGTTTGTCCGCGGGACCGTCGCCGCCATGGGCCGGCACCGGACCGTACGTGCGCTGAGGCGTCCTGCCGTCGCGCTGTGCACCGCCGTACTGCTCGTGGCGGGCGTGTCCGCCGCCACCCCGGCCGCCGCGGCCACAACGCCGGCCGAGGACGAGCCGTCGAGACAGGGCGGTGCCACGGCCACCCTGGAGGGGCTGAAGACCTACGGGCAGGCCGTCGTCCACGAGGACGGCGAGGAACTGACCACCGGCGCGGGGCTGTTCGAGATGGCCGTCGACGGCGGCGGCAGGCTCCAGACGTACGGGCTCGACGTGGACAACCCCACGCAGCAGCACGCGCGGTACGGCGAGACCGACTGGGCGCGCACATCACTGCACGACAACCCCGACGCGGGCAAGATCGTGTGGATCCTGCGCCACTCCTATCCGCAGGTCGACGATCTCAACGCCCTGGCGAAAAGGGCGCGTTCGGGGAAGCTCTCACCGGAGACGGCCGCCGCCGGTACTCAGGTCGCCGTCTGGCGCTTCACCGACGGTCCGGGCGCGCGCCCGGACCGCGGGAAGGGCGGAGGCGCTGATCGCGGGAAGGGCGGAGGTCTGCGCGTCAGCGCCATGGACCCCGCGGCGGAGAAGCTCGCGGACCATTTGGAGCGCTCCGCACGGAAGTTGGCGCAGCCGCGTCCCTCGCTCTCCCTCGACCCCGCGGTGCTCTCCCGCAGGAGCGGCCGGCTCGGTCCCTTCACGGTGCGTACCTCCGCGTCCGGCGCCGCCGTCTCGCAGACGCCGGGCTCGGCGTCGCCGGGGGCTCGGATCGTGGACCGGAACGGACGTCAGGTCACGTCGGTACAGGACGGTGCGCGGCTCTACCTCGACGTGCCCGAGGCACGGCGGCAGGCGGGCAAGGGCTCGCTGACCGTGCAGGCCGCGACCAAGGTCGCCGTCGGTCGGGCCTTCACCGGAGTCGGGGGCCACGCCGCGAGCCAGGCGCAGATACTCGCCGGGTCCAGCAGGTCGACGGTCACCGCGTCGGCGTCCGTGGACTGGGCGGAGAGCGGAGCGATACCCGCGGTCGAGACGGCGAAGAACTGCGCACGCGGCGGAGTTCTGGTCACGGTCTCCAACAGCGGGGACCGGGCCTTCCGGTTCCGCCTCGCGGGCGAGGAGCACGCCGTGGCGGCGGGTGGGCACCGTACGTACACCGTGCCGGTGCGCGAGGACCAGGCGTACCGCATCCCGCTCACCGGACCCCGTGGCACGACGAAGTCGTTCAGCGGCGTGCTGGACTGCGCCACCCGGAGCGCCGTGCCCGTCGCGGCGGCGGAGGACGACGGTCAGGCATCGCAACTGCGTACGGCCACCGTGGGCGGCGGAGCCGGCAAGGGCGCGGGCGGCGATCTCGCGGAGACCGGGGCGAGCGGCACCCCGATGATCGCCGGTACGGCGGTCGGGCTGGTGGTGCTCGGTGCGATGGCCGTGCTCGTGGTGCGCAGGAAGAATCCGGACGACGAGGGCGTTCACGCCGAGTGAGGCTCGACCCCGCTTGCCCGCTGTGCCCGGAAGCGGTCGCGGGCCCGGCCGCCCCGTTTCGGGGTACGGCCGGGTGTGCGGCAAGATGGGGGCGTCTGCCCGTGCGGCGCTGCCGCGCCCCGAAACCTACTGACTGCCGGACGGTTCCTCTTGGCTGAGTACATCTACACCCTTCGCAAGGCGCGCAAGGCGCACGGAGACAAGGTGATCCTCGACGACGTCACCTTGAGCTTCCTGCCGGGCGCGAAGATCGGTGTCGTGGGACCGAACGGCGCCGGGAAGTCCACGGTGCTGCGCATCATGGCCGGGCTCGACCAGCCGTCCAACGGCGACGCCCAGCTCGCCCCGGGCTACAGCGTCGGCATCCTGCTCCAGGAGCCGCCGCTGGACGAGTCGAAGACGGTGCTGGCGAACGTCGAGGACGGCGTTGCCGAGACCAAGGGCAAGCTCGACCGGTTCAACGAGATCGCCGAGCAGATGGCGACGGACTACTCGGACGAGCTGATGGAGGAGATGGGCAAGCTCCAGGAGCAGCTCGACCACGCCAACGCGTGGGACCTGGAGTCCCAGCTCGAACAGGCCATGGACGCGCTGGGCTGCCCGCCCGGCGAGTGGCCCGTCACCACGCTCTCCGGCGGTGAGAAGCGCCGCGTCGCGCTGTGCAAGCTGCTGCTGGAGCAGCCCGACCTGCTGCTGCTCGACGAGCCGACCAACCATCTGGACGCCGAGTCCGTGCAGTGGCTGGAGCAGCACCTCGCGCAGTACCCGGGCACCGTCGTCGCCATCACCCACGACCGGTACTTCCTGGACAACGTCGCTGGCTGGATCATGGAGCTCGACCGGGGCCGCGCCATCGGCTACGAGGGCAACTACTCCACGTACCTGGAGAAGAAGCAGTCCCGGCTGAAGGTCGAGGGGCAGAAGGACGCCAAGCGCGCCAAGCGCCTCAAGGACGAGCTGGAGTGGGTGCGCTCCAACGCCAAGGGGCGGCAGGCCAAGTCCCGGGCGCGGCTCACGCGTTACGAGGAGATGGCCGCCGAGGCGGAGAAGACCCGGAAGCTGGACTTCGAGGAGATCCAGATCCCGCCGGGCCCGCGCCTGGGCAACGTCGTCGTCGAGGTGGAGCACCTCAGCAAGGGCTTCGGTGACAAGGTGCTCATCGACGACCTGTCCTTCTCGCTGCCGCGCAACGGCATCGTCGGCGTGATCGGGCCCAACGGTGCGGGCAAGACCACCCTGTTCAAGATGATCCAGGGCCTGGAGAAGCCGGACGAGGGCTCCATCAAGGTCGGCGACACGGTCAAGATCTCCTACGTCGACCAGACCCGGAGCAACATCGACGCCAAGAAGACGCTGTGGGCCGTCGTCTCCGACGAGCTGGACTACATCAACGTCGGCCAGGTCGAGATGCCTTCGCGCGCGTACGTGTCGGCCTTCGGCTTCAAGGGCCCCGACCAGCAGAAGCCCGCGGGCGTGCTCTCCGGCGGTGAGCGCAACCGGCTGAACCTGGCGCTGACCCTGAAGCAGGGCGGCAACCTGCTGCTGCTCGACGAGCCGACCAACGACCTCGACGTCGAGACTCTCTCCTCGCTGGAGAACGCGCTGCTGGACTTCCCCGGCTGTGCGGTGGTCGTCTCCCACGACCGCTGGTTCCTGGACCGCGTGGCCACGCACATCCTCGCCTACGAGGGCGAGTCCAAGTGGTTCTGGTTCGAGGGCAACTTCGAGGCGTACGAGAAGAACAAGATCGAGCGGCTGGGTCCGGACGCCGCGCGTCCGCACCGCGCCACCTACAAGAAGCTCACCCGCGGCTGAGGCAGGCTGGTCGGTTCACGTGCGTCACACATACCAGTGCCCCCTGCGCTGGTCGGACATGGACGCCTACGGGCACGTCAACAACGTCGTCTACCTCCGTTATCTGGAGGAGGCGCGGATCGACTTCATGTTCCGGGTGGCGGGGGAGGCCGTGGGCTCGTCCGAGTCCGAAGTGCCCGAGGAGCGCGCGCCGTTCAGGGCGGGCTGCGTGGTGGCGCGGCACGAGATCGACTATCTCAAGCCGCTCTTCCACCGCTACGAGCCCGTCACCGTCGAGACATGGGTGACGAAGCTGAACGCGGCCTCGGCCACCCTCGCGTACGAGGTCAAGGACGCGGGGGCGGTCTATGTACGGGCCGAGACCGTCATCGTCCCCTACGACATGGAGAAGGAACGCCCGCGGCGGCTCACCGACGGTGAACGGGAGTTCCTGGAGGGCTATTTCGATGACAGTTCGGCAGCGCCTCGTCTTCGCTGACCCGAAGGAGGCCGCGGGGCTGGAGGCGTTTCTGCGGCGGCTGCTGCGCTGGGAGAAGGCCGCCGCCGTACGTATCCAGTCCGGCGGCGGCGTCGTGGGCTTCTTCGCCAAGCCCGCGCGCTTCGAGGTGCTGGCCGTGCGGACGGCGCGGCTGCTGGAGCCGGCCGACACCGACGTCACCGTCTCCGCGGGCGAACTCCTCGAAGGCGTCGACGAGTCGGCCGAGGCCGTCACGGTGCCCGAGGCGGTGACCGGACCCCCGTGGGCCGGGATGCTTCCGCCGCGCGGAGGCTGGGAGCCCTTCGGGGAGGTCCCGGCGGACGCGGTACGGGCGGTCGCCGCCGCGGCGGTGGGTGAATTCCGGGAGCGGGCCGAGCAGTTGGGCCAACCGGAGCGCACCCGGGAGAAGCTGGACGCGCTCGCCGAGGAGATCTGGTCCCGGCCGCTGGGCCGTACGCAACTGCCGTTGCGGGCCGTACATGCCGCGCACGCGCTGGGCTTTCTCGCCGGCGAGGGGACGCTGAAGCTGCTGCGGACCGGTTCCTGGCTGCGGCTGCGGACACCGTCCGGATCCGTGGTGGTGCGCGGCGGCGAGACGAACACCGGGCTGAGCGTCACCCCGGTCTGACGCCTCGCCGGGCTGATTCGTCCCCGGTCCGGCTCTCCCGGGGCTCAGTCCTCCCGGGCCTCAGTTCTCCCGGGGCTCAGCCCTCACGCTGCGGCCTCACATGTCCGGCCCCTCATGCGGGCGGGCGGCCGGGCGTCCGTACGCCCAGCCGCCCGTCGGCCCGCGTGTGCCGAACCGAACGCTCAGTCCGGGGAGTTGACCATGGAGCCGGCCGCGTACACGAGGTAGTCCCACAACTGGCGCTCGTGCTCGGGCGCGAGTCCGAGCTCGTCGACGGCGTCCCGCATGTGCCGCAGCCAGGCGTCGTGCGCCGCGCGGTCGACCTTGAACGGCACGTGCCGCATCCGCAGCCGCGGGTGCCCCCGCTGGTCGCTGTAGGTGCGGGGGCCGCCCCAGTACTGCATGAGGAAGAGCGTCAACCGCTCCTCGGCGGGGCCGAGATCCTCCTCCGGATACATGGGGCGCAGCAGCGGGTCCTCGGCGACACCCTGGTAGAAGCGGTGCACGAGCCGCCGGAAGGTCTCCTCGCCTCCGACCTGCTCGTAGAAGGTCTGCGTCTGCAAGCTGCCGCGTGGAATCTCCATCACGCCCCCCATGGTCGCAGATCCCCCGGCCCCGCCATCAGCCCTCGTCACGGCCCGACCGGGCCGGCGCCGCCGGGCGTGGTCCCACCGCCGCCGGGCGCCGTACCCGCACCGTCACGCGTCGTCCCAGCGGAAGAGCCGGGAGGCGATCAGCGTCACCACCGCCGCGAACAGCAGCAGTCCGCCCATCACCGGCAGCGCAGCGCCCCAGCTCTCGCCCCTGCTCAGTACCGCCTGCATGGCGTCGGCGAGGTGTGTGAGCGGAAGGAACTCCGAGATGGAGCGCACCCAGCCGGGCGCGGCCTCCAGCGGGAAGAAGGAGCCGGAGAGGAAGGCCATCGGCAGGACGATGATCTGCGCGAGGCCGTTCGCCGCCTCCTCCGTCTTCGCCCACGAGCCGATGAGCAGGCCGATCGACATGAAGGCGAGCGTGCCGCACGCCACCAGCGGAAGACACAGCCACCAGCTCCCGCCTAGCCGCAGCCCGTAGTACGGCAGGGTCGCCAGGCCCAGGAAGATGCCGGTCTGCGCGAACGCGAGGGCGAGGTTGACCCCGACCCGGGCGCCGATCACCGACCCCGGCCCGACGGGCGCGAGCCACAGCCGCCGCAGGATCCGCTTCTTGCGCCAGCTCACCAGGTTCAGCGCGGAGCCGAAGACGCCGCCCATCGCGACGGCCCAGCTCAGCAGCCCCGGAGTGAGGAACTGGATCGGCTTGACCGACTCGTCCTCGATGCGCTTCGTGGTCAGCCGGTACGCGGGCGGCTTGCCCGTGGCCTCCTGGTTGGCCTGCTGGATGACGGAGTCCACGACGCTGCGGACGTTGCCCGAACGTACCGAGTCGGCCGCCGAGTAGCGCATCGCGACCTCGCCGTCGCCGCTCTGGAAGACGGCCGCGTCCGTGTCGCCCTCGCGCACCTTCTTCAGCGCCTCGGTGCGCGCGGCGGCCGAGCCGTCCGTCTTCTCGATGCTCAACACGTCGCGCAACTGGGCGCGTTCGCCGTCGGGTATGGAGTCGAGCACCTTCACGTCGCCGACCTGGACGATCTTCGCCTGCGGCGTGGACTCGTCGTCGAAGAGGGCACCGAAGAGCGCGAGGAACATCAGCGGGAAGACGAGCATGAAGAAGACGGCGGCCCTGTCCCGCAGCAGCCCGAGCGCCATGGCCTTCGAGAGGCTGACGAAGCTCTTCATTCCCGGTACTCCCTCCCCGTGAGCTGGAGGAAGACGTCCTCCAGCGACCGCACCCCCAGCTCCTCGATCAACTGCGCGGGGGCGCCCACGCGCAGGATCCGTCCCTCGTCCATCACGGCCACGCGGTCGCACAGCGTCTCGGCCTCGTCCATGTAGTGCGTCGTGAGGACGACGGTGCGGCCCTCGGAGTTGATCGTCCGCAGCAGGTCCCACAGGTTCCGCCGGGCCTGCGGGTCGAGGCCGGTGGTGGGCTCGTCCAGGAAGACCAGTTCGGGGTCGTGCACGAGGGCGCAGGCGATGGACAGCCGCTGGGCCTGCCCTCCGGAGAGCTTGTTCTCGCGGGTGCCGCGCTTGTCGTTCAGGCCGACCGTGCGGAGCATCTCGTCGGCACGGGAGCCCGGGACGCCGTAGAGGGAGGCGAAGGTGTGTATCTGCTCGCGGGCGCTGAGCCGCTCGAAGAACGCCGACGCCTGGAGCTGCACGCCGATGCGGTGCAGCAGCGCCGGGTTGCGCGGCCAGGACGCCTCACCCAGCAGGCGGGCGCTGCCCTCGTCCGGTTCCCTGAGCCCCTCGACTATCTCCAGGGTCGTGGTCTTTCCTGCCCCGTTCGGTCCGAGGATCCCGTAGAACTCGCCCCGCTCCACCTCGAAGGAGACGTCGTCCACCGCCGTGGTCTCCCCGTAGCGCTTGCGCAGCCCCTCGGCCGTGATCGCTTTCTCTGCCATGCCGGGAGGCTAGCTGCGGAAGGTCACCTTCAGGCCTCGCGCGGACTGCTTCTGCGCAGCACAGTGGAGACATGGCGGGTGTTTCGGATCTTGTGCGGCAGATCGTCGCCGGGGGCGCGCTGACCGATCCGGCGTGGCGGTCCGCGTTCGCCGAGGTGCCCCGCGAGGTGTTCGTGCCGTACTACTACGTCACCCTCTCCGGCGGCGGACAGGAGCGGCTGTGGCGGGAGGACCCCGACCCGGAGCGGCGGCGACGCTGGCTCGCGGGCGTCTACGACGATGTGCCGCTGGCCACGCGGGTGCGCGACGGCGCACTGGTCTCCTCCAGCAGCCAGCCCTCGCTGATGGCGATGATGCTGGAGGCGCTGGACGTACGGGACGGGATGCGCGTGCTGGAGATCGGCACCGGTACCGGCTACAACGCCGCGTTGCTCGCGCACCGGCTGGGCGACGCGCAGGTGACCAGCGTCGACCTCGAACCCGAGGTCACCGAGGCGGCGCGGGTGCATCTGGCCGTCGCCGGGTACCGGCCCCGCGTCGTCACGGGCGACGGGGCGCTCGGGGTCCCCGCGTACGCGCCGTACGACCGCGTCATCGCGACGTGCGCCCTGGGCGCGGTGCCCGGCGCGTGGCTGGAGCAGTGCGCGCCGGGGGCGCTGGTGCTCGCGCCGGTGGGGACGGGGCTCGTGGTGCTGCGGGTGGCCGGGCCGCGGGACGCCGAGGGGCGCTTCCTGCCCACGCCGGCGTACTTCGTGCCGCTGCGCGGCGGCTGGAGCGGCGGCGGGGAGAGCGGGGGAGCGGCGGGACGGCCGGGACGGTCCACGTGCGGGATCCCGCGGCACGCCCAGCGGCACGACTCCTTCCACTTCCTCTTCGGCCTCGCCGGGCACCGGGTCGGTCCGCGGGAGGCGTACGAGCTGTGGCGCGGCGCGGGCCGTCCCGCCCGGGAGCGTTACGGGGTGACGGTGCGCGGCGGTGCGCAGTGGGCGTGGCTGGACGATCCGGACGGGCCGCACAGATGGCCGCTGGGCGCGGGCAGTTCGGGAAGCACGGGCGCCGCGGGGAGCGCGCACAGATGACGTCGCGCGGGTTCCGCGGAGGCCCCGGGGGCACGGGACGCTTCGGTCAGCGGATGTAAACTTCCGCACCACGGAAGGAAATCCGGGTCCGCCCCCTCCAACGCCCCCTCGCCTCCGTCTAGTTTCGAAGGATGCTCAGCGGCTGTACCTTCCTCGTCCTGCTCGGCGGCATCGTGCTGCTGGGGGCGTCCGTGCAGCGGCTGGCGGGGATCGGTTTCGGCATGCTCGCCTCTCCCGCCCTGGTCCTGCTGCTGGGCCCCGTACAGGGCGTCGCGCTCGTCAACTGCGCCGGCGTCGTCATCGGCGTCGCCGGGCTCGCGACGAACTGGCGGCAGGTGCGGCTGCCGACGATGGGCCCGCTGGTCGCGGCCGCCGCGCTCACCGTGCCGCTGGGCGCCTGGCTCGCGCTGCGGCTGCCGGAGCCCGCGCTGCTGACGGGGTTCGGGGTGCTCATCACCGTCGCCGTCCTGCTGGTGATGCGCGGCGCGCGCGTCGCCTCGTTGCACGGCAGGGGCGGCGCTGTCGCCGCGGGAGCGGCCAGCGGATTCATGAACTCCGCGGCGGGCGCGGGCGGTCCCGCGCTCTCCCTGTACGCCGTCAACGCGGGCTGGACGGCAGGGGAGTTCGTGCCCAACGCGCAGTTCTACGGGCTCGTCGTCAACCTGATGTCCGCCGCCGCCAAGGGACTTCCCCGGCTCGACGGCTCCGCCTGGCTGCTGGTCGCCGTGACCATGGGCGCGGGGCTCGTCCTGGGCCACCTGCTCGCCGCCCGTACGCCGGAGAAGGGGGCGCGCCGCATCATCCTGGGGCTCGCGCTGACGGGCGGAGTGGCCTCGGCCGCGAAGGGCCTGTGGCTGCTGGTGTGACGGGAACCGCCGGGGTGCGCGGCGCGTGTTCCGGGTAGGGCCGGGGGTGTGCCGGCGGCCGTACGGAAGCGGGCAGGCCGCTTCCGAGGTCCCGATCCGAACAAGATCCCGGTGGAATCAGTGTGGTTGGTGTTCCGCGTGGCCATACTCTGGGGCGGTGGGCCCCGACCCGTTGCGACGGCGGCATCGCGCAACGTAGGCGGGCGGACGGTCCACGACGACCAGGGGGAGGGGCTACGAGCCGTGGGACAGGCGTACTTGAGGCCGGTGCGGCCTCCGGCGTCCGCGCGCGCCCGTCCGTACGGCGTCCGGTCCCGCGCCTCGTCCTCCCGCCGTTCCGGCCGCCGCCTCGCGCCCGTTCCGTACCGCCCGCTCCGGAACGACCTGCTGTGAACCGCCCGTGATCCGACCCTGACCGCAACCGACCAGCCGCACACCACACACGCAGCGAGGTGATCGATGGGGCCCGCGGGACCCACCGGACCGGTGATGAGCCGGGAGGAGGCCGACCGTGCTCTGGAGCGGCTCACCGCCGAACACGAGGCGGTCGAGTCGTCGTTGCTCGCGCTCCAGGACCACGCGGGCCGCCGCCTTCTCGAGGGCGCGCAGCTCACCGGTGTCACGGCACGGCGCTGGGCGGAGGCCGAGGCGGCCGTCACCCGGCTGTGGAGCGTCTTCGACTACTACAGCGGCACCCTCGCCAAGGCCCAGGAGGTACGGGAGCGCAGACGCTGGCCCAGCCGCGAGGACCTCGCCGAGCTGACCCAACTCCTGCGCGGGCCCCGCACGTTGCCCGGCAGCGTCCTGGGCGACGGCACGGCACCGCCCCCGGCCGGGGACGGCAGCGCGGGCGGAAGCGGAGGCCCCCGGCTCACGGAGGAGGTCACCCTCGGCGGGCTCGTCGAGTGGATGAACGGCTGGTACGCACAGGCCCTCGACGTCGTCGCCGCGGCGGACTCCGTCTGGTCCGCCCTGCCCGCGCGCATAGACATGCTCGCCGCCGAACTGCGCCGCGTACGCTCCCTCGCGCACTCCGTGGGGGTGCGCCCCGGCGAGCACCCCGCGGGGGACGATCTGGAGCGTACGACGGAGGAACTCACCGCGCTGCGCGCCGAGGTGGTCTCCGACCCGCTGGCGTTCTGGACCCGCGCGGGCGGCAGCAGCGCCCCCGGCGGCGGCCGTCCCGACACCTCGCGCTACGACCGAGCCGCGCGCCGGCTGGAGGACGTACGCCGCGAGATCGACGCCGTGCTGAACGTCCGTCAGGACTCCGAACAGCGGCTGATGCGGCTGCGCGACGTGCTCTCCCGCGCGGACCGCACCCTCGCCGAGGCCCGCGAGGCGCGCGGCGAGGTGCTGGCCAAGATCGCGGCCTCGGAGGTCCCCGCGGTCAGCGGCCCCGCGACGGCGCTCCAGGAGGAGTTGACGGCCGCTGCCGAGTACCGGCGCCGCTCGCAGTGGCACCGGCTCTCGCCCCTGCTGGAGTCCCTGGAGGAGCGCGCCGAGGACGAGTTGGACCGGGCGCGCGCCCAACTCGCCGCCGTCACCGCGCCGTTGGCCGTACGGGCGGAGCTGCGCGGACGCCTGGACGCGTACAAGGCGAAGGTGGCGCAGCAGGGCATGGCCGAGGACCGGATGCTGATCGAGCGCTACGACGCGGCACGGCGGATGCTGTGGAGCGCGCCGTGCGATCTGCGGGCCGCCGAGGACGCCGTACTGCGCTACCAGCACGCGGCGCAGGACGTGCTGATGGCCCGGCACGGCGGCGCCGAGGGCGGCTCCGCCCGAGCCGAGGGAGTGGCGGACTCGTGAACGGGGCAGGGGGAGCGGTACGTGCGGGGGGAGCGACTGCCGTACGGGAAGCGGCCGTCGCAGGACGAGGGGGATCAACTGCCGTACGGCGAAAGGCTGTTGTACGGGGAAGGTGCGGTGCACGGCGGGGAGCGTACGCGGCGCGGGGGACGCCGGGGGATACTTCCGCAGGGGGAGACGCCGCCGTACGGGGAGAGGCTCTCCCCGGCTCCGGGGGACGTGCCGGACGTCCGTCCGGCACGCGCAGTGCGGCACCGAGAGGAACGAACCGGCGGAACGGGCCCGTCCCTTCCGCCCCTGGACGTGGGTGTGACCATGCTTGATCGACTGTCCGCTTGTCCGCGCTGCTCCGAGCCGCTCACGGCCGGGGAACGCTTCTGCGGCGTCTGCGGCGCCGACCTGACGGCGGTGGTGGGACCGGCCGGTGCCGAAGCGGCCCCGCACGAGGTGTGGCCGCCGACCGTCGCGGACAACGGGCTGCGGGCGGAACCGCCCTCCGGGCCCGTCCCGCCCGCGGGCGAGGGCGACTTCACGCTGGCGCCGGCCGACCACCGCG
>NZ_LJGW01000417.1 GCF_001751255.1 Streptomyces nanshensis | reverse complement strand
CGCTGCGCAGGGCGCTCGCCGAGCGCCGCCCGCTGGTGCGGCACCGTGCGGGCGCGGCGGGTGACGTCGCGGACGTGGCCTCGCTGGTGCCGCCCGAGGAGGCACGTGAGTTGGCGCGTGCGCGGCTCGGACCGCTGGAGGGACGGCCCCAGTTGGCCGAGACGCTGCGCATGTGGCTGTCGCTGAACGGCAGTTGGGACCGTACGGCGGTCGCGCTGGAGGTGCACCGCAACACCGTGCGGCAGCGCATCGCCCGCGCCGGCACGCTGCTCGGCGCGGATCTGAGCGACGCGGACGTACGGATGGAGCTGTGGTTCGCCCTCAAGTGGCGCCCGTAGCAGGGGAGTTCACGCCCCGTGACTGGGCGGCGCCCCGCGCCTCAGAGCTTCGTCCACGCCTCCGTCAGCACGCCGCGCAGAATCCCCTCCGCCTCGTCGAAGACGCTCTGGTCCGCGATGAGCGGCGGTGCGAGCTGGATCACCGGGTCGCCGCGGTCGTCCGCGCGGCAGTAGAGCCCGGCCTCGAAGAGGGCCTTGGAGAGGAAGCCGTAGAGGATCCGCTCGGACTCCTCCTCCGTGAAGGTCTCCTTGGTGGCCTTGTCCTTGACGAGTTCGATGCCGTAGAAGAAGCCGTTGCCGCGCACGTCGCCGACGATCGGCAGATCGAGCAGCCTGCGCAGCGTCTCCAGGAACGCGCTCTCGTTGTCGAGCACGTGCTGGTTGAGGCCCTCGCGTTCGAAGATGTCGAGGTTGGCCAGCGCCACCGCCGCCGAGACCGGGTGCCCGCCGAAGGTGTAGCCGTGCAGGAAGGTGTCGTCGCCCTTCCAGAACGGCTCGGCGAGCCGGTCGGAGACGATCGCCGCGCCGATCGGCGAATAGCCGGAGGTCATGCCCTTCGCGCACGTGATGATGTCCGGCACGTAGCCGAACTTGTCGCAGCCGAAGAGGGTGCCCAGACGTCCGAAGGCGCAGATGACCTCGTCCGAGACGAGCAGTACGTCGTACTGGTCGCAGATCTCGCGCACGCGCTGGAAGTAGCCGGGCGGCGGCGGGAAGCAGCCGCCGGCGTTCTGCACGGGTTCGAGGAAGACCGCCGCCACCGTCTCCGGCCCCTCGAAGAGGATCTGCTGCTCGATCTGGTCGGCGGCCCAGCGGCCGAAGGCCACCGGGTCGTCGCCGTGTGCCGGTGCCCGGTAGATGTTGGTGTTGGGCACCTTGTGCGCACCGGGCACCAGCGGCTCGAACGGGGCCTTCAGGCCCGGGAGTCCGGTGATCGACAGCGCGCCGTGCGGAGTGCCGTGGTAGGCGACGTTCCGCGAGACGACCTTGTACTTCCCGGGGTTGCCCGTGAGCTTGTGGAACTGCTTGGCGAGCTTCCACGCCGTCTCGACGGCCTCGCCGCCGCCCGTGGTGAAGAAGACCTTGTTCAGGTCGCCGGGCGCGTGGTGGGCCAGCCGCTCCGCGAGTTCGACGGCCTTGGGGTGGGCGTAGGACCAGATCGGGAAGAAGGCGAGTTCCTGCGCCTGCTTGTGCGCCGCCTCCGCCAACTCGGCGCGTCCGTGCCCGGCTTGTACGACGAAGAGCCCGGCCAGGCCGTCGAGGTAGCGCTTGCCGTCGGTGTCGTAGATGTGCGTGCCCTCGCCGCGGGCGATCGTCGGGACGGGCGCCTTCTCGTACGACGACATGCGGGTGAAGTGCATCCACAGGTGGTCGCGGGCCGTGCCGGAGAGGTCCTTGTTACCGGAGAGGTCCTTGTTATGGGTCATCGCGTTCCCCATGTGTAGGTCTGCTTGCGCAGCTTGAGGTAGACGAAACTCTCGGTGGAGCGCACGCCGGGCAGCGAGCGGATCCGCTTGGTGATCATCTCGAGAAGGTGCTCGTCGTCCTGGCAGACGATTTCGACGAGCAGGTCGAACGAACCGGCGGTGACGACCACGTAGTCGACTTCGTCGATCTCGGCGAGGGCGTCCGCGACCGCCTCGAGATCGCCTTCGATGGTGATACCGACCATCGCCTGCCGCAGGAAGCCGACGGTGAGGGGGTCGGTGACGGCCACGATCTGCATGACACCCTGGTCCTGGAGCTTCTGGACGCGCTGCCGCACGGCGGCCTCCGACAGGCCGACGGCCTTGCCGATGGCTGCGTACGGACGCCGTCCGTCCTCCTGGAGCTGCTCGATGATCGCCAGCGACACATCATCGAGCGAGCGGATGCCGTTTGTCTTCTTCGCGTCTCGGGCCACGCACGCCACTGTGCATGAGACCTCATCCGATTAGCAACCCGTAAGCGATGTAATTCGAAGCTATACGACCTTGGAAGAACAGAATCCGTCGTAGCCGGTGTGGTGGTGTATCGAAAGCGTTGCGCTCCTGGTTAGGGTGGCGGTCTCACCCGATGGACGACACTGCAGGAGGGGTGCGAAGTGACCACCGAGCTGCGTCGGCTGCGCAATTACATCGACGGCGAATTCCGGGACGCCGCTGACGGCCGGACCACGGACGTGGTGAACCCGGCCACGGGCGAGGTGTACGCCACCGCCCCGCTCTCCGCGGCCGCCGACGTCGACGCCGCGATGGCCGCGGCCGAGAAGGCGTTCCCCGCCTGGCGGGACGCGACCCCGGCCGCACGCCAGAAGGCGATCCTCAAGATCGCGGACGTCCTGGAGGAGCGCGCCGAGGAGTTCCTGGCGATCGAGTGCGAGAACTGCGGCAAGCCGCTGGAGCTCACGCGCCAGGAAGAACTGCCCATGATGCTCGACCAGATCCGCTTCTTCGCGGGCGCGGCCCGGATGCTGGAGGGCAAGTCCGCCGGCGAGTACATGGAGGGGCTCACCTCGTACGTACGGCGCGAGCCCGTCGGCGTCTGCGCACAGGTCGCCCCCTGGAACTACCCCGCCATGATGGCCGTGTGGAAGTTCGCCCCGGCGCTGGCCGCGGGCAACACCGTCGTGCTCAAGCCCTCCGACACCACCCCCGCCTCCGCGGTCTTCATGGCCGAGGTCATGGGCGAGATCCTTCCCAAGGGCGTCTTCAACGTCGTGTGCGGCGACCGCGACACCGGCCGGCTCATGGTCGAGCACAAGACGCCCGCGATGGCGTCCATCACCGGCTCGGTACGGGCCGGCATCGAGGTCGCGGGCAGCGCCGCCAAGGACGTCAAGCGCGTCCACCTGGAGCTGGGCGGCAAGGCGCCGTGCGTCGTCTTCGACGACGCGGACATCGAGGCCGCCGTCGAGGGCATCCGGGACGGCGGCTTCTTCAACGCGGGGCAGGACTGTACGGCGGCCACGCGCGTCCTCGTACAGGAGGGCGTGTACGAGCAGTTCACCTCCGCGCTCGCCAAGGCCGCCTCCGAGGTGAAGACCGGCGACCTCGGCGACCCGGACTGCTTCTACGGCCCGCTCAACAACCCCACGCATCTGGAGAAGGTCGGCGGCTTCATCGACCGGCTGCCCGCGCACGCCAAGGTCGAGACGGGCGGTGAACGGGTCGGCGAGACCGGCTGGTTCTACGCGCCGACTGTGGTCTCCGGGCTGCGCCAGGACGACGAGATCATCCAGAACGAGGTCTTCGGACCGGTGATCACGATCCAGAAGTTCACGGACGAGGCCCAGGCCGTCGCCTGGGCCAACGACGTCGAGTACGCGCTCGCCTCCTCGGTGTGGACGACCGACCACGGCCGGGCGATGCGGCTTTCGCGTGCGCTGGAATTCGGCTGCGTCTGGATCAACACCCACATCCCGCTCGTCGCGGAGATGCCGCACGGCGGATTCAAGAAGTCCGGGTACGGCAAGGACCTCTCGGCGTACGGGCTGGAGGACTACACGCGCGTCAAGCACGTCATGTCGGCGCTGTGACACGGCACTTGAGCCGCGCGGTCCGCTGAGGAGCGTCCGGAACAGGAGCCCCGGGGCAGGGCGGCCCCGGGGCTCCCGTGTGTCCGGGAGCCGTGCGTCGTGGCAGGCCGCAGCGCATGCCCGCGCGTTCGGAGCCGTCTCGTTACACGGACCGCCTTGACGTGTCCTGCGCACGGGATGGTTGTCTACGTCCGACACCGCACCACACACCGAGAAACGGGGACCTCGTGCTCATCTTCGGCACTTCGACCAAGATGCATCAGCTCGCGATGCTGAACCTGCTGTGCAGCTTCTGCGGCAATCCGTCGGCGCACTCGCTGCGCAAGCGCGTCACGAAGTTCTCCCTGTTCTTCATCCCGCTGTTCCCGATAGCCCCCGCGAAGCACTACCTCCAGTGCACCTTCTGCGGCGCCGCGAGCGAGGTGACGAAGGAGAACGCGGAGCAGCTCCTCGCACAGGGCGGCGGCGGCCCGCAGCCGTACGGCGCCCAGGGCGGTCAGCAGCAGCCGGGGTACGGCGCCCAGCAGCCGGGCGGCGCCGGGCAGTTGCCGCCGCAGGGCAACCCGTTCGCCGGGGGCGCGCCCCAGGGGCAGCAGCCGCAGAACCCGTACCAGTCCTGACGCGGACCCAGGAAGCGGACCGGAAGCGGACCGGACGGGGACGCGCGGACGTCCGCGACACGACGGCGGGGCCGGAGCATGCGGGCTTCCGGCCCCGCCGTCGTTCCTTACGGGCCGATCGTCATGTCACCGCCGCGCGGCGGGAGTTGTCAGACACCCCCTGGTGCGAGCTGGTGCGAGCTGGTGCGAGCTAGTGCGAGCGTCCCCACTCGGTCAGATACGCGTCGATCTCCTCGCCGAGGCGCGCCTTGCCGCCCTCGTCCAGGAAGGAGGCGCGCACCGCGTTGCGGGCGAGGGCCGCGATGCCCGCCGCGTCGAGGCTCAACAGGCGGGCGGCGATGGCGTATTCGGTGTTGAGGTCGGTGCCGAACATCGGCGGGTCGTCGCTGTTGACGGTGACGAGCACCCCGGCCTCGACCAACTCCCGTATGGGGTGCGCCTCCAGGTCCTCCACGGCGCGGGTCGCGACGTTGGAGGTGGGGCAGACCTCCAGCGGAATCCGGTGCTCGGCCAGGTGCTCCAGCAGCCGCGGGTCGCGTACGGAACTCGTGCCGTGCCCGATGCGCTCGGCGCGCAGCGAGGTCAGCGCGTCCCAGACGGTCTCCGGGCCTGTCGTCTCTCCCGCGTGCGGCACGCTGTGCAGGCCCACGGCGATCGCACGGTCGAAGTACGGCTTGAACTGCGGCCGCGGGACGCCGATTTCGGGACCGCCGAGGCCGAAGGAGATCAGCCCGTCGGGCCCCATCTCGGTGGCGATGCGCGTGGTCTCCTCGGCGGCGGGCAGCCCGGCCTCGCCGGGGATGTCGAAGGTCCAGCGCAGGACGACGTCCAGCTCCTTCTCGGCGGCGACCCGTGCGTCCTCGATGGCCTCCAGGAACGCCTCGGCGGGTATGCCGCGTGTGGTGGAGCTGAAGGGCGTGACGGTCAGTTCGGCGTACCGCACCTGCTGGCGTGCGAGGTCGCGGGCGATCTCGTAGGTGAGCAGCCGGACGTCCTCGGCGTCCCGCAGCAGGTCGACGACCGAGAGATAGATCTCGATGAAGTGCGCGAAGTCGGTGAAGGTGAAGTACTCCCTCAACGCCTCCGGATCCTGCGGAACGCCGGAGTCCGGGTGCCGCGAGGCCAGTTCGGCCACGATGCGGGGCGAGGCGGAGCCGACGTGGTGCACGTGCAGCTCGGCCTTGGGCAGCCCGGTGATGAATGCGTTGAGGTCGGACAACGGATGCCTCCAGCGGGGGGTCGGGAACCGGATCATCGTATGCGGGGCATTGGACCGGACGAATAGCATGGCCGCCCGACGAGGAACCCCGGGAGGGGACATGGCAGACGAGACCGGACGGCCCGGCCGCTCCGGCGGCGGGGAAGAGCACAATCCGTGGGCGCCACCCCGTGACGGGGCCGCGCCGGGCAGGGGGAGCATGGACCAGAACGACGCGGAGCGGAAGCCCCGTTCGGTGGCCGATCAGCCGACCGTCACCTCGGGGAGCGCATCGGTGCCTCCGCCGGTGCCGCCCGCTCCCGGTGCGCCGCCGGCCGCGCCGCCCGGCGCGGGCGGCGGAGGATACGGATACGGGGGACAGGGAGGCCACGGGGGACAGGGGCACGGAGGTTACGGCGCGGGGCAGGGGGCGGCACCCGGCCCGTCCGCGTACGCCGGCCCGGCTCCCTACGGTGCGCCGTCGCCGTACCAACAGCAGGGCGGACACCAGCAGTACGGCGCGGGCGGCGCGGCCTACGGCTATCCGCCGGCGGGGCAGCAGCCCTACGGATACGGCGCGGGTTCGCCGCCCTCCTACGGCTGGCACGGTCCGCCGCCCACCGGAAAGCCGGTGGCCGCGATGGTGTTCGGCATCATCGGCCTGGTCGCGGTCCTCACCTGCTGGGGGAGCTTCCTCGCGATCATCCTCAGCCCGATCGCGCTGGGGCTGGGGCACTCCGCGCGCAAGGAGGCCGACCGCGGGGAGTCGGGCGGGCGCGGACAGGCGGTGGCGGGCTTCGTGATGGGGATCATCGGGACGGTGCTGTCCGTGATCTGCGTCGCCTTCCTCGTCGTGATGATGGTCTTCTACAGCGAGGAGCTGGAGCGTGGTCCCGGGTACGGCGGCGGGGACGGCTCCTCGCTCGACGCCCGGGAGCGGGCGAGCGCGGCACCGGCGCTTCCCGGTGCGGTCGCTGCGGATGCTGCGGATCGTGGTGCCTGAACCCCGGACCGTATGCAGATTCCGTAGCGCAATCAAAAGGTAACGACGGAATCCCTTGTTCTCTCGGGTTCATCCTGTCAGGATCGGCCTCCAACACCAGCCGATCCCCCGCCGCAGGCAGGAGAGCCCGATGGTCCAGCGCTTCGATGTGTCCTCACGGTTCGCAGCGGGCGCCCAGTTCACCGCGGGACGCCTCGGACCGGGAGCCTCCGGACGGACCCAGGACGTCGTCGACCCCGCCACGGGCGAGAGCGTCCTGCGCTACGAACTCGCGGGGGCCGCCGACGTCGACGCCGCCGTGCACGCCGCCGGCCGCGCCCTGCCCGAGTGGGCCGGCGCCACACCCGGCGAGCGCTCGGACGCGATGCACCGCTGGGCGGCCGTACTGCGGGAGCGCACCGGGGAGTTCGTGTACGCGGAGTCGCTCCAGTGCGGCAAGCCGCTGAAGCTCTCCGAGGAGTTCGACGTACCGGGCTCCTTCGACAACGTCGCGTTCTTCGCGGGCGCCGCACGGCAGTTGCCGGGCGTGGCCGCCGCCGAGTACAGCGGTGACCACACCTCCTACGTACGCCGTGAACCGCTCGGCGTCATCGGCTCGATCGCCCCCTGGAACTATCCGCTCCAGATGGCCGCCTGGAAGATCCTCCCGGCCGTCGCCGCGGGCAACACCGTCGTCCTCAAGCCCTCCGAACTCACACCGCTCACCTCGCTGATGTTCGCGCAGGCCGCGTGCGAGGCGGGCATTCCGGACGGCGTCGTCAACATCGTCTCCGGCGCGGGGGCGGACGCGGGCGAGGCGCTGGTCGGCCATCCGTCGGTGGCGATGACCTCCTTCACCGGGTCGACGGCCGTGGGCAGGCGCGTGGCCGAACTCGCCACCTCCACCGTCAAGCGGCTCCATCTCGAACTGGGCGGCAAGGCGCCGTTCGTCGTCTTCGACGACGCGGACCTGGAGGCCGCCGTGCACGGCGCGGTGGCCGGCGCCCTCATCAACTCCGGGCAGGACTGCACCGCGGCGACCCGCGCCTACGTACAGCGGCCCCTCTACGACGACTTCGTGCGCGGCGTGGCCGACCTGATGCGCGACGTACGCCTCGGCGAACCCTTCGCGCCCGGCACCGACCTCGGGCCGCTCGTCTCCCACGCGCACCGCGACCGCGTCGCCGGCTTCGTCGAGCGGGCCCGCTCGTACGCGACGGTCGTCACCGGGGGAGAGGCGCCCGGCGGCGAACTGGCCAAGGGCGCCTACTATTTGCCCACGCTGGTGACCGGCGCGGCCCAGGACAGCGAGATCGTGCAGCAGGAGGTCTTCGGGCCGGTGCTGACGGTGCTGCCCTTCGACGCCGACGACCAGGGCATCGCCCTCGCCAACGACACCCCGTACGGACTGGCCGCCTCGGCGTGGAGCCGCGACGTCTTCCGTACGGCGAGCGCGGCGCGTGAGATCCGCGCGGGCTGCGTCTGGATCAACGACCACATCCCGATCATCAGCGAGATGCCGCACGGGGGCTACAAGGCCTCCGGCTACGGCAAGGACATGTCGGCGTACTCGTTCGAGGAGTACACCCAGCTCAAGCACGTCATGCAGGACATCACCGCACAGCCCCGCAAGGACTGGCACCGCACCGTCTTCGGCGACCGCTGACGCCGTGCGCCCCCGCGTCGGGGCGCACGCGTCGGGCCGCGCCCCCTCCCGCACGTCCTTCCCCGTCCCTCAACCGGAAGGCAGCCCCCGATGGACCTGGACCCGGAGCTGTACGAAGGCCTGCCCGACCCCGTGCGCAAGGCGTGGGAACGGAGCCTGACCAGCGGACGCGCGGCCATGAGCCGCCGCCGGCTGCTGCGGCTGGGCTCCCTGGCGGCGGGCGGAGCGGCGCTCGCCGCGTGCGGCATCCCGCCGGCCGCGGGCAGCGGCGGCGGTACGGAGCGGCGCGACCCGGACCACTCGAAGAAAGAGCGCGTCCTCAACTTCGCCAACTGGCCGCTCTACATCGACGTCGACGACAAGAACAAGAAGAAGCGGCCCACGCTGAACCGGTTCGAGAAGCAGAGCGGCGTCAAGGTCAAGTACGTCGAGGACATCAACGACAACAACGAGTTCTACGGCAAGATCAAGCCGCAGCTCGCCGCGGGCCAGGACACCGGCCGCGACCTGATATGTCTCTCCGACTGGATGGCCGGGCGCATCATCCGCCAGGGCTGGGCGCAGCGGCTGGACCCGGCGCACATGCCGCACGCTGTGGCCAATCTGGAGGACCGTTTCCGTACGGCGGCGCACGACCCGGGACGTCAGTTCAGCTATCCGTGGGCGGGCACCGCCTGCGTCGTCGCGTACAACAAGAAGGCCACCGGCGGGAAGAAGGTCACCAGCGTCTCCCAGCTTCTGGAGGACGACTTCCTCAAGGGCCGGGTGTCGATGCTGACCGAGATGACCGACACCATGGGCCTGGCGATGCTGGACACGGGCATCGACCCGCAGAAGTTCACCGCCCGCGACTTCGACCGGACCCTCGCCCGGCTCCAGAAGGCCGTCGACGCCAAGCAGTTGCGCCGCTTCAGCGGCAACGACTACCTCGACGAGCTCAACTCCGGTGACATCGCGGCCTGTCTGGCCTGGGCGGGCGACATCGTGCAACTGCGGATCGACAACCCGGACGTCGAGTTCGCGCTTCCCGAGAGCGGCTATCTCTTCGGTACGGACGACCTCCTCGTCCCCGCGAAGGCACGGCACCGGGCCAACGCCGAGGCCATGATCGACTTCTATTACCAGCCCCGGGAGGCCGCCGAACTGGCCGCCTGGGTCAACTACATCTGTCCGGTCACCGGCGCGAAGGCCGAGATGGAGAAGATCGACAAGGACCTGGCCGAGGACACGCTGATCTTCCCCGACGCCGAGACCATCGCGCGGGGCAGGAACTTCCGGCCCATGTCCACCGGTGAACACGCCCGGTTCGAGAACAAGTTCGCCAAGCTCATCGGCGCATAGGCGAGGAAGACCACCATGACGATCACGCTTTCCGGTGTCAGCAAGGTCTTCGGCGACTTCACCGCCGTACACCCGCTGGACCTCACCATCCCCGAGGGCTCCTTCTTCGCCCTGCTCGGCGCCTCCGGGTGCGGCAAGACCACGACCCTGCGCATGATCGCCGGGCTGGAGGAGCCGACCGGCGGCACGGTGCTGCTGGGCGAGGAGGACATCACGGCGCTCCCGCCGCACAAGCGGCCCGTGAACACCGTCTTCCAGAACTACGCGCTCTTCCCGCACCTCGACGTGGCGGAGAACGTCGCGTTCGGGCTGCGCCGCCGCGGCATCACCTCCGTACGCAAGCAGGTCGAGGAGATGCTGGAACTGGTCGAACTCGGGCCGCTGGCCGGGCGGAAACCCCGGCAGCTCTCCGGCGGACAGCAGCAACGCGTCGCGCTCGCCCGTGCGTTGATCAACCGTCCGCGGGTGCTGCTGCTGGACGAGCCGCTGGGCGCGCTCGATCTGAAGCTGCGGCGGCAGATGCAGTTGGAGCTCAAACGCATCCAGACCGAGGTCGGCATCACCTTCGTCCACGTCACGCACGACCAGGAGGAGGCCATGACGATGGCCGACACCGTGGCCGTGATGAACGCCGGCCGCGTCGAGCAACTGGGCGCCCCCGACGAGCTGTACGAGCGGCCCCGCTCGACCTTCGTCGCGAACTTCCTCGGCACCTCCAACCTGATCGAGGCGGAGATCACCGAGGCCGGCGGCGAGGAGCTGGTGCTGAAGGCCACCGGCACCGACAGCGTGCTACGGCTGCCCGCGGAGCGGTGCGCGGCGCCGGACCCGCAGACGGGCGGCAAGCTGCTGGTCGGGGTGCGGCCGGAGAAGATCTCGCTCACGCACGCGGAGGACGACGACGGCGAGGGCGCGGGCACGCAGGCGAACGGCACCGGCGCGCGGCGCGGGGCAGTGAACGGCGCGAACGGCGAGGGGAACGGCGGCGCGGACAACCGGCTCACCGGCCGCATACGCGACGCCGGTTACCTCGGCGTCTCCATGCAGTACGTCGTCGACAGCCCCGTCTGCCCCGAGTTCAGCGTCTACGAGCAGAACGTCGAGCGCGACGCCCGTCTGACCCCCGGCGCCGACGTCGTCCTGCGCTGGCGGCCCGCCCACACCTTCGCCCTCGACGCCACCCAGGACGCCGACGCCGGCACCGTCGAGGAGGCGCTGTGACCGCCACGGGCGCGCCCGCCTCCGAGGGCGCCGCACCGCCGACCGGAACCGGACCGCTGAGCACCGGCTCGGCGCAGGGCGATGCGTCCGGCACCGCCGCACGGCGCGGCCGGCGCAAGCTCACCCCGTACTGGCTGCTGCTCCCGGCGGGCCTCTGGCTGGCCCTCTTCTTCGTCGCGCCGTTCTTCTACCAGGCCTCGACCTCCGTGCAGAGCGGCTCGCTCGAAGACGGCTTCCGCGTCACCTGGGACTTCACCAACTACAGCGACGCGCTGGCCATGTACGGGCCGCACTTCCTGCGCTCGTTCCTCTACGCGGCCACGGCCACCGTGCTGTGTCTGCTCATCGGCTACCCGCTGGCCTATCTGATCGCCTTCCGTGCGGGGCGCTGGCGCGGGCTGCTGCTGGTGATGGTGATCGCGCCGTTCTTCACCAGCTTCCTCATCCGCACCCTCGCCTGGAAGACGATCCTCTCCGACGCCGGGCCCGTCGTCGGTGTACTGAAGTCCCTCCATGTCCTGGACGTCACCAGCCAGTTGGGCCTGACCGGGGACGACCGGCTGCTGGCGACGCCGCTGGCGGTGGTGTGCGGACTGACGTACAACTTCCTGCCGTTCATGATCCTTCCGCTCTACAGCTCGCTGGAGCGGATCGACCTCTCGCTGCACGAGGCGGCGCGCGATCTGTACGCCACACCCGCCACCGTCTTCAGGAAGGTGACCTTCCCGCTCTCGCTCCCGGGTGTCGTCGCGGGCACGCTGCTCACCTTCATCCCCGCCTCGGGCGACTACATCAACGCGCAGTTGCTCGGGTCGCCGAACACACAGATGGTCGGCAACGCCATCCAGAAGCAGTTCCTCAACGTCCTGGACTATCCGGCCGCGGCGGCCATGTCGTTCATCCTCATGGCGATCATCCTGATCGCCGTCAGCGTCTACATGCGCAAGGCCGGAACGGAGGAGCTCGTGTGACGACCACCGGCAAGCACCCCGGTTCACCGGCGGCCACGGAGGATCCGGCCCCGCCGCCGCGGCGGACACCGGCACGCGGCGGGACGTCGGCCCCGGCGCCGCTGCGCTGGCTGCGCCGCAATGCCGTCGTACTCGCCGGCGTCGCCTCCCTGTGCTATCTGCTGCTGCCCAACGCGGTGGTGATGCTCTTCTCCTTCAACAAGCCCGCGGGCCGCTTCAATTACGAGTGGCGCATGTTCTCCACCGACGCATGGACGGATCCCTGCGGTGTCGCCGACATGTGCGGATCGCTCGGGCTCAGCCTGCAGATCGCGCTGCTCGCCACGGTGTTCGCCACGGCCTTCGGTACGTTCGCCGCGTTCGCCCTCGCCCGGTACCGCTTTCGCGGCAAGGGCACCGGCAACGCGCTGATCTTCCTGCCGATGGCCATGCCCGAGGTCGTCATGGGCGCCTCGCTCGGCACGCTCTTCCTCAACACCCGTGTCGCCTTCGGCTTCGTGACGATCCTCATCGCCCACATCATGTTCTGTCTGAGCTTCGTCGTCGTCGCCGTGAAGGCACGCGTGATGAGCATGGACCCGCGGCTGGAGGAGGCGGCGCGCGATCTGTACGCGGGGCCGCTGCAGACCTTCCTCCGGGTCACGCTGCCGCTGGCGGCCCCCGGCATCGCCGCGGGCGCGATGCTCAGCTTCGCCCTGTCCTTCGACGACTTCATCATCACGCAGTTCAACGCGGGCCCCTCGACCGTCACGTTCCCGATGTTCGTCTGGGGCGCGGCGCAGCGCGGTGTGCCCGTGCAGGTGAACGTGATCGGCACGGCCATGTTCCTGATCGCGGTCGCCGTCGTCCTCGGCGGGCAGATCGCGGCCGGACGGCGCAGGAGGCGGGGATGACGGCGGCGGCCGGTGGGGGGTCGGACGGCACGACACTGAGCGGCGCGGAGCGCGAGGCCGCCATCGCGCGCTCGCTCGCGGGCGCGCGCCCCGCGCCCTTCTGGCTGGACGACCCCGCGTACCGGCCCGAGGCGCTGCCGGCGCTCGCCGGGGAGACCGCCTGCGATCTGCTGGTCGTCGGCGGCGGCTACAGCGGGCTGTGGACGGCGCTCATCGCGAAGGAGCGCGACCCGTACCGCGACGTGGTGCTGCTGGAGGCCAAGGAGACGGGATGGGCCGCCTCCGGCCGGAACGGCGGCTTCTGCGACGCCTCCCTCACCCATGGCTTCGCCAACGGGCTCGCCCGCTGGCCCGGCGAGATCGAGACCCTGGAACGCCTCGGCCTCGCCAACCTCGACGCCATCGAGGAGGCCGTCCGACGGCACGGCATCGACTGCGACTTCGAGCGCACCGGCGAGATCGACCTGGCGACGCGGCCGCATCAGGTGGCCGAGCTGCGCGAGGCCGCCGACGAGGCGCGGCGGCACGGCTTCGGCGACCGCGTGACGTTCCTGGACCGCGAGGCCGTACGGGAACAGGTCGACTCGCCCGCCTTCCTCGCGGGCGTCTGGTACCGCCGCAGCGTGGCCATGCTCAACCCGGCGCGGCTCGCCTGGGGACTCAAGCGTGCCTGCCTGGAGGCGGGCGTACGGATCCACGAGCACACGCCCGCCCGGGGACTGCGTACGGACGAGGCGGGGACCGGCGCCTCGAAGGGCACCGCGAACGGCACTCCGAACGGCACCCTGAACACCGGCGGCAGCGGCGGCAGTTCGGGCTCCGGTCACGGTGTCACGGTGACCACGCCGCACGGCCGCGTCCGCGCCCGGCAGGCCGCCCTCGCGACCAACGCCTTCCCCTCGCTGCTGCGGCGGCTGCGTCCGTACATCGTCCCGGTCTACGACTACGCGCTGATGACCGAGCCGCTGACCCGGCAGCAGCGGGCGGCGATCGGCTGGGCGGGCCGTCAGGGACTCGCGGACAGCGCCAACCACTTCCACTACTTCCGGCTGACCTCCGACGACCGCATCCTGTGGGGCGGTTACGACATCCTGTACCACTACGGCAGCCGGATCGCCGCCGAGTACGACCAGCGGCCCGAGACCTTCCGCAAGCTCGCGGGCCATTTCGCCGACACCTTCCCGCAGTTGGCGGACGTGCGCTTCAGCCACACCTGGGGCGGCGTCATCGACACCTGCTCCCGCTTCTCGCCGTTCTTCGGCACCGCGCACGGCGGACGGGTCGCCTACGCCGCCGGATACACCGGACTCGGCGTCGGCGCGACGCGCTTCGGTGCCGAGGTGATGCTGGACCTGCTCACCGGAGAGCCCACCGAGCGTACGGAGTTGGAACTCGTCCGCACCAAGCCCCTGCCGTTCCCGCCCGAGCCGGTGCGCTGGGCCGGTATCGCGCTGACGCAGTGGTCGCTCTCCCGCGCGGACGAGCGGGGCGGGCGGCGCAATCTGTGGCTGAAGGCGATGGACGCGACGGGGATGGGTTTCGACAGTTGAGTGCGGGCACATGAGTGCGGCACGTGAACGAGGGCACGCGAGTGGGGGGACGGTGAACCCGCTGACGCCCGCCCGCTGTTCGGCCTCCGGCGGCCCCGACGCCGGGCCGTGACAGGGCGAACTCCCCGTCGTCCGACGGCCGTTCGGCCGTATCGCCACTGGTGGGCCCGATGAAAGCTGGTCGGACCACTGCCCGCCGTGCCCTGCGCAATGGCATGCTCCCTTCAATAACCCCCCACCGAGGAGCATCTGAATGCGTATCAGGCACAGATCCAGAGCGATCGCGGTGACCGTGACACTCGCCGCCACGGGACTGCTGGCCGGCCCCGGAGTGGCCCTCGCCGACGACTCCCACAGTGCCGCCGTCTCGCAGGTCGCCGCCGAGCCCGGAGCGTCCGCCGCCCCCGTCGAGGTCACCCGGGACGGCTCCCACGTCCGTACGAAGGCGAGCGAGGCCAAGGCCGCCAAGACGCTCGAAGTGGACTACCAGGTCCAGGAGACGGGCTACTGGTGCGGTCCCGCCGCCACCCGCATCGCGCTCTCCGCGCGCCAGGCGCCGCCCAGCCAGGCCGACCTGGCCGCCCAGTTGGGCACCACTGAGAACGGCACGGACGACATCAGCCAGGTCACCGGCGTCCTCAACGACAACCTCGGCAGCAACGACTACGAGTCGAAGTACATGCCCGACGACCCGCCGTCGCAGGCGCAGAAGGACGCGCTCTGGCAGGACATCGTCGGCGACATCGACAACAACCTGCCGCTCGTCACCAACATCGTCGCGCCGCCCGGCAACCAGCCCCCCGGCTACCCGTCCGACCAGACCATCTACCACTACTTCACGGTCATCGGCTACGACGACGCCAACAGCACGGTCCTGATCGCCGATCCGGCCTCCTTCGGCGGCAACCAGATCTACTGGCTCTCCTTCGACCAGCTCGCCTCGCTCATCCCGCCGAAGGGCTACGCGGCCTGACGGTCTGGGCACCGACGCGCCGCCCACTCGGCGCTCCGGTGCCCCGGCGCCTCGTGGCGCCCGTAAGACCCCGTACGCCGGACCGGCCCTCCCGCGCGGTCGGCCGGCCCCCCTGCCGACCGTGTTTCCCGGTCCGGCGTACGGGTGCGGTGCCTCGTCCGACGGGCCGCGGTCCTCTCTCCGAGGGGCCGCGGCGCACTCATGTCCGGAGTGCGCGCCTGCTCCAAGTCCCCTGCGCCGTACGCCGGTTGAGACCGCGTCGCGGACCTGAACGGACCCTTCGCCACCGGTTCCTCCGCGTCCGCTTGTCGACGAATCGTGCGGATGTCACGTATGCGTCGCAGAGTTCACCGATTATCCGTCCCGTGTCAGTCTGTCCTGTTAGCGTGCCTGGCTGTCAGGGGTGAGCCCGCCGTGCCCGGAAGCCGGCGGCGCGCACCCGCGGGGGGATATGACAAGGGGGAGACTCATGTCCGCAATGCACGGCTCGTCTTCGCGTGCCATCAGCAGCTCGGGCGCAAGCTTCGGCCGGATGTTCCCGGATCTGCCGCCGCGCCGTCCCACCGGACTGGAGCAGGCGAAGGAGTTCGGCCTGCCCGGCGGCATCATGGACGGCGGCCAGACCACCGACGAGCAGGAGAACCCGAACCTGCCGGCGGGCTTCACGTACTTCGGCCAGTTCATCGACCACGACCTCACGCTGGACGCCATGTCCGAACTGGGCCAGCGCAACGACCCGTCGGGCGTGACGGACGCCCGTACACCGCGGCTCGACATGGACAACCTCTACGGCGCGGGCCCCGTGGTCAGCGAGCACCTCTACGACCGCGAATCGCACCAGACCAAGCTCGTCCACGCCGCGCACGGCGCCGACTTCGCGCGTACGGACCAGGACATCGCGCTCATCGGCGACCCGCGCAACGACGAGAACATGATCCTGGCTCAGCTCCACCTCGCGCTGATCAAGTTCCACAACGCGGTGGTCGACGCGCTGCGGGCGGGCCGGATCACCGACGCCCTCGGCCAGAAGCTGCCGCCCAGGCCGCCGGACGAGCCCGGCGATCTCCAGCCCGGCGTGCCGCTGGAACAGCTCCTGGACGTGGAGGGCTACTTCAACACCGTCTTCACCAAGGCCCAGCAACTGGTGCGCTGGCACTACCAGTGGCTCGTCGTGCACGAGTTCCTCATGCGCGTCGGCGACCCGGAGCTGGTACGGGACGTGGAGAAGAACGGCCCGCAGTTCTTCCGTCCGCGGGAGTCGGTGACGATGCCCGTGGAGTTCGCCGCCGCCGCGTTCCGCTTCGGCCATCCCACGGTGCGCTCCAGCTACCGGATCAACGACTCCTTCTCCGGCAAGATCTTCCCGGACGACCCGGAGGCCCCCGCCGAGCCGCGTACCGATCTGCGCGGCGGGCCCGTACGCCCGGAGCACGCGGTCGACTGGAGCCTCTTCTTCCCGCTGGGCGACGGCAGCCGGCGCCACCAGCACACCAAGCGGATCAACGGCGTGCTCAACAGCCAGCTTCTGGACCTGCCGGTCAGCGCGGTGCCCGGTGCGAAGGAGGGCGCGCTGTCCCGTCCGGTGGCGTCCCTCGTCGTACGGAATCTGCTGCGCAGCGAGACCCTGGGGCTGCCCTCGGGCCAGGACGTGGCGCGCAAGGTCGGCGAGACGCCGCTTACCGACGAGGAGCTGGGCAGCACCGGGCCCGCCTACCTCTGGTACTACATCCTCAAGGAGGCCGAAGTCCGCGCGGACGGCCTGCACTTGGGGCCGGTGGGCACACGGATCGTCGCCGAGGTCCTCATCGGGCTGATGGACGCCGACCCGACCTCGTACCGCTCGGCCTACCCCGAGTGGCGTCCGACTCTCGCCGACGACTACGGACGGTTCGGCCCGGCCGACCTGCTCCGCTTCGCGGGCGTCGTGGGCTCCGGCGACGACTGACGGAGCCCGCGCAGGACGACGGCGGTCGCCGCGGTCAGCACCACCCAGCTCAGACACCAACTCGCCGCCACATCCAGCGGCCAGTGGTAGCCCCGCCACACCAGGCCCGCGCTGCACGCCCCGGTGAGCAGCGCGGCCGTGGCGGGCAGCGGCCAGTACGGCGGCCGCCGCACCGTCAGGGAGAACAGCAGCGCCGCACCGCCGAAGGCGACCGCCGCCGTGGCGGTGTGGCCCGACGGGTAGTAGTTGGTGCCGCCGGGCGGTCCCGGCCTGCCCAGCCACACCTTCACCAGGGTGACGAGGAGGGCGGTGACGGCCAGCGCCGCCGCCGCGCACACCGGCGGCAGCCAGCGGCGCACGCCGCCGGTCACCACGGAGTACGTACACGCGGCGGCGAGCACCGGCAGGGCGACGATCATGTTGCCCAGATCCGCGCAGAGTTCGGCCAGCGCGTCGGGCGGAGCGGTGTGCCGCAGCGCGTCACCGAGCCGCATGTCCACGGCCGCCAGCGGACCGTCGACGGCCACCTGCCAGGTGATCAGCGCGAAGAGCACGCAGCACAGCGCGCAGAGGGAGAGATGAAAAGCCGACCGCCCCGGAACAGGGGGGAGAGTTCCGGAGCGGCCGTATCGACCGGTATTCCGCGAGCCCCGGGGGGTGTGGAGCGGGCGGTCCCCCGATCGGTGAGGAGCGTGCGCCAGGGCACGACCCGGCCTGTCTTGGGGAGAGACAGACTCGGGACGGGAATCGTCCGGAGTGGAGTTCCGAAGTACCCGATTGCTGAAACCGTACGGCAGGTCAGCGGGGCCGGACAGCCGGATTACGGACCGGCCATCGGCCTCGCACACATTCTTCACGCCGAACGGATTCAGCACGGGGCCCGACCCGGCCGTGCTCCGCTCACCGCACGCTCCGTCCCCGTCTCACCGGTCTCTTACAGACCGGCCAGGGCGCCTTCGAGTACGTCCAGACCCTCTTCGAGGAGATCCTCGCCGATGACCATGGGCGGCAGGAAACGCATCACGTTGCCGTACGTGCCTGTGGTCAGCACCAACAGCCCCTGCTCGTGACAGGACTTGGCGAGCGCGGCGGTCACCTGCGGGTCCGGCTCCTTGCCGCCGGGCTTGACCAGTTCGATCGCGAGCATCGCGCCGCGGCCCCGTACGTCTCCGATGACGTCGTACTGTTCGGCCAGCTTCCGCAGCCGCGGCTTCATGACCTCCTCGATGCGCTTGGCCCGTGCGGGGAGGTCCATCTCGCGCATCGTCTCGATGGAGCCGAGGGCGGCGGCGCAGGCCACCGGGTTGCCGCCGTAGGTGCCGCCGAGTCCGCCGGAGTGCGGCGCGTCCATGATCTCGGCGCGGCCGGTGACGGCGGCCAGCGGCATCCCGCCGGCGATGCCCTTCGCGGTGGTGATCAGGTCCGGGACGATGCCCTCGTCCTCACACGCGAACCACTGTCCCGTACGGCAGAAGCCGGACTGGATCTCGTCCGCGACGAAGACGATGCCGTTCTCCTTCGCGAACTGCGCGAGACGCGGCAGGAAGCCCTTCGCCGGCTCGATGAACCCGCCCTCGCCCAGCACCGGTTCGATGAGGATCGCCGCGACGTTCTCCGCGCCGACCTGCTTGCTGATCTGGTCGATGGCCTGCGCCGCGGCCTCCTCGGCGCAGTTCTCGGGGCCGGTCAGCCAGCGGAAGGGGTAGGCGACGGGCACCCGGTAGACCTCGGGCGCGAACGGGCCGAAGCCGTGCTTGTACGGCATGTTCTTCGACGTCAGCGCCATCGTGAGGTTCGTACGGCCGTGATAGCCGTGGTCGAAGACGACGACGGCCTGACGGCCGGTGTACGAACGGGCGATCTTGACGGCGTTCTCCACCGCCTCAGCACCGGAGTTGAAGAGCGCGCTCTTCTTCGCGTGGTCGCCGGGCGTGAGCCGGGCCAGCTCCTCGCAGACCTCGACGTAGGGCTCGTACGGCGTGACCATCACGCAGGTGTGCGTGTACTGGGCGAGCTGCGCGCTCGCGCGGCGCACGACGGCGTCGGCGCTGTTGCCGACACCGGTCACGGCGATACCGGAACCGAAGTCGATGAAGGAGTTGCCGTCGACGTCCTCCAGGACGCCGCCGCCTGCGCGCTTGGCGAAGACGGGCATCACGGTGCCGATGCCGTCGGCGACCGCGGCCTGCTTGCGTGCCATCAGCTCCTGGGACTTGGGCCCCGGGACGGACGTGACGACGCGACGCTCCTGGGGGAGGGCCGGGCCACCGGACAGTTCCGTCATCGTGCTCATAGCGCTCACTCTCAGGACGAAGGGGTCTGCACGTCCCTCGCAGGCTAGAGGCCACGGGGAAGCCGGGACATGCACCGGTGCGGAGAAGTAGCCGTGTCGTGTTGGCCGCTGCGGACATTGGCGTGGAGGGCGCCGGTCCGGTGCGGACGGTGCGCCGCGGGCGGGGGTACGCGGCCCGTCCGGCCGCCGGAACCGGTGCGGGTGCCCGGCCGG
>NZ_LJGW01000428.1 GCF_001751255.1 Streptomyces nanshensis | reverse complement strand
TCGCCCCCGCCGGCCGCGGGGCCCGCCGTCAGCCGCGCCTGCGGCAGCCTGCGGCCGGGGACCGGCGTCGTACTGCGCTGGCCGGACGGAGAGACCACCGAGGCGGTCACCGGGGCGGTGACCGGCATGGCAACCGGAACGGAGACGACATGAGCACCGTACGACTGGCCGCGGTCTCCGCGGAGTTCGGCCGTGATCTGGAGGAGGACTTCGCGGTCGCCGAGCGGCTGATCAAGGAGGCCCGCGCCGACGGGGCCCAGCTCCTGGCGCTGCCCGAGGCATGCCTCGGCGGCTACCTCCTCAGCCTCGACGGGGGCGGAAGCCTCGACGCGGACGGGCGGGGAGCGGACCCGGGGCCGCCGCCGCTCGCCCCCGACGGCCCCGAGATCCGTCGGCTGGCGGCCCTCGCCGGGGACATGACCGTCATCGCGGGCTACTGCGAGACGGACGGCACCTCTCGCTACAACAGCGTGGTGTGCGTGAGCGGCGACGGCGTCCTGGGCAACCACCGCAAGGTCCACCAGCCGCTGAGCGAGGACGCCGACTACGCCTCGGGCGACGGATTCGCGGCCTTCGACACCCCGGTCGGCCGGATCGGCATGCTGATCTGCTACGACAAGGCGTTCCCGGAGGCCGCCCGCGAACTCGCCCTGGACGGGGCCGAGATCGGCGTCTGCGTCTCGGCCTGGCCCGCGGCGCGTACCGATCCCGCGCCCGACCTCTCCGAGGACCGCTGGAAGCGGCGCTTCGACCTCTTCGACCGCGCGCGGGCCCTGGAGAACCAGATGGTGTGGCTCTCGGCGAACCAGTCGGGCACGTTCGGCTCGCTGCGCTTCGTGGGCAGCGCCAAAGTCGTCGGCCCCGGAGGCGATCTCCTGGCCGGGACCGGCGTCGGGGCGGGCATCGCCGCCGCCGAACTCGACGTCGCCGAGGCCCTGGAGACCGCCCGCCGCTCCATGGGCCATCTCAGGGACCGCCGCCCCGACGCCTACCCGGCCCTCTCCGCCACCACGGGAGCTGCCGCCCGATGAGGACGATCCGGATCGCGGCCGCCGCCGCGCACTTCGGCCGCGACCTGGACTTCGACCTGGCAAGGATCGCGAAGCTGATCGACGACGCGCGAAGCAGCGGCGCAGCGCTGCTCGTGCTGCCCGACGCCGCTCTCGGGGGCTACCTGGCCGACCTGCGCCACCCGGACCCGGAGGCGCTGCCCCCCGCGCTCAAGCCGGACGACCCGCTGATCCTCCAAGTCGCCCGGCTCGCAGCCGAGATGGTGGTCTGCGTCGGCTACTGCGAGGACGGCGGCGACGAACGCTACAACGCGGCCGTCTGCGTCAGCGGCGACGGCGTACTCGGGCGGCACCGCAAGGTCCACCTGCCCGCCGGCGAGACCACCGCCTATGCGCCCGGCGACCGCTTCGACGCCTTCGACACCCCGGCGGGCCGCGTCGGCATGCTCATCGACTACGACAAGACCTTCCCGGAGTCCGCCCGCAGCCTCTCCCTCGACGGCGCGCAGATCCTCGCCTGCCTGTCCGCCTGGCCCACGAGCATCACCAACCGTGCGCCGCGCATGCACCAGGACCGCCAGGCGAAGCTGTTCGACCTGTACGACATGGCGCGCGCCGCCGAGAACCAGGTCTGCCTCGCCTCGTCCAACCAGACCGGCGCGATGGGCGGCATGCGGTTCCTCGGCCAGGCCAAGGTCGTCGGGCCCGGCGGCGACGTCCTCGCCCGCACCTGGTCCAAGGCAGGCGTCGCGGTCGCGGAACTCGACGTCGCAGCAGAGATCGACACCGCCCGCCGCGTACTGCGCCACCTCGACGAGCGAAGGCCGCCCGCGTACCGGGGGCACACATGACGCTCTCGGTCGCCCTGCTCAGCTACTCCACCAAGCCGCGCGGCGGCGTGGTGCACACGCTCGCCCTCGCCGAAGCGCTGGCGGCCGCGGGAGCGCGGGTCGCCGTCTGGACCCTCGGACGGGACGGCGACAAGGGCTTCTTCCGGCCCGTCGACCCTGCCGTGGAACTGCGGATCGTGCCCTTCCCCGACGGACCGCCGGAGGAGACCGTCGGGGAGCGCGTCCTGCGCTCCATCGACGTGCTCCGCGAAGCGTTCGACCCCGACGGCTACGACATCGTCCACGCGCAGGACTGCATCAGCGCCAACGCGGCCGGGCGCTGCGTGCGCACCGTCCACCATCTCGACGACTTCACGACTCCCGAACTGGCCGCCTGCCACGAGCGGGCCGTCGTCGACCCGTACGCGCGCATCTGCGTCTCCCGCGCCGTCGCGGACGAACTGGCCGACGGCTGGGGCATCGAGGCCGAGGTCATCCCCAACGGCGTCGACCACGACCGGTTCGCCGCCACGGACCCCGCCGCCCGCGCGAAGTGGCGGGAGCGGCTGGGCCGTTACGTGCTGACGGTCGGCGGCATCGAACCGCGCAAGGGCTCCCTCGACCTGCTGGAGGCGTACGCGCTGCTGCACGAACGGCTCCCCGGGCTGCGCCTGGTGATCGCGGGCGGCGAGACCCTCTTCGACTACCGTGACTACCGGGCCCGTTGGCAGGAACGCGCGGCGCAGCTCGGCGTCGAACCCGTCGTCCTCGGTGCCGTCCCCGACAGCGAACTGCCGCCCCTCGTCGCGGCAGCCGACGCCTTCGCCTTCCCCTCGACCAAGGAGGGCTTCGGGCTCGCCGCCATGGAGGCCCTCTCCGCAGGCGTACCGCTGGTGGTACGTGATCTCCCCGTACTGCGCGAGGTCTTCGGCTCCGCCGCACGTTTCGGAGCGACCGCACACGACCTTGCGGACGAACTGGCCGCGGCGATGGCCGTCGCCGACCCGGACCGAAGGGACGCGGGCCACGCCCTCGCGGCCCGCCACACCTGGCCGGCTGCCGCCGACCGTCATCTGTCCTTCTACCGCTCACTTCTCCGGGAGGCAGGCCGCACACGGGGGACTTGCTCGTCCTCGGCCGGCCTTCTGCGGGGGCGCCGGTAGACGATGGCTGAATCCGTTGACGGCACGTCTGCCGGGGTGACATGACGTCCACGGACCTTCCGACTCTCCGCTGCCGTCGTCGACCGCCTCGCTTCAACGGCACCTCGTCGAGACCGGCACTAGCTCCTATCGCCTCGCCGCGCCCGGCACGAACCGAGCAGGTTCAAACCGGCTGACTACGTGCGGCAGCAGAGGCCGTCCCCTGCTGGTTGTTGAGCTTCTCCATGACCCGTTCGTGGAGAAGCTCGTACTCCTCGCGGAGCCGGCGCCACTCGGTCACGGGCGGACGAGGGATGACGACGCCGCTGGTGACGGTCTCCTCGGGTCCGAACTGCTCGCGGGTGAGGTCGATCTCAATGCCCATGCCCAGGCGGTTCCACCAGTGGAAGTCCACTTGCTTTCCGTTCACGTGGACCTCTCCTCGGATCAGCTCGCCTCCCAGCAGGTCGTTGAGGACCATGGCGGTCACCCCGCACTGGTCCCGAGCCGGATTGTCTTCGGTCCATCGTGATCTGAACTCAGGGGTGCAGGTCTCCGCACTCCAACTGCTGCGAAGGGCCTGTTCGACGTCGGCGAGAAGTAACGGTGGCATGCCGGCGATCCTGCCAGCCCACACTGACAACGATCAGATGCTGCGGCACACATACGGCTGCTGCTTTCGACACTGACCGACATCCCAAGGCCCGTAAGGGGCCCCACCCGCCGCCCAAAGACACGACGCCGTCCGTCGAAACCGTGGAACGGAGCGGGTTGTTGGTCGGCAGGGACTTGCCGCGCAGAGTCCGTCGTCGCGTATGCAGCGGTGGGCACTGCTGGCGAGGACTCGCCTGTCGTTCTCCCGCCTCCCTACCGGTCGCCAACTCTGGGAGAGCATCGCGACTTTGGAAACTCAACTCTTCAGTGAGCCATGGGGGCACTTCGCGGGTGGGCTCAACGACGCGGGTCAGAGCGCTCGTTCGTTCTCCCGGCCCGTTTCTGTGAGGAGCGTCGTGGCGGGGACGGTCTTCATCTGTCGCATTGGCCTTGCTCCTGCAAATAATATGCAACAAGCTGTGCGGGTCCTTACCGGTCCGTCCAGTGGAGCCGCTGCATGCGTCACCTCGTGCCGACAGCCGGGCCGCAACGTGTCCTGGCCGCCTCGAACTTCGTGTACACCATCGGCAGCGGCCTCTTCCTCACCGCCGGAGTGCTCTACTTCACGCAGGCGGTCCGTCTCCCGGCCCACCAGGTCGGGCTCGGGCTCAGCGTCGCGGGTCTCGTCTCGCTCGCTCTGGGCATCGCCGTCGGTCATCTGGCCGACCGGATCGGAGCGCGCGGTGTCCACGCGGCCACCCTCGTCGTGCAGGCAGTGGCCACGGCCGGATTCGTACTCGCGGACAGCTTCTGGTTATTCGTGCTCGCGGTCAGCGTCGCCACCGGGGCGAAGGCGGCCGGCAATGCGGCTCGCAGCCCGCTCATCAGGTACTACGGAGGCGATCGTCCGCAGGAGTTCCGCGGCTATCTGCGCGCCGTGACCAATGTCGGGATCTCTCTCGGCGCTCTGCTCGCGGGCTGGGTCGTCCAGGTCGGCACCCTTACCGCCTACCAGCTCCTGGTCATGGGCAATGCCGTCGCGTTCGTCGCGGCTGCGGCGATCCTGGTCTTCCTGCCGCCGGTCGAGCCGAATCCCGTTGCCGGAGGCCCCCGTTGGGTCGGACTACGGGACAGGCCCTATCTGCTCATCACGGGCCTCGACGGCATCATGGCCGTCCAGTTCAAGGTCCTCACGGTGGCCGTTCCGCTCTGGCTGGTCGCGGCCACCACCGCTCCGCACTGGCTCATCTCGGGCACCATGCTCACCAACACGCTGATCGTCGTCGCCTTCCAGGTCCGTGTCAGCCGTGGCGTCGATTCCGTCCGTGCCGGTGCCGGCGCCTACCGGCTAGCAGGCGCGGCCTTTCTCGTCTCCTGCTCCCTGATCTCGCTGTCCGCGGGTGTCCCCGCATGGGCGGCCGCCACGCTTCTCCTTGCGGCGGTGGTCGTTCATGCGGTCGGCGAACTCTGGCATTCCGCCGGAGGTTTCGAGGTCTCCTTCGTCCTCGCGCCCGAGCGCGCCACCGGTCAGTACCTCGGTGTCTTCGGCCTGGGCGCCGGCCTTGCGGAAGCCGTCGGACCCGCCTTTCTCATCGCCCTCTGCATCACCTGGGGACGCCCGGGGTGGTACGTCGTCGGGGCGCTCTTCCTTCTGACCGGCCTGCTGGCGCCGCCTGCCGTCCGCTGGGCGGAACGCCGGAAGCCCTCCGCCCGGACACCGCAACCGCTCGGTGCGCAGCGGGCGCCGGCTCCCTGAACCCCGGCCCGCCCGCTCCGCACCCGGCACTCGGCACCCGTCGCCCCGTTCCGTGCCGACCCGAACTGGTCCTGCACCCAGGGGTGTTGGGAGCGTCCGCTCGGCGAGAAACGCTCAGCCGTGGGAGACGTCCAGGCCGTAGAAGCCGACGCGTGCGCCCTTCTCGGTGCTGTCGGAGGAGGACTGGTTGTAGGAACCGGCCTTGAAGTACTGGTTGTACTGGTCGAAGGACGACGGGATCTTGTAGTGCGTCGTGCTGTCGTTGACCTTCAGGTCGATCGTGTCGCCGCCGGAGACGCCGATCGAGTAGCTCCACGTCTTGCCGACCGGCACATTGCCCACGTCGTGCAGGGTCTGACCGCCGTCGGGCGAGTTCTCGGTGCCGAGCGCGATGTCGCCGTTGGAGCGGTAGTACAGCTCTACCAGCGGCTTGGTGGACGGGCCGCCGCTGCCGAGGTGGATCTGTCCCACGCACACGTTCGAAGTCACCGACACCACACGCAACGTCGCCTCAAGGCGATGCGAGCCGTCGAGCGACCAGTCGGCGGGGCTGCCGTCCTTGTCGGTCTCGCGCAGCTCGGAGCGGGCGTACTTGGAGTTGGGGGTGTGGACGCCCTTCTCCGGCGCCCAGAAGGTCATCGCACCGTCTTTGCCGTCGGTGTAGAAGTACGAGTCCTGGAAGCCGTCCGCGCCCTGGAGCTTCGAGGAGGGGATGGTGGTCGGCGAATCCGGGGAGCCCACCGGCTCCTGGAGTTCCCAGGTCGACAGGTCGAAGTTTCCCCCGGGCGCGGTGTCCGGGTCGGCTGCGGGGCCCGCGTGGGCGTTGGCGCCGCCGAACACGGCGAGGGTGCCTGCCAAGCCCGCGGCGGTGAGAACGGCGATGAGTTTGGACCGGGACGTCATGGGGGCCTCCGGCGCTCAGAGTTGTGGGGGGACTGGACGCGCTAGGTCTAGTCCAAAGTGCGGCAACTCTAAGTACGGCCCGAGGAATCGTCAACAAACTTTACAGAAAGGGCTTGCTGCGAGGGCGAGTTGGGCGAGCGACCAGGCAATCCCCGGCGCTCGCGCTCACGTTCCTCAGCCCCGTAGCGCGTCGCCCTCCGTGGCCGCTGCCCCCGTCTCCGCTTCCGCCTCCGCTTCCGCCTCCGTGCCGGCCTCCGTCACCGACGCCGCCGCCGGGTCGAGCACCCGGGAGAGGAAGGTGCGGGTGCGCTGGTGCTGTGGGTCGCCGATGACGCGGGTCGGGGGACCCTCCTCGACGATGACGCCGCCGTCCATGAAGACCACGCGGTCCGCCACTTCGCGGGCGAAGCTCATCTCGTGGGTGACGACCATCATCGTCATGCCCTCGTCGGCGAGGCGGCGCATGACGGCGAGGACGTCGCCGACGAGTTCGGGGTCGAGCGCGGAGGTCGGCTCGTCGAAGAGCATCAACTCCGGTTCCATGGACAGCGCGCGGGCGATGGCCACGCGCTGCTGCTGGCCGCCGGAGAGCTGGGCGGGGTAGGCCGACTCCTTCTCGGAGACCCCCACGCGCCGCAGATTGGCCCGGCCGATGCGCCGGGCCTCGTCCTTCGTACGTCCGAGGACGCGCCGCTGGGCGATGGTCAGATTGTCCAGCACGGACAGGTGCGGGAAGAGGTTGAAGCTCTGGAAGACCATGCCGATGCGGCGCCGGACGCGGTCGATGTCCACGTCGGGGTCGGTCAGTTCGGTGCCGGAGAGGGCGACGGTGCCCGCCGTCGGCTCCTCCAGGAGGTTCACGCACCGCAGCAGCGTCGACTTGCCGGAGCCGGACGGGCCGATGACGCACACGACTTCACCGGGGCGCACCGTGAAGTCGATGCCCTTGAGGACTTCGAGCTCGCCGAAGGACTTGTGCAGTCCCTCGACGCGGATCGCGGCCTCGTCCGCCTTCTCTTCGGCTGCTGTCGTCTTCTGGTCGGCCGCCGTCGTCTTGTGCTCGCTCACCGTCGCTCACCTGGCCTTCGCGGTACGGGCCTCGAGCCGCCGGACGAGATGGCCGAGCGGGAGGGTGATGATCAGGTAGCACAGCCCGGCGACGAGGATCGGCGTCAGGCTGCGGTTCTCGTTCAGCGCGTCACGACCGAACTTGGCCAGCTCGTACTGGCCGAGGGAGAGACCGAGCAGATAGACCAGCGAGGAGTCCTTGGTCAGCAGGATCAACTCGTTGGTCAGCGGCGGCAGAACGATACGGAACGCCTGCGGGATGACTATCGAGCGCATCGCGCGGCCCTGCGACATCCCCAGCGAACGGGCCGCCTCCACCTGCCCCTTGGGCACGGCCTGGATGCCGGCCCTGATGGTCTCCGCCATGTACGCGGCGCCGACGAGGCCGAGGGCGAGCATCACCGTGACGTACTGGTTGATGACGACCTGGAAGGCGATCGGGACGCCGAAGCCGAGCGCGATGAAGACCAGCAGCGCGGGGACGCCGCGGAAGAACTCGATGTACGCGGTCGCCAGCCACCGGTAGGGCGGCACCGACGACAGCCGCATCAGCGCCAGGATCAGGCCCAGCGCCAGGCCGAAGCCGAACCCGAGCAGGGTGTAGACGACGGTGTTGACCAGGGCGGTGGTGATGATGTCGGGGAACTGGGCCTGTGCGACGTCGAGATCGAAGAAGGCGCGGCGTATCTCGCCCCAGTTCGCGCCGAAGGCGACGGCGGCCACGACGAGAGCCAGTACCCCGTACTGGACGCCCCGGACGGCCCGCGTCCGCTGCCGGCGGGACATGGACATGTGGTGTGCAACTCCTCAACTGGTGCCTGCCCGGCGGTACTTCCACCGGCCGACGGGTCCCGGTTCCGCGTCCCGGTCCCGCGTCCCGGTTCCGCGTCCCGGTTCCGCGTCCGGTGTCCGGGCGGTTCGGGCGGCTACTTCTTGGGCGCGGTGCCGAACCACTTCTTGTAGATCTTGTCGTACGTGCCGTCCGACTTGGCCTTCTTCAGCGTCTCGTCGATCTGCTTGCGCAGGGCGGAGTTTCCCTTGCGTACGCCGAAGCCGTACTGCTCGCCCGTGTCGAACTCGGCCGTGACCTCCGTGTCCGGGTTCTTCTTGACGTAGTCGTAGAGCACGCCGTTGTCGTTGATGCCCGCGGCGACCTGGCCGGACTTGACCGCGGTGAGCAGCAGCGCGACGTCCTCGAACTGGACGAGTTCGACGCCCTTCGGTGCCTTCTTCTTGGCGTACTCCTCGCCGGTGGTGGAGGCCTGGACGCCCAGCTTCTTGCCCTTGAGGTCCTTGAGCGAGGAGTACTTCGCGCCCTTCTTGGCGATCAGGGCCTGGGTGGCGTCGAAGTACGGCGTGGAGAAGTCCAGGTTCTTCTTGCGTACGTCGTTGATCGTCATGCCGGCGGCGGCCGCGTCGCACTTGTTGGCGTTGAGGTCCTCGCCGGACTGGATGCCCTCCCAGGGGGTGTCCACGATCTTCTGGTCGACCTTGAGCTTGTCGGCCACCAGGTCCAGCATGTCGACGTCGAAGCCGACGATCTTGCCCGACTTCTTGAACTGGAAGGGCGCGTAGGGCAGATGCGTACACACCGTCAGCTTGTCCTGCGCGACGAGCTGGACTCCCGAGCCTCCCGAACCGGAGGACTTGGTGCTGGTACAGCCGGCCACCAGGCCGGACGCCAGGACGAGGGGGAGAACCACCGCGACCGGACGGAGCGGAGTACGCGCAGACACCTGTGAGCCTCCAGAGGATTGGTCGGCGAAGCCGCGCCGGAAAAGGCGAGTCGCGCTGCATCCTTGCATCACGCGCCCGGCGTTGTCGCTGCCGGAAGAGTTGCGACCGGATAACGAACCATTGAACGCCCTGGTGAGCGGCGTGATTCACAGGAGAGCGTCGGCTTCAGTGAAACACGGCGAAACAGTCCGGCAACATGAATCCAGGCGTGCGCCGACTGCCCAACTCGCGGATTTCGTCTGAGGAATTCCCTTTTTCGTGCTGATTTCCGTGCCGGTAATCGGGCGCGGAATTCTCCGTCGTCTTCAGTGCCCCGGGCCGTCCGGTCCGTCCTCGCGGCCGTGGACGTACAGATGGGGAAGGTTGACGACGATGGCCTCCTGGGTGCTGCGGGCGATCACCACGACGGCTTCCTCGTCCGCGTCGGGGTTCTCCTCGCGGTGCGGGACGTACGGGGGGACGAAGACGTAGTCGCCCGGCGAGGTGCGCAGCCGCACCTCCTCCGGGGTGCCGTTCGTGTCGTCGAGGAAGACGAACTCGGGGTGGCCGCTGACGACATGGATCGCCGTCTCCGAAGCGCCGTGGTGGTGGTCGGAGGACGCGGTGGCCGGGGCGACGTGTGTCTGCCCCATCCAGATGCGCTCCGAGCCCACCGACTGCCCGCTGACGGCCGCGAACCGGCGCATCCCGCCGCTCTGTGCGGTGTCGCCGTCCAAGGCGTCGGCCCGGATGTGGTGCAGCCGGGCGCGCAGCGGCAGTGTGCTGCCGGCCTCGCTGTCGTCCGGCAGATCGGGGTGGAAACCGTCCGGCTGCGCACCGGGGGGATCGCCGGGCTGGGACGACCTGGACTGGGACGACCCGTGCTGCGACGACTCGGGCTGGGACGACGTGGACGGGGCCATGGGACTCCTGCTCCTCGTGCGGGGTGGCGGCTGCCGGGCGCCGGCGCCGGGTGCCGAAACAGGGGCGGGGCCGGGGGTGTTGACGGGGACGGCGGCCGGGTGTGCCGACTGCGATGGCTCCGGATGTCTCCCGTCCCGGCCCGGTGCGAGGGCACGGCGTGACCGTAGAGACCGCCGCGAATGGATGTCAAGATGTGTCCATTACCGCCGAGCTGGACCTTTGTTCTCGCGGGCGGTGATCGCATGACAGCGGAACGCTCCAGGAAGACGGTGACGATGCACATCTCGGCCAAGGCGGACTACGCGGTGCGCGCGCTCGTCGAACTCGCCGCGGACAGCGCGCAGCCGCAGACCTGTGAGGGGATAGCCACGACGCAGGGAATCCCGTTCAGGTTCCTCAAGTCGGTCTTCCGCGACCTGCGGAGTGCCGGTCTCGTCCGCAGCCAGCGGGGCTGCGAGGGCGGTTACTGGCTGGGGCGCGACGCCGGCACGATCACGGTCGCCGAGGTGATGCGGGCGGTCGACGGCGAGTTCTTCACCCTGCGCGGTGAGCGCCTGGACGATGTGACCTACCCCGGCACGGCGCGGCGGCTGCCGGACACCTGGCGTGCGGTCGAGGCCGCCGCGGACGGGATTCTCGGGACGGTGACCCTGGCGGACCTGGTGGAGGCGGAGCCCGCCGGGACGTACGAGCCGGGTGGGGGCACGGGACCCGACGCCGCGGCGGCGGTGACCGTATGACGGGCGATGCGGCGCCGACCGCCGTACGCGCCGGACGGGCCGGCCGGTCCGGAGAGGCCGAACAGGCCGTACAAGTCACGGAGTTCACCGATCCGGCGTGCCCGTGGGCCTGGGGCTCGGAGCCCGCGCTCCGGCTGCTGCGCCACACCCTGGGTCAACGGGCCGCCTGGCGCCGCGTGTTCGGCATCCTCTTCGAGGAGGACGACGATCCGCCGCCGGACGCCGACGCGGAGACACGCTGGTACGAGGGCTTCGTCGCGGACGTCGCCGCCCACACTGGCGCTCCGTTCGCCCTGCCGCTGCGCCGGGTGACCCGTACGAGCCTGCCCGCCTCACAGGCCGCACGGGCGGCGGAGGTTCAGGGGCCGGACGTCGCGGAGCGCGTGCTGCGCAGGCTCCGCGAGGCGATGTTCGTCCTGGGCGCTCCCGTCGACGAGCCGGACGGCGTACGGGAGGTCGTACGGGGAGTCCCCGGCCTCGATGTGGACGCGCTGCTGAGCGAGGCCGCCGCCCCGCGTACCCGCGACTCGGTCGAACGGGACTGGAGCGAGACGCGGCAACCCCCGCGCGAAATCCTGGAGTTGGACGCGCCCGGTCCGCACAGTGGCAAGGCGAAGCTTCACAACGACCGGTACCGGTACGCCCTGCCGACGGTGCTGTTCGAGGGGGCGGGCGGGCGCGTCTGCGTGCCGGGGTGGCGCTCCTTCGGGGAGTATCTGGACGCGGCGCGTACGGCCGCCGCGGCGCCGCTTCCCGGTCCTTCGACGGTCGGTGCCGACGAGGCGCTCGGCCGCTGGCGCAGTCTGACCCTGCCGGAGTTCACGGCGCTCACCGGCCGTGCCGAGCCGCCCGCCGGGGCGGTACGCGTGGAGACCGCGGGCGGTCCGCTCTGGCTCCACCCCGACGAGGCGCGCGTCCATCCCGTGACGGCGCTCAGCGCGTGACGTGCGCGCCCTCGGCTCAGGACCTGACGTCCGCCCCATACGGATCCTTCTCAACGGCGTGGCGCCTGCGCCCAGTTCGTGAATGCCCAGGTCGGCGCGGTCTCGGACAATGAGACACCTCTAGGTGTCCATTGACAGGGTCCTGCCGCCTCGCGAAGATGTCGGCATGCAATCGACGCACCCCGGTGTGGTCTGCCGCTACGTGGATTACCTGCGTACCTCCAGCGCGCTCTGTCGCTGAACCTTCCACGGCTCCCGCAGACGTGCCCGCCCAGCGCCCCGTCCCTCCCTCGTACGGCTTCGCACCGTGCGGACCGGGACGGATGAACTACGGGCCGCGGCCGTCCAGTTGAGCCGTTCGCCGAGCCGTCGCGCACCACTCCGGCACTGACGGGTCCCGCGCTCTCGCGTGGCCCGGCGCCACGGGTCGCGTGCGTCCGCTCCTCCCTCTCGTCAGGGTCCGGCCGTTCTCCAGGTCCCGGGCCTTCTCCCAGCACTCACCCCGCGGGCGGTCGCCGTCGTGCGCCGTCTGCCTGCCCGGTTTCTCCATGCGTGCTCCCCGCCCGCATGCCCACCGCTCCGCCGACTGCTGTCCGAACCCGTTCCGTTGCGGCCCCGCCTCGTCGCATCGCGCCGGCGACACGAGGTGCTCCGGATCCGGACGCACAGCACAAGGTGACGAAAGGCGACACCGCCCATGCAGAACTTCCCGAACTCCCCGGCCCGACCGGCCGGCCGGCTGCCCTCGCCGGGCGGTCCGGACCGGCGGTCCTTCCTCGGCCTGTCCCTCGGGGCGGGCGCCGCACTCGTCCTGTCGGCCTGCGGAGGTGAGTCCACCGAGTCCGGAAGCGGAGCGGGCGGAACCCTCAAATGGGGCTGGGACCTGCCGACTTCATGGGACCCGGTCACCTCCTCGGCCGGCTGGGACGTGCACTCCCTCTCCCTCGTCTACTCCGGACTGACCAAGCTGGGGCCCGGCGGCGAGGCCGTGCCGGGGCTCGCCGAGTCCTGGAAGTACAACAAGGAAGGCACCTCCGTCAGCTTCACCCTCCGCAAGGGGCTGCGCTTCAGCGACGGTTCACCGCTGACGGCACAGGAGGTGAAGAAGAGCATCGAGCGGGGCCGCGACGACCAGAAGTCACTCATCGCCTCGCAGCTCGTCGGCTTCGAGAAGGTCACCGCTCCCGACGCGCACACGGTCACCGTCGACCTGGCGGCGCCCGACTTCCAGATCCCCACCCTCCTCGCCGGAAAGACGGGGATGGTCGTCGACCCCAAGGTGTTCGAGAAGGATCCGGGCAGTCTCGCCACCGAGCCGGCCGGCTCCGGGCCGTACACGCTCTCCTCGTACGTGGAGAACTCCAAGGCGGTCCTGCGCCGCAATTCCGGCTACTGGGACGCGAAGCACACCACGGTGGAGAACTTCGAGCTCTATCCGCGCCCGGAGGCCTCCACGGTCGTCGCCTCGCTCAAGTCCGGCCAGTACAACGTCGCGGAGATACCGGGCAGCCAGGTCAAGGCGGCCCGTGCCGCCGGGCTGAAGGTCCAGGTCATCCCCTCGATGGTGATCGCCGTACTGGACGTGCACAACAAGAAGGAGCCCTACACCGACCCCGACGTCGTGCTCGCCCTCAAGCACGCGATCGACCGCGAAGAGCTGCTGAAAACGGCCGCGTTCGGGTACGGAGAGGTCGTCCGTCAGCCGTTCCCCAGCGGATACGTCGGCCATGACCCGGAGTTGGAGAAGCTCTTCCCCTACGACCCGGCCAAGGCCAGGAAGCTGCTCGCCAAGGCCGGATACGGCGAAGGCGACGAGCTGGAGCTGACCCTCACCACCCAAGAGGCCGAGGGCGCCTCGGAGTTGATCCAGGCGCAGCTCAAGAAGGTCGGCGTCAAGGCGAAGATCGAGACCATCCCGGAGGCCCGCGCCACCCAGATCGTCTACGTACAGCGCAAGAAGGGGCTGTACCTGGACAAGTTCGCGGGGCGGGACTCGGCCACCCAGGCGTTCCAGGTGCTCTTCGGCAAGGAAGGGCTGATGAACCCGGGACGTACCACCTCGCCGGAGCTGGAGAAGGCGCTGGAGGTCGTACGGCGCACACCGCTGGAGTCCGACGACTACCCGCGCGTCCTGCGCGAGGCCACGTCCGCCGCCGTGCGGCGCATGCCGAACGTCTTCCTCTACACGATGCCGCGCATCCTGGCGCGCAACCCCTCGGTCTCGAAGATCCCCGAGTTCTCCGTCGTCCAGCGCTTCGAGGGAGTCACCGTCTCATGACCGCGCCGGCTCTGACGGGCGCGGACGCACAGGACACCGGGGCGGGTGCCGGACCGGGCGCCGGGCCGGCGTCCCTCAACTGGCGTGCCACGGGCCTGAGATGGCTGATCGCCGCCCCCGGCCGCTTCGGGCGCTTCGCCGCCGTCACCGGCACGGTCTTCCTGCTGGCCACGCTGCTGACGTTCGCGCTGGGGGCGATGTCCGACGCGAACCCGGCCGCCGCCGTGCTCGGCGACAACGCCACGGACGCCGACATCGCCCGCGTCGAGGCGCAGTTCGGCCTCGACCGGCCCCTGTACGTGCAGTATCTGAGCTGGCTGGGCAACGCGCTCACCGGCGACCTGGGGGTGTCCTGGTTCACCGGGGCGCCGGTGGCCGACAGCGTCGTCCAGGCCCTGCCGGTCGATCTGTCCATCGCCGGACTCGCCCTGCTGCTGGCCGTGTTGACGGGCGCGGGCTCGGGCGTCGCGGCGGCCCTGAACAACGGCGGACGGATCGACCGTGCGGTCACCCTCGTGTGCTCGGTGCTGGCGACCCTGCCGCCGTTCCTCATCGGGATCGTGCTGATCGTCGTCTTCGCGGTGCAGCTCAAAGCGCTGCCCACGGGCGGATATGTGCCGATCGAGGACGGCGTGGGGAGCTGGCTGCGGTTCGCGATCCTGCCGGCCTTCGCGCTGAGCCTGGACGCGGCCGCCTCCATCGCCCGGCAGTTGCGTACGTCCCTGGTGGGCGCCCTGCGCGAGAACTATGTGACCGGGGCGCGGATGCGCGGATTCTCGCAGAGCCGCGTGGTGTTCGGGCATGCGCTGCGCAACGCCGCCGGTCCGGCGCTGACCGTGCTCGGCGTCAGCGTGCCGGTGATCCTGGGCGGCGCCGTCGTCACCGAGAAGATCTTCAACCTTCCCGGGATCGCCCAACTCTCCCTGGACTCCGCGGAACAGCACGATGTGCCCGTCGTACAGGGCACGTTGCTGGTGACCATCGGGGTCGTGCTCGTGGCGAGCATCGCGGTCAACGCGGCGCTCGCGGCCCTCAACCCCGCGGCCCGGCGCGGAAGTCGGGGCGGTCGCGGACCCCGTGCGGCGGAGGGGGGCTCGCCGTGAAGACGATCAGCCGCAGTTGGCGACTGCGTTCCGCGCGCCTCGCGCTGGCGGCCCTCGCCGTGGTCGCGCTGTGCGCCGCGCTCGGAGGCGTATTGGCGCCGCACGATCCGCTCGCCCAGCATCCGTCCGACATGCTCCAGGGGCCGAGCCTCCAACACCCGCTGGGAACCGACTACTTGGGGCGCGACGTCGCCAGCCGCCTGCTCGCGGGCACCGGGCTGTCGGTAGCCGGGGCGCTGGAGTCCGTCGGTGCGGCGATGGTGATCGGCGCCCTGCCGGGCGTGGCCTCCGCATGGTTCGGCCGGGCGCTCGAATGGGGAGCGCTGCGGGCCGCCGACACCTTGATGATCATGCCGTTCACCGTCTTCGCGATCGCCGTCGTCGGCGCGCTCGGCAACGGAATGCACCAGGCGATGCTGGCCCTGGGCCTGCTGTTCGCGCCGCTGTACTTCCGCGTCACCAGGGCCGCCGCGCTGGGTCTGAAGCAGGCGCAGTACGTGGAGGCCGCCGAACTCATGGGCGCCTCGCGCCGGTGGGTCCTGCGCGTCCACGTCTGGGGCAAGGTGCTGCCGACCGTCGCGGTCACCACCGCGCAGGCGATCGGCCAAGCCCTGCTCGTCGTCTCGTCGTTGACCTTCCTCGGCCTCGGCGTACAGCCTCCCGCGCCCACCTGGGGAGGCATGCTCGCCTCCGACCTCGGCTATCTGGCGCAGCAGCCCTGGGCGCCGCTGATCCCGGGCGCCGCCATCATGATCACGGTCGGGGCGCTGAACATCCTCGCGGACGCGATCCGCGACAGCACCGGGGCCGGGAGCGGTACGGCGGGGGCGGCGGGTGCCGCGTCCGTGTCACGTGCGGCCGCCGGTACGCCCAAGTCCCCTGGTTCTTCTGCTTCTCAGCCGCACGCAGTCCGTACGGGGGAGGTACCCGCCGATGTCCCGACCGCCTGAGACCGCCGCGCCGGCCCGCACCGCGTCAGCCGCTCATGGGCCCGTACCGCCCGTGCTGTCGGTCGACGGGCTGCATGTCACCGTCGGCGGGCCCGAACGCGTCGAGGCCGTACGCGAGGTGAGCCTGACCATCGGCCCCGGCGAAGCCGTCGGACTGGTGGGGGAGTCGGGCAGCGGCAAGAGCCTCACCTGCCGGTCGGTGCTCGGAGTGCTGCCTCCCGGCTGCGCGGTGGCGGACGGCAGCATCGTGCTCGACGGCGACGAACCGGCCGAACTCACCGCGCTCACACCCAAGGAGTGGGAGTCCGTACGCGGCCGGCGCCTCGGTGCCGTCTTCCAGGACCCGGCCTCGTATCTCAACCCCTCGCTCACCGTGGGCCGTCAGCTCTCCGAGCAGCTCCGCGTCGGACGCGGTCTCTCCCGAACGGCCGCCCACAGCCGAGCCGTTGACCTCTTCGCGGCCGTCGGGCTGCACGGGCCCGGCGCGATCTACCACCGGTATCCGCACGAGCTGTCCGGCGGCATGCTGCAACGGGTGCTGATCGCCATAGCGATCGCCTGCGAACCCGAACTCCTCATCGCCGACGAGGCCACCACCGCGCTGGACGTCGTCGTACAGGCCGAGATCCTCGAACTGCTCCAGCGGCTGCGCTCCGAACAGGGACTCGCGCTGCTGCTGGTCACCCACGACCTGGCGGTCGTCGCACGGAGCTGCGACCGGATCCTGGTGATGTACGCGGGCGAGATCGTCGAGGAGGGGCCCACCGCCGACGTCCTCGCCGCCCCCGCGCACCCCTACACCGAGGCCCTGTTGCGGGTGGCCTCGACCGCGGAGGCCGGGACGGGCGCACTGGAGACCATCCCGGGCGGTGCGCCCGAGACCGGTGCGGAGCTGCCCGGCTGCCGCTTCGCCGAGCGCTGCCCGTACGCCGACGCGGAGTGCCTGGCCGGGCCGGTCGCGACGCGGCTGGTGGAGCCGGGCCGACGGGCGCGCTGCGTACGGCCCGCGGGGCAGCCCTCGGGACGGAGGCAGGACGCCGGGGCCGCCGCGTCCGCGGAAAACCCCTCCGCGGAAAACCCCTCCGCGGAAAACCCCTCCGCGGAAAACCCCTCCGCGGAAAACCCCTCCGCGGAAAACCCCTCCGCGGAGAACCCCTCCGCAGGGAACGTCTCCGGCGCGGACGCGACAGCCGGGACCGGTGCGACGACGGCCGGGACTCCCGAGCCCGAACCGGAAGGGAGCCGCGTGTGACCACCGTCTCCGAAGTCCCGCCCGGCACCGGCGAGTCGCCGACGGACGCCACGACGCGGCAGCAGCGACAGGAACCGCTGCTGAGGGTGGAGGGCCTGTCGGTCTCGTACGGACGCCGTGCCACCGCCCGCCGCCGCGAGGGCAGCACCCGTGTGCTGTCCGGCGTCGATCTGGCCGTGCGCCCGGGGGAGATCGTCGGCATCATCGGCGAGACCGGATCGGGCAAGACCACGCTGGCCCGCGCCGTCGTCGGTCTGAAGCGGCCGGACGCCGGGCGGATCGCCTTCGACGGACGCGATCTGACCCGGCTGGCCGGACGCGGACTGCGCGCGTTCCGCCGCTCAGGACAGCTCCAGTACATGTTCCAGGACCCGTTGCGCTCCCTGGACCCGGAGTCGACGGTGCGCCAGACCGTCGCCGAACCGCTCGCCGTCGCCGGCACACTCACCCGGGACGAACGCGAGGAGCGCGTCACCGAGGCGCTCACGCTCGTGGGTCTCGACGCCGGCGAACTGGGCGCCCGCACCCCGGGCCTGATCTCCGGCGGTCAGCGTCAACGCGTCGCGCTGGCCCGTGCGTTGGTGACCCGGCCCCGGCTGCTGCTGACCGACGAACCGGTCAGCGCCCTCGACGCCTCCAACCGCAACCTCGTGCTGTCGCTGCTGGACCGGCTGCGGCGGGAGCTGGGCCTCGCCGTCGTCGTCATCTCGCACGACCTCGGCTCGCTCGCCGGAATCGCCGACCGTGTCGCGGTGCTCTACCGGGGCCGCCTGGTCGAGCAGGGCCGCACCGCCGACGTACTGGAGCGGCCCCGCCATCCGTACACGGCGCTGCTCACCGCCTCGGCGCCCAGCGTGCGGCGTGAACCGCGGCTGCTGCCCGCCCTGTTGCGCGTACCGGCGAGCCGGGAGCCGTGGCCGGAGGACGAGGGATGTGTCTTCGCGCCGCGCTGCCGGTTCGCCGCTCCCGAGTGCCGCGACGAGCCCGCCGCGACCGTCGTGGACGAGCCGGACCCGTCCGGCACCGACACAGATACCGGCACCGCCACCGGCACGGAACGCGCCACCGTCGCCTGCCACCGGGCCGCCGACTGGCGTGCGGAGCTCGGCTGATGGACGTTCCGACGACCTCCCATTGGGGAGCTTCCCGTGTGCGCGTACGGGCCGACGGCTCCGTGTCGATGCGGGCGCACCCGGAGGACCCCGCGCCCTCCCCGCTGCTGCGCGGCGCCGAGGACGCGCTGCGCGACCCGGCCCGGGTGCGGCGTCCGGCGGTACGCCGCGGCTGGCTGGAGCACGGCCCGGGACCGACAGAGCGCCGCGGCAGCGACCCCTTCGTGGAGGTGTCCTGGGACGAGGCGCTGGAGCTGGCGGCGGGCGAACTCGCCCGCGTACGGGAGGAGTTCGGCCCGCAGGCCGTCTTCGGCGGTTCCTACGGCTGGGCGTCGGCCGGACGCTTCCACCATGCGCAGAGCCAACTGCACCGATTCCTGGCGCAGTTCGGCGGCTACACCGCCTCCCGCAACTCCTACAGCCTGGGTGCCTCGCTCGTGCTGCTGCCCCGCCTCGTCGGTGCGGACGGAGCCCAGGCGGTGCTGCGCTCCGCCTCCAGTTGGCCGACGATCGCCCGACACACCGAGCTCATCGTGGCGTTCGGCGGGATGCCCGCCAAGAACGTGCACGTCAACCCCGGCGGCGTCACCCGGCACCGGACACGGGGACGACTGGAGACCCTCGCGGAGAGCGGTACCCGCGTGGTGCTCGTCAGCCCGCTGCGTACGGATCTGCCGGCGCGGCTGCACGCCGACTGGCTGCCTGTCAGGCCCGCCACCGACACGGCGCTGCTCCTCGGCCTGGCCCACACCCTGCTCGCCGAGGACCTCTACGACCGCGCCTTCCTGGAGCGCGCCACCACCGGCTTCGGCACCTGGGCCGGATATCTGGACGGCAGCGCCGACGGAGTCCCCAAGGACGCGGTCTGGGCGGCCGAACGGTGCGGGATCGACGCACACGACATCCGGTCCCTCGCCCGCAGGATGGCCGCCTCCCGCACGCTGATCACCGTCACCTGGTCGCTTCAGCGGGCCCGTTACGGAGAGCAGCCCGTGTGGGCCGCTCTCGCCCTGGCCGCGATGCTCGGCCAGATCGGGCTGCCCGGGGCGGGCTTCGGCCACGGCTACGGTTCCATGGCGGACGTCGGCGACCACGGCCCGCAGCTCGGCCTTCCCCGGCTGCCCCAAGTCCCCAACCCCGTCGAGGAGTTCATCCCCTGCGCACGGATCGCCGACATGCTGCTGGGGCCTGGCGAGGGGTACGACTATGACGGCGAGCGGCGTACGTACCCCGACATCCGCCTCGTCCACTGGGCCGGCGGCAACCCGTTCCATCACCACCAGGACCTCGGGCGGCTGCGGCGGGCCTTCGGGCGTCCGGAGACGGTTCTCGTCCAGGAGCCCTACTGGACCTCGACGGCCCGGCACGCCGACATCGTGCTCCCGGCCACCACGCCGCTGGAGCGCGAGGACGTCGGCGCGGGCCGCCGTGACACCCACCTCATCGCCATGCACCGTCTCGCCGCGCCCGTCGGGGAGGCACGCGACGACCACGCCATCCTGGCCGGTCTCGCCGAACGCCTCGGCTTCGCCGGGCAGTTCACCGAAGGGCGCACGGTGCGGCAGTGGCTTGAGCATCTGTACGGACGGTGGCGGGACGGCCTGCGCGCGCCGCGCGACGGCGTACCGGGCGTTCGTGGCGTGCTTGACGTGCCGGAGTTCGAGGAGTTCTGGGCGGCGGGGGAGTACCGACTCCCCGACGGGCCACGGGAGTTCACCCTCTTCGAGGACTTCCGCCGCGATCCCCGGCAGGCCCCGCTGGGCACCCCGAGCGGCCGCATCGAGATCACCTCGGCCGCCGTCGCGGCCCTCGGCCTGGACGACTGCCCCGGACATCCCGCCTGGATCGAACCCGCCGCCGACGCCGGATCCGGCGACCGGAGCGAGGACGCCGGCCAGGGCGAAGCCGGCCGGCATCCCCTCGTCCTGATCGCCAATCAGCCCGAGTCCCGGCTGCACAGCCAGCACGACGGAGGCCCGGTCAGCCTCGGCGGCAAGGTCGCCGGACGCGAACCCCTCACGGTCCACCCGGACGACGCCGCGGCCCGCGGCATCCACGCCGGGGACGTCGTCCGCGTCTTCAACGACCGGGGAGCCGTGCTCGCCGGCGCCGTGATCTCCGACGCGGTGCGACCGGGGGTGCTGCGGCTGCCCGTCGGCGCCTGGTTCGACCCGGTGCCCGACCCCGTACGGGAGGCGGCGGGAGAGCCCGGCGCCCTGCTGTGCGTGCACGGCAACCCCAACACCCTCACCGCGGACGTGCCCACCTCCCGTCTGACCCAGGGATGCACGGGTCAGCACGCGCTCGTACAGGCCGAGCGGTACCAGGGCCGTCCGCCGCCCGTGGCCGTACGGGAGCCGCCACCGCTGCTCGACGGAGCCCGCATACCGCGGCACCGGCACCCGCACCGGCGACCGCACGAGCACCGTCAACGCCCCCGCCCCGCCGACCGGTTGGAGAATCCGTGACCACCGCCACCGAACGCACCGGCCCGTCCGGACGGGCGCTGCTCCCGCCGTGGGAGCCAGGCCGCCTGCCCGAGGTGACCCGCGCGCTCGCCGGGCGCGCCGACGGCCACGACCGCGACGGGTCCTTCCCGCACGAGGGCTTCGCCCTCGTCCACGACGCGGGACTGCTCACCGCCACCGTCGCCGCCCGCCACGGCGGACCCGAGGCGGGCCTCGCCGACACCGTGCGGATCCTGCGCGCCCTCGGGGCGGGCGACCCGTCCGTCGCCCTCGTCACCGCCATGACGCTCTTCACCCACGCCGCGGAGACCCGTACGCCGGGCTGGCCCGCCGCCGCGTACGGGGACCTCCTCGACGAGGCGGCCGTGCGCCCCACGCTGCTCAACGCGCTGCGCGTGGAACCCGAACTCGGCAGCCCCGTACGCGGAGGGCTTCCGGCCACCATCGCCCGGCGCAGCGGCGGCAGTTGGGCGCTGAGCGGACGCAAGATCTACTCGACGGGAGCCGTCGGCCTCAGCAGGATGCTGGTCTTCGCCCGTACGGACGAGGATCCGGTACGCGTGGGCACCTTCCTCGTACGCGGCGACAGCCCCGGTGTGCGGGTGGAGGAGACCTGGGACCACGTGGGGCTGCGCGCCAGCCGCAGCGACGACGTGATCCTCGACGCGGTGCACGTGCCGTCGCAGGACGTGCTGGGCCTCGCCGAACCCGGCGAGATCCCCGGCGCGCGGCCCGATCCGGTGACCGGCGCCTGGAACGCGCTCGGACTCACCGCCCTCTATCTCGGCGTCGCCGGTGCGGCCCGCGACTGGCTCGCCGGCTTCCTCCATGAACGCGTCCCCGCGTCGCTGGGCAGGCCGCTGGCCTCGGTGCCCCGGTTCGAGACGGCCGTCGGAGAGATCGAAACCGCGCTCTTCGGCGCCGACACCCTGGTCGACGCACTCGCCGCACGCGTCGACGCGGGCGATCCGGAGGCCGCCGCGCGGGCCGGCGCTGCCAAGCTGCTGGGCACCCGCGCCGCCGTCTCCGCCGTCGAGGAGGCCGTCCGGCTCGTCGGCAACCACGGCCTGACCAAGGCGAATCCACTCCAGCGGCACTACCGCGACGTGCTCTGCAGCCGCGTACACACCCCGCAGGACGACTCCATCCTCACCGACACCGGCCGCGCCGTCCTCAGCAGGCACGAGCCGGCCACCGCACCGAAAGGCAGCCGATCATGAGCGCCTCCGCGCCCTCGCCCTCGACCTCGCCCTCCGCACCCGCGTCGCCCTCGTCCGTCGAGTTCATCGGCATGATCGCCACCCGGGACGCATCCGAGACCCGGCCCGCCGCCGGGCCGCCGATCGACCCCGACTACACCACGCGCTTCGCCCGTGCCCACGAGGACGCGGGCTTCGACCGCGTCCTCATCGGCTACAGCTCCAGCAGGCCCGACGGCACCCAGGTCGCCGCCCATGTCGCCGCCCGTACCGAGCGGTTGGGCCTGCTCGTCGCGCACCGGCCCGGATTCGTCGCCCCCACGCTCGCGGCGCGCAGCTTCGCCACGCTGGACCAGTTCACCGGCGGACGCGTCGCCGTCCACACCATCACCGGCGGCAACGACACCGAGCAGCGCCGCGACGGCGACTATCTGACGAAGGACGAGCGCTACGCGCGCACCGACGAATACCTCACCGTCCTGCGCCGCGCCTGGAGTTCGGCCGAGCCCTTCAGCTACGAGGGCACCCACTACCACTTCGAGGACTACGGCTCCGAGGTGCTTCCCGTACGGGAGACCGGCATCCCGCTCTACTTCGGCGGCTCCTCCGACGCCGCCTACCGCGTGGGCGGACGGCACGCCGACACCTTCGCGCTGTGGGGCGAGCCGCTCGCCGAGACCGCCGGGCAGATCGCCGCGGTGCGCGCCGCGGCCGAGGCCGCCGGACGCGCTCAACCACCCTCCATCAGCGTCTCGTTCCGGCCGATCCTCGGCCCCACCGAGGAACTGGCCTGGGAACGCGCCCACCGCATCCTGGAGACCATCAACAGCGGTGCGGGACGGCCCTTCTTCGACCAGGCACGGCACCACACCGCGGGCGAGGCCCCGCAGAACGCCGGTTCGCAGCGGCTGCTGGCCGCCGCCGCCAAGGGCGACCTGCACGACCGCGCCCTGTGGACGCCGACGGCCACCGCCAGCGGGGCGGGAGGCAACACCACCGCGCTCGTCGGCACGCCCGAGACCGTCGCCGCGGCCCTTCTGGACTACGTCGACATCGGCGTCACCACGCTTCTCATCCGCGGCTACGACCCGCTGGACGACGCCATCGACTACGGACGTCACCTCATTCCGCTCGTCCGTCAGGAACTCGCCCACCGCGCGGCCACCCGGCGCCCGGCAGCCGCCCTCGCCGGCGGGAGCCTGTGATGACGACGACCGCCGGCCTCACCGGCGCCGCCGGCGGCACCACGCACACCTGGGAGCCGCCGTCCGGCATCGCGCCCCGCGGCACGCTGCTGGTCTTCCCCGGCAGAGGCGAACACGGCCGTGTCTACGAGCGGTTCGGGCTGCGTCTGGCCGCCGACGGCTACGTCGTACACGCCCTGGGCAGCACACCCGGACTCGACGCGACGTCGGCGCTCGCCCTGGCGACCGCGCTCGCGGGGCCCGAACCCGCCGTTCCCGTCGTCCTCGTCGGCAGCGACACCGGAGCCCTCCAGGCGCTCCAGACCGTGGCGACCGCCGACCCCGGGCTCCCCGTCGAGGGCGTCATCCTGGCCGGGACCGCGCCGACGGCGGCGGCGCCCGGACCACCCCAGGACGCCGAGGGCGGCCCCGAGCCGCAGGACGGCTGGGAGTGGGAACTCGCCGCGCGTACCGCCTGTCCCACCCATCGCCGGCGCCTGACCGACGACGCGGCCTTCGTACGGGGGCAGTTGACGACAAACGTGCCCGCGCATCTGCTCGACGCGGCACGGCCCGCGCTGCCGGCTCTGCTGCTGCACGGTGAGGCCGACCCGGTGACGCCGCCGGAGGAGATACGCGAACTGGCGGCCCAACTGCCCAGGGCCACCTTGGCGGTTCTGCACGACGGCCTGCACGACGTCCTCAACGACGCGGCACACCGCACGATCGCCGCGGCGGTGGTGCAGTGGCTGGAACGGCTGCGCACCGACCGTTCGATGAGCCCGCTGCTGACCGTCGAGTCCGAGCCCGGCCGATGAGCGGGCCTCCACCGCTGCGGACGGCGGCACGGACGCGCGTACGGCACTCCGGCGGCACTCCACCGCGAACTCCACCGCCCACAGCACCGTGCACGCCACCGCCCACAGCACCGCCCACTCCACCGCCCACAGCGAAAGGACGCGGCATGACTCTCGCAGCCGACGCCGAGCACCGGGCCGGGGCCCACGCCGGGAACGCACCGCCCACCCCCGACAGGATCCTGCGCCGCACACTGCGGCAGCACGCGGCCGGGGTCACCGTGATCACGGTTCCGGGGCCCGCGGGCTTCACGGCGACGTCGTTCACCTCCGTCTCGCTCGACCCCGCGCTGGTCTCCTTCTGCCTCGGGACCACGGCCTCCACCGCCGAGGCCGTACGACGCGCGGACCGCTTCGCCGTCCATGTGCTGGGCGCCGAAAACACCGCGCTGGCCCGGCAGTTCGCCCGCAGCGGCATCGACAGATTCGACGGCGTCCCCTGGACGGCTGCCGAGGACGGGCTGCCGCTGCTGGACGGCGTACCGGCCTGGCTCACCGCGCGGCCGACGCTGCTGCGGCAGATCGGCGACCACCTGCTGGTCGTGGGGGAGGTGGACGACGGGGCCGCGCCCGGCGGCGACGCACCGGGCTCCGCCCTCGTGCACCACGACGGCGGCTTCGTCACGACCCGGCAGTTGGACCGTCCCGGACGGTGACCCGGGTGGCGACCCGGGTCGTGCCCCGGACGTCGGGAGGCGCGGCGCCGAGGGTCGGCCGCCGTGGCCTTCGGCGGTGGCGCATGACGGCGGTGGCGCATGACGGCGGTGGCGCATGACGACGGTGGCCCGCGGACGCGCCGTCCGGCATCGTCCGCGGGCCACCGTCGGTCTCACCGCCGGGCGCTCACACGCTGGAGACCCTGTCGGTGATCGAGCAGTGCTTCCTGGGCACGGGCGAGTTCCGCGGATCGGGCGTACCGATGTACAGCCAGCCCAACAGCCGCTCGTTCTCCCGGAGTTGCAGGAACTCCCGGACGGCGGGCGAGGCGACCGTCTCGCCCGTCCTCCAGATGCTTCCCCAGCCCCGGTCGTGCAGCAGCAGCTCCAGACAGGTCACGAGCGCGGACACCGCCGCGAGTTGCTCCCACTCGGGGACCTTCGTCGCCGTGCGCGGCGCGAAGATGATCGACGCCAGCAGCGGTGCGCGCAGCGGCTTCGCGGCGGCCCGGTCCCGTACGTCCTCGGGAACGGTCGACGCGAGGGCCGCCCCGAGGGCGTCCCGCTGCGCACCGCGCAGCAGCACCCACCGCCACGGCCTGAGCAGCCCGTGGTCCGGTGCCGAGGACGCCTGCCGGATGAGGTCGATCAGCTCTTCGCCGGACGGCGCCGGCTCAAGGAGGTACTGCCTGCTGCGTCGTGTGAGGAGTGCTTCGGTCAGTTCCATTCGAGAACCTGCTCCCGTGGCGTGGTCTACTCGTTCGCTCGGGGCGCGGCCGTGGACGCCGCCGGATCGACAGGGGACTCCAGGGCGGCTTCACAGATGCGGACGCTGTCCAGTTCACGGGCGAACTCGCGGCGGCTCGCGGCGACTTCGGCGGTGAGCACGGCTCCCACGGAGGGGGATGCGGGAGGCGCGGCCACCGACCTCTCCCAACTGGACCACCACGTACGGCCGGAGGGTCTGTTCTCGCGGTAGGCGACCTGCAGCCCGATCCGGGTGCCCCCCGGCGCGCTGTGCAGACGCAGCCGTACGTCGCCGTCGGGGAGGTCGATGCGTACGACGTCGCCGGTGCAGGAGATCCGCAGGGCGTCGGGGACGGCTCGCATCAGCGCCGCCCGGTGGGAGGCCGCCGGGCCCCTGCCGCCCGTTCCGGTGCCGGCATCGGCATCGGCATCGGCTCCGGCACCAACTCCGGCCCCGGTAGCGGCCGTTGGCCCGGTCCCGGCCGCCGTTGCCCCGGCCCCGGCCCTAGTCCCGGCGTCTCGTGCTCGACTCCGTATCGCTTCTGGCATGACGGGTCTCACCTTCCGCCTAGGACAGGCTCTTCTTCGCGTTCCGGTGGGCCGTACTCGCCACGGTGGCGAAGAAGTCCAGGTAGCTGCGCTCGACATGGACCGCGTGCCGCTGGACGTCCGGGTGGCGCTCCCGCAGCCGGTTGATGGGCACGACCATCGCCGCATGGTGCTCCACATGGAGGTTGTTGCCGTTGGTGAACCAGGTGCTGAACCAACTCCCCTGTATGGACCGGGTGTTGCGCAGGACGTCCGTGGTCTCCGTCTCGCACAGCAGATGCTCGGGCAGCTCCACCAGGAAGTGCATGGGCACCGCGAAGACCAGGGGCACCAGCCACAGCCGCAGGATCTCCTCACCGAAGCCGGCGACGGCCAGCGCGGCGACCGCCGCGAGCACGACGCCGAACATCCGGTACTCCGCGGCGATTTCACGGCGCCGCCGCTCGGCTATCTGCCCGGCGTCATAGGTCCACCGGCCGGTGTAGGCGCGGCCGATGTCCCGGACGACGGTGGCCAGACGCAGATAGTCCAGCAGCCCCCGCAGCAGTACGCCCCAGGTGAGCGGCTTGCGCGGATCGAAGCCGAAGAACTCCGAGTCGTTGGGCGTGCCCAGATAGCGGTGGTGCTGAAGATGCCGGACGCGGTAGTGGCTGTAGGCCACCAACAGCGGTACGCCCAGGGGCACTCCGACCCTGCGATGGAGCTTGGACCGGCGGAACGCCGAGTGGTGCAGGCACTGATGCTGCAGCTCCACCATGTGCGTGTAGACGGCGGCCAGCAGAAGGCAGCCCGGCAGCGCGACGAACCAGCGGTCGCTGAGCGCCAGCGAGACACCGGCCGCCACAAGCCCCAGGGCGAGGGCGACCTTGAAGACGAACACCGACTGGTCGAACGGGCCGACGCGTTCCTTCCGGAAGAGTAACTGCGGTTCGGCGTTGGGGACGGACGTGGTCATGCCTCTCCTCTCAGCTCGTCAGATCGCGCATGACATGCCAGATGCGCTGGTAGTAGGCGTTGGCGACCCGTACGCGCGTGGCGACGCCGAGCGAGATCTCCCGCAGCAGCTCCGGCGAGCGGTCCACCAGCGGGACGAAGACGCCGTCGAACCACTCCGCGCCGTGGTCCGCGTCGACATGGACGTGGACGCGCTGGTAGTCGATGACGTCGGCGGGGACGCCGAGCCGGTCGCAGCCGTCGACCATGGCCTGGAAGCGCGGCGAGGCGCTCTGTTCGAGCACGCCCATCGCCCCCAGCGCCCTCGGGTTGAGGTGCCGGTGGATGCCGTACATGAGCAGGAGGCACGCGTTCTCGAACGCCTCGGGGCAGTGCAGTCGGCTGCGGTCCACGCCGGCGTCGGCGAGACGGGCCCGCATATAGACGGCCGAGTGCTCGAACATGCGGGTGTGGACGGCGTCGAGTTCGCCCTCGCCCATCTCGTCCCAGTAGTTCTCCGCGATGGTCAGCTTCGTGTGGCCCTCGGTGCCGATCTGCACCATCGCCATCAGGTCGTCGAACTTGCTGTCCACCAGCTCCTCGCCCATGAAGAACAGGGCCATCTCTTCCAGCGACGCCTTGTGCGCGAGGTATTCGCAGAACTCCGGCTGCGTGTGCTGGTCGGCGACGGTCAGGAACCAGTCCTTGAACTCCTTGCCGGTGGCGGGGAGTCGGCTCATGTCGACCTGTGCGTCCTCCCAGCGCAGCCAGGCGTCCTCGACCGCCGTCAGCTCCGGGTCGCTGTTGAGCCGGGGGATGGAGGCGAAGGACTCGGGCCCCGCCATGTACGAGACGTAGTGCGCGTGCAGCCGGGCGAGCAGGGTCTCCCGTGCCCGCGGATCGGGGGTGCCGTGCTCGGGGAAGGCGCTGTGCAACTGTGCGGTGAAGGCGTTCGCCTGCGTGTGCTCAGAGGCGGTCGCGGTCATCGGTGCTCCGTCCTTACGTGGGTGAGTGGGTGCGGTGACTTCGGTGACCGATCAGGTCAGCGAGGCTGGGTGCCGCGTGTGATGACGTCGATGAAGACGTCGCGGTGAGCCGGGAGTGCAGGGTCGAGCGGGAAGACCGACGTCGCGTCGTGCCGGGTGCGTTCGTCGTCGGCCAGCAGAAAGCTCCCGGGTTCGGTGAGCGTTTCCGAGTGCAGGGGTTTGCGTGTGGACGCCTCGTAGATGCCGCTGCATCCGCCGGTGATGTTGTGCCGGTCGACGATCATGGTCAGGACATAGTCGACGCCGTCCCGGTGCACCCCCTCGGGGGTCGGGTTGCCGACCTCCGAGCCGCTGGTGGTGATGCGGTTCTGGAAGCACTGGTGGTGCCAGGTGCAGGGGCCGTCCTGGAGCTCGTCGAGCAGGGCGGACAGGCCGAGGAGAAGCGACCGGAAGAACCGGCTTCCGGTCACCGGCCGCTCGATCCCGTCGTAGCTGCGGCGCACGTCGCCGTTGAGATGGTTGATGTCCAGGGTCTGTACGTAGGGGCGCGGGGGAAGCTGCTCGATGCCCGAGTCCGAGTTCACGTTGAAAACGGTGTGCCGGCGGAGCCGGTATTTCTCACCGTCGGCCATGAAGGCGTCGACGGGAAGCCGGTGCCAGCTCTCGGAGAAAACCTTCCATTCCTCCGCATGCACTTCCTGGCCCACCAGGGACGTCACATGTCCGCGGGTGAACATTCTCTCGCCTAGTTCCTGAGCACGGGCATTCAAGGTCATCATCCCGTTTCTGGTTGCCGTGAGAATGGAAGAGGTGATTTCTTCGACGCCTTCGAAAGTATCGCCACAAGGTGCGAAGGAAACAGATCCGTCAGGTTTATCGAAACGGTTCGGTGTCCGGCGCCGCCGCGTTCTGCGCGTCCGTCTCGTGCCGATCTGACCCGTGGAGTACGGAGGCGGCCGCAAAGGTCCGGTGATTCGGGTCCTGCGGCTCATCTGCCGTCTGCCGCTTATCCGTTCACGATGTCTGAACGGTCCTTGTGCCGCCCGGTGCGCCCTGCGATCTTGCGAAAGCCGCGTCCGGCCCATCCGGAGAGGAGAGATCGCTGTGAACCGCTCTCAGGAGTTCTACAACCCCGGCTCACGCAAAGTTCAGGAGATGTTGGAGACACGGGCCCTCGCCGATCACATCGCCGGCAAGTACGTGCAGAGCCGGCTCGGCCCCGACGAGATACATGTGGTCGAGGCGGCCGACTGCTTCTATCTGGCCACCGCCGACGCCGAGGGAGCACCGGACTGCTCCTACAAAGGGGGCCGTCCCGGTTTCGTCAAGGTCCCCGATGAGACACATCTGCTCTTCCCCAGCTACGACGGCAACGGCATGTTCCGCAGCCTCGGGAACATTCTGGAGAACCCCCGCATCGGCATGCTCTTCATCGACTACGGCCGGCCCATAAAGATCCGGATCAACGGAGAGGCGCAGGTCTCGACGGACTCCCGCCTGATGGAGCTGTTCCACGAGGCGGACGCGGTGGTGCGCGTCACGGTGCGGGACGTCTTCGAGAACTGCCCGCGCTATCTGCACGACGTGGGCCGGGGCGAGATCTCCGCCTATGTGCCGCAGCCGGGGCATGTGCCGCCGGACCCGGAGTGGAAGAAGAAGGAGGAGTACGAGGGCCTGGTGCGCCGTACCGGCCGCTGACCGGCCGGGCGGGGCTCAACTGCTGTACGCCTCACCGGCGGTGCGCGCGTACGCCTGCTTGAAGCGCCGGCTCATGTCCGAGAACCACTGCTTATGTTCCTCGGGGCGGCGGGTGACGAGCACGACCGTGCGGAAGGGATTGGGAATGCCGGCCAGGTCGACGACCCTCGCCAGACCGCATTCGTTGCGCAGCACGGAGGACGGGATGTAGGCCACCGCGTTCAGGGCCGCGGCCATCTCCTGGGCGAGGGACCAGTCGTCGGTCCTGCCGGCGGGCCGCGCCCGCACTCCGTGCCGCGCCATATGGCCCGAGATGAGCCGGTCGCAGTCCGACCCCGCGCAGGGAAGGATCCACGGCAGGCTGGAGAGAGCGGACGCGCCCCGGCTGCGCGCCGTGGAGGAGAGCAGTCCCGAAGGCCCTACCAGCACGAAGGGATCGTGCTGGAGGGGTAACCAGTGCAGTCCGTCCTCGTTCGTCTGCACCGCGTCCTTCAGGGAGACCGCCGCGTCCAGGATTTCGTTGCGTACGAGTTCACATCCCTCGTGCGGACTCGTCTCGAAGAGCCTGACCTTGACCGAGTACTCGGCGCACGAACGGAAAGCGGGAAGTACGCAGTTGGCCATGGCGGAGGGGAACGAGCCCAGGCTGACGACGGGCTGTTGCAGCCTTTTCGCCCGCACCTCGGGACGTGCGCGCAGTATCGCCTTCTCCCATAACTGCGCTATCTGGGACACGGCTTGGGCGACGGATTCGCCGCTCTCCGTCAGCCTTATTCCACGGCCGTCCGGTTCGAGCAGGGGGAAACCACATTCCGCCGCAAGCGCCTTGACTTGTTGCGACACCGCCGAGGGCGAGAGATGCAGAGCCTTCGCCGCGGCGTGTATACCGCCGCAGGTCTCCACGGTGTGCAATGTCCTGAACTGCTGCAGGGTGGCCACGTGTCTCCCCCACGAAGGTAAGACGGAACAGAAAAGACTGTTACATGTGGTACCTAGGAGCAGGTTAAACCCACCGACTCCACGTTGCGAAGGCACGTACCGGGAACGTGCCACAGCCGACAACCTTAACAGGGGCAGCCGTGAACCGAGCGCCCGTGCCCGGGAGTTGGCCAAGATTCGTCAGGTGCTCGACAATCGGAATACCGGCCCCGAGGAGCTGGGTGTGCGCCGGCCTCTCGCCCGTGTGCGTGCCGTCGATATTGAGAGAATCGATGCCCACGACGGCGGGACCCGCGTCCGCCAATACGCGTGCGGACTCCTCCGAGAGATGCGGGTGACCGCCGTTCTGGTAGGCGTCCATGCCCCAGAACCGGGACCAGCCGGTACGCAGCAGCACGGCCCGTCCCGTTAAAGTCTGACCTGCGAAGACGGACGGCGGGATCTCGTCGGCGTCGGTATCGATCACGACGGCCGGCACATTGGCGACCCGGTTCAGATCAAGCCGCGTCAGGTCGTATCCGTCCGCGTACCGGTGGAAGGGAACGTCGAGATACGTTCCCGTCTGCCCCACGAGACACAACTGCGCCGTGTGGAACTCCGTTCCCTCCGCGTACATTTCACGGGACTGCTCGCGCGAGATGTAGTCGGTGAGCGACGGCTGGGGAAGACCCGGATAAGCCGTTGAGCCCGGCACGATGTCGTGGCTGAGATCCACGAACCGGCTGCCGTTGCGTCCGGCCATGGGGACGTCTCCTTGCCGGAATTCCTGCTTGCTCTTCATCGTCGATGGCTCCTTTCAGCCTGTGTGACTGCGGATGTCGTCGGTCGGGTCGTCCGGAGGCGGGGACTTGTGGCGTACGCCCCGCGCGGAGCCCGCCGTCCGTCCGCTGAGCCAGGCCAGGGGAGCCGCGGCGACGATGACGGCGGCTGCCGCGGCGAAGGCGCCGCCCATCGTGAAGGCGCCCGAGATGACCCCCACGCCGGCCGCGCCGACACCGGTGCCGGCGTCGTACGCCATGTTCCAGGCGGTGCTGGCCAGGCCGCTGCCCCGAGGTCCGGCACGGGCGAACATGACGACGAGGGTGTCGTTCTGCAGCACGCCGAAGCCCAGCCCGTACACCGCGGCGGCGGCCATGGACACCGGCCAGGGCGGCGCACCCGCCACGGCGGCGGCGAAACCGGCCATGCCCGCGGCGCACGCGAGGACGCTGGCGACCAGCAGACGCCCGGGACCCAGACGGTCGCTCAGCCAGCCCGCCCCCCAACGCCCGGCGATCACCGTGGCCGAGAGCACGAACAGGGCGGTGGCGGCCACGTCGACGTCGTCCAGGGCGAGCGGCAGCAGGGACGTCACACCGCCCAGGGCGCAGGCCGCGGTGATCAGCACCGTCCACGGGTTCAGCAGGGGGCGCCACTGCTCGACGACGCCCGAGCGGCGTCCGTCGGCCGAGGAGGGCCGGCCGCCGCGCTGCCTCGTATCGGCGGACACCGCCCAGATCAGCGGAGCCGCGGCGACGCTCAGCACCGCCGAGACGGTGAACACCGCGGTGTAGCCCCAGCTTTCGACGCCCCACACCGCCAGCGGCAGACAGACGACCTGGGGGAGACCGACCGCGATGCCGTACCAGCCGACGGCCCGTCCGCGCTTGTCCTCCGTCACCAGCTCGGCGACGAGCGCGCTGCCGGCGACGGCGACCATGCCGAATCCGACGCCGCGCACGGCCGACACCGTGAGAACCGGCGTGAGTTGGGAGGAGAGCAGATAGCCGAAGGTCGGCACTCCGAGCAGTACGGCGCCCACCGCGAAGATCGCCAGCAGGCTGAGCTTCCTGAGCAGCCACGGCATGCACAACTGGACGGCAACCGTCGTCCCCATCGTCACGCCCGTCGCCGCTCCCGCCCCGGCGGTCCCGGCCCCGCCGTCGTCCGACCACAGGGGCACGACCGAGAGCATGGGCGCGTAGTTGGAGAAGGCGCAGGCCGTCGCCACGAGGAGCAGCAGGAAGTTGCGGTCGGCGAGTCCGCCCGCGGACGAGGTGCCGACGCCCCGGGAGGCGTCTCGGGCAGTGAAGGTCATGTCTTTGTTGTAAGAGCCGCAGAGCCATCGCGTCCAACGAATGTTTGCGATGGACTCCATCGAGGGGACCGATGGGAACGTGGAGATGAAGCATCTGGTGACCTTCCTCGAAGTGGCCCGTTCGATGAGCTTCACCCGGGCCGCGGATGAGCTCGGATACGTCCAGTCCAGCGTGACGAGCCACATCAAGACGCTCGAATCCGACCTGGGCGCCGAGCTGTTCGAGCGGTTGGGCAGACGGATCGTCCTCACCGCCGCGGGAGAGGAACTGCGCGGTCACGCCCGGCGGATGGTCAACTACGCCGACGAGGTACGCGAAGCCGTACTGCAAGCGGGAGGAGACCAGCGCGAGGTCCGCGGGACGCTGCACATCGCCGCACCGGAGAGCCTGTGCGCCTACCGGCTTCCGGCCGTTCTCCGCGCGTTGCAGGACCGCTACCCGCTGTTGCGCGTGGTCTTCCGGCCCGCGGGCCGCACCGCGCTGCTGGCCGCGCTCAAGGACGGCGGCGTCGACGTCGGCTTCCTGCTGGAGAGGAACGTCGCCGCGCCGATGACCACCGCGGAGCTGATGGCGGAGGAGCCGCTGCTGCTCGTGGCACGGCCCGGACACCCGCTCGCGGAGCGCAAGCGGGTGCACAGCGGTCAGCTCGCCGGGGAGACGCTGCTCGTCATCGAGAAGGGCTGCGCCCAGCGGGAGATGATCGACGCCGAACTCAAAGAGGCCGAAGTCGACCCGGTTCTCATGGAGTTCGTCAGCGTGGAGGCGATCAAGAAGTGCGCCGCCGCGGGACTCGGGGTGGCGCTGCTGCCCGCCAGCACCGTGCACGACGAGGCCGCGCGCGGGGAGTTGCAGATCCTCCCCTGGACGCGCGCTCCGCACCTGGGCGTCTACATGATCACGCACAAATCGCGCCGCCAGACCCGTGCGCTGAGCGATCTCGCTGCGCTGGCGCGGGATCTGTGGGGAGAGGAGCCGGACCCGGCGGCCTCAACTATCTAGCCGTCGGCCTCAACCACCTAGCAGTCGGCCTCAGTCACCCATCGGTGATCCTCAACCACCCATCCCTCGCAGGGAGTCGAGGCTGCGCACGGCTTCTGCTTCCAGCTCCGCCACGATGGCGGCGGCCGGCTGCCTCCGGCCGACCAGCCCGACGCTCTGCCCCGCGTACAGGGCCATCGCCTCCGCGTCGCCCTCGACGTCCGCCGTGGGGGCGACGTCCGCGTAGCGCTCGATCGGGGCGCCGTCCGCGCCATGTCCCAACACGTCGTCCTCTCCCGGCCGTTCGCCCACGGGCGGACGGCCCGCGGCCCTCCAGACCTCGACGGTGCTGTTGACCAGCGCGCGGTGACGGGCGCGCGGCCACCCCTTGTCGAAGATCACCCCGTGCACGGTGTCCGTCTCTTCTGCGCGCGCGAGGCCCGCCCGGTACGCCGGTGCCGTGGCGGCCTCCTCCGCCAGGAGGAAACGCGTGCCGATCCAGGCGGCCTGGGCCCCCAGCGCCAGCATCGCCGCCAGTCCGCGCCCGTCCGCGACCCCTCCGGCGCCGACGACCGGCACGGGCGCCACGGCGTCCACCACCGCCGGGACCAGAGGCAACGACGCGATCCCGCCGCACACATGGCCTCCGGCCTCCCAGCCCTGCGCGACGACCACGTCCACGCCGGCGTCCGCGGCGTGCCGTGCTTCGGCGGCCGAGCCGACCGTGTGCAGATGAAGGGCGCCGCCCCTGTGGATCCGCGCGGTCAGCGGTGCGGGGTCGCCCCAGCCCGTCGAGATGACGCCGACCCCGAGGGCGAGACACTCCTCGATCCGCTCCTCCTGGTCCCATTCGAGGAGAAGATTGACCCCGAAGGGCTGCGCGGTGGCCGCCTGCGTGGCCCGTACACGGGCGGCCAACTCCCCGACGCCGTCCCAGGTACACGCCAGCATCCCCAGTCCGCCGGCGTTGCTCACGGCAGCGGCCAGGGCCGGGGTGCAGGGGCGCCCGACGGGAGCCTGTACGACGGGAACGGCGATCCCGAGAAGCTCACACAGCCCGGTACGTAAGGGGGTCACTCGGGGGTGCCTTTCTGTGCTGGGGACTGGTTCGGGCACGTTGCTTCGGACGGAGCGGCGTCGGGCCGAATCGACGTGTACGGGGACATGCCGGCGCAGCAGGGCGGGGACTCCTCCACGGCGGCGACACGGTGCGTAAAGGTAGGGAGGGAAGGGCGGGCGCACACAAGTGGGCACGGCCGCGCGGAAGTTGGCGGGAGGAAGGCTCAACTCACTGCCGGTGCGGCAGCCGAGAAGTCGTACACGGCGAAGTCGGCGAGCCGGCGGAATCCGATGCGCTGGTAGAGGCCGTTGCTTATGGGGTTGGCCGCGTCCGCGAACAGCACGACGTCCGTTGCTCCTTGAGCCAGAGCGGCCCGGCTCACCTCGACCGTCACGGCGCCCGCGTACCCGCGGCCGCGGAGGCGGGCCGGGGTGTAGACCGGGTCCACCCGGACCTGGCCGCCGACCATCGGGGTCGCGCCCGCCATGGAGACGGGAGTGCCGTCCGGGGTCTCCCAGAAGGTGAAGCGCTTGTCCGCGAAGCGTGTGCCGGCCCACGATGCGGCGTCGATCGAGACCGCCTCTCCGACGTCCGTGGCGAACTCACGGCACCAGCTCATGAATTGCTCACGGTCCCGCTCGCCCGCGGCCCGGCTCCGGCCGTCGGGAAGCGACTCCGGCGGCGTGAGCGTGCCGAGACGGTACAGACGGATGCGGTCACGAAGAGCCGGCGCCGCACCCGTGTACCGCTGCCAGGCCCTGGCGAAAGCGGCTGCGGTGTCGTCCTGCCCGCCGACGACGGGCAGGGAACGGCCAAGACCGGCCAGGCGGGCGGCGAGCGCGTCGGCGGGCCCCGGGGCGAGCGGCGTGAGGCTCAGACCGCGGGGCATGACGAGATGGAAGGTGGCGCGGACCTCGCCTGACTGCTCCAGCCACCCCAAGAGGGGCACTTCGCCGCCGTACGCGACCGCGCCGTCCGCGCGCAGCCTCTCGGTCACGGTCAGCGGCATGGTGTGCAGGGCGGGGCGCGAGCGCAGGAAGTCTCCGGTACGGGAGAGGAAGTCGTCGACGTCGTCGGTGAGATGCCAGTCATCCGGTCGCATGCTTCATGGTTCCCCGTGCCGTACGTATGCGCCTGCGAGGAGCCGAACCGATCCCGGCGGATCACTCACCCAGGCCCCCTCACGCAAGCTCTACGTGCAGGATCCGTACGTGGGTGCCGTGCCCGGATCACGCCGTATCGACGCGCACCTCCGTGTTCTGGCCGACGTGGAGCAGCCAGGTGCCGTCGTCGTCCTTGGTGAGGATGTAGAGCGGGGAGCCCTGCGATTCGCCCTCCGGGGAGCGGTAGACCTGGCGGATCTTCACCGCCGCCACATCCGGGCGAAGGAACTGCGTGTGCGCCGCCTCGTAGGTGACGTCGCCGTCCCAGTCCGCCCCGGGCAGGACGGCGCGGGTGAACTCGGCGATGGCGTCGAAGCCGATGAGGACCTTGCCGTGGGCGGTGGTCCAGACGGCGTCGGGGCGGAAGAGCGCGAGGAACCCCTCGGCGTCCTTGGCGCGCTGGGTGCGTTCGACGGTCGCCACGATCTCTTCAATGGCCTTGATGTCCGCGGTTGTTGTGGGCACGCGCTCATGCTCGTACTTCAACCGGACTTGAGGTCAAGGGTGTTGGCGGGCGGGTCGTGGGGCGTTACTCCGGGGCCCGAATATCAAAGGTGTACTGCTACGACGCCGAACGCACCGGGGAGCTGTCCGCCCAGGCGGAATCGAACTGCTGCAGCGCGATGCTGTAGAGAAGCCCGGGGGACCGTGCATACAGGCATGGGGAGTTTCTCCCGTGAGCGGAGCTGCTGTAGAAGGTGATGTAAGCCGCGCGGTCGGTTGCGATCACCCGGCAGGTGTTGGGCAGGTTGAAGCTGTGGAGTTCGAAGTGGCGTTGTGAGCGTGATATTCGGGCGAGATAGTCGAGGTTCGACTGCACTTGGCTCCTGAGCAGACTCGGTGTGAAGCCAGGGTCGAACCGGCAGACGTCGTGGGACCGTCGGTCCAGCCATGAGTCATTCCGTGCGGTGGGGTCCGGCAGGAGGATCTGCAACGACTCCAGTGGGCGTTCACCGGACCACACGGGGCAGAAGACCTCACGGGTGAGCACGTTTCCGCGTCCCGCCAGGACCTTGACCCAGCGAGCTCGGCCCAGATCCCGTGCGACGTCCCCTTCGGCGGAAGACTGATTGCGGTACACGCGGCCGAGGCCTGTGCCCGTGCACCAGGAGCAGGCGGAGACCAGCCACCAGAGCGGTCGCGAGCCCCGTAACAGACCGAGGACGAGCGCGATTCCGCTGGCGGCCAGAGAGCTGAGAACCCCGAACAGAAATGCAGTCATGAGCGCTTTCTCCCTGTGTCTGAATGATCACGAGGTCCTTGGCGCTTCCCGGTCAGCAGAGGTACGGCAGCAGTTGTCGCAGGACGTACGCGGCGTTGCGTGCCGCGAGTTCGTGGTAGCCGTGGCCCTTCTTCTGGTCCGCGTTGTCCGATACACCACGGACGACGACCCAACCCGGATTGTGTTCACCGTGGACGGAGTTCTCCTGCCAGTACTGGCTCAGCCCCCCGGCTTCCATGTCGACTGCCAAGACCTTCTCGTTGTAGTCCGAGAGGTAGCTCCGGATCTCGCTCTCACCGTCCGCGATCACCGCTTCGCCTGATCCGATCAGCCCCGGGAAGACGTCGAACTGTTCTGTTGCGTGTGAAGCGAGTTGAGCGTGGATGCGTGCTGGGGTCCCGTTGTCGGTGAAATAGGCGTTCACCGCATGGACGACGGGGGCCGGCGCCTGTCGATGCTCTCCGCGTCGCCGGACATCGCCATTGGGATTGATCTTGCGGTTCTCGTAGTAGACGACGTCGGTGGAGACGATGACGTTTCCGATGCCGGCGTGCTCAGTGTGGATTCCACCTCCGACGCCGACCAGCGCCCACAGTCGCGGGTTGTAGTGACGGCGCAGGTTCTCGAGGGCGCTCATGGTCGACCGCTGGCCCTGGCTCTGGTTCTGGGTGGCCACGACTCGGACAGTCGCTTCCGGCGCTGCGTAGCTTCCCCGGTAGAAGTAGAGGCCGCTGGGCTCCTTGTGGCGTTCCATCTTTAATTCGTCGACCACAGCACGGAGTTCCTCGCTGAGGATCGTCACGATGCCGACGTCCCAGGTCTCGCCCTCGCCCTCGCTCTCGGAAGGAACGTCAGGGTCGGGCAAAGGGGCGCCCACGGAGACACGGGCGTGCTCCCCGACGGCGTTGTTGTTGAAGTTGTTGTCGCTGCCGTGGTTGACGATGCCGCGATTCATGGTCATTTGGTTCCTCCGCTTCCTTGGGCGGTCGAGCTTGCCGGCTGGTTTCCGGAACCGCCGGCCTGTGCTCCGTCGCCGACCGCGTTGTTGCTGAAGTTGTTGTTGTCGCCGAAGTTGACGATGCCGCTGTTGATGATTTTGAGAGCGCGGTCGTTGAACTCAGAGATGTCTATGTGCTTCTCCCGCAGAAAATCGCGGGCGGCCGCCAACAGTCGCTGCTCGATGGTCTTCATCCGGCCCAGGATTTCGGTCTTCTCCAGTTGGATCTTGGACCATGACTGGGATGCCTTCTCTCGCGTGCTGATACGAGTGCCGATCAGGACGTTGCGTATCGGTGCCGAGGTGAGGTCGCGGGGGAGAAGTGCGGCCTTGCTCAGTGCGTAGAGGTATCGGATGATCCGCCACAGGCGCGGGATCTCCGCCGGCAGTGTGGACAGTTGCCGGAACGCCGCCCAGGCGACAGCGATGGCGCCGTTCTGGCCGAACTCGGCGGCGCGTTGGAACGATCTGGGAGTGTGGGCGAGTACGCACGCCGCAGTGGAGATGGTCAAGGTGCGTCCTCGCAGGCTCACATGCAGCAGCACGATCGCGACGAACTCCGCCCCTTCGATGGGGCTGGTGATTTCGAGGAAGTGGTGCTGTTTGCATCCCGGGGTGTTGATGATGAGGCGCATGTCCGCCTCATCGATCCGGGGCGGCAGGAGGCCGCGGTCTGCTGCTACGTCGGTCTCGGCGACATAGATGCGGTGGCTGGGCCGCGCGGGAAGTCGGACGTCTCCCGTGTCGGTGTTCAACTGCTCGACTGCGTCTTGCAGGTGGTCGACCAGTTCGTATGCCTCAAAGGGAGGTTCCAGATGTTCAAGCTGGTCAAGCGATTCCTTGTCGTCGCCGGGGCGCAGCAACTGGATGCACATCGGCGGGTTCCACTGGTAGACGAGTTCTCCGGCTCCGATGAACGGTGACTCTTCCCCGAACAATGTGAACCTGGTGAGGTCTTCGTCGTCCTCGCTGTGCTGTGGGCGCCGGTACACGGCACAGACGTGACGCTGCTGAACGTCTGCCACCCGTTGTCTGCGGGACAGCCGCTTCGGTCTGAGGTCCGGAGCTCGCATGACGCGATTCAGCATCAACTGGCGTGCGGCCCCAACGGTGAGGCACGTGCCGATGATCGCTCCTGCCAAGTACAGGGCTTCGGCGACTCGATCCGGGTAGACGGCCGCGGTGACCAGGCCGGTCAGAACCAGGGTGAACGCGGCGGCACCGATGAGTCTGTACGCGTGTGCCTTCTCTGAGTACTTGATCCGCCCCGAGAACTTCCAAGTGAAGATCAGCTTGAGGAGGCTCCGATGTTCTCGTGCCGTCCTCATGCCGTGACGTTCGGACCGTCGTCTGGGTCTCGGTTCGTCGTCGGAGCCGCGGAACAGCATCGCGACGTGGAAGAGCCATAAGAGGCAGAGGCCGCAAGTCATCAGGACGGTGGCGGGGATCGCCCCGGTGAAGGCGGGAAAGGCCGCAACTCCCACGACCGTCGCGCGGACCGACGCACTCAGCGCCGCGGCTCGCCATGCGTGGCGCATGACCGGAACGATGTCGAATCCGTAGGACGGAGCGACGCGTCGGTGCGGAGCGGTGCACACCTCGTCGATCACGAGATCACGGAACCGTTCGTCCACGTATGCGCCAGCACATAAGTGCCGTGTGGCGTCGGTGGGCTCCTCGGTCGCTTCCTTGGCTGACGGCACATGGGAAGTGATCACGTTCGGCCTCTGCCTTGTAGGGTTAAGGTTGATCTGACCATAAGTGTCGACCTTGTTTAAGTCAATATGACCTTTAGGGGCTCCTGGTGGATGACTGGCTGAAGTACTCCGAGGAGGTGGAAGCGTCGTGGGTGACGGTGGACCTGGCGATCTTCACGCTCAGGGACGACCAGTTGATGGTTCTCCTGATCGAGCGCGGGGTGGAGCCATTCCTCGGTCGTCCCGCTCTGCCCGGCGGCTATGTCCAGAAGGGCGAGACCTTGCGCGCGGGGGCGCTGCGTGAACTCTGGGAAGAGGCGGGCATCGACGCCAGCCGGCTGCATCTGGAGCAGTTGGGCGCTTACGGGGAGCCTCGACGTGACCCGCGAGGACGGGTGGTCACGATCGCCTATCTCGCGCTGGGGCCGGATCTTCCCGCTCCTGTGGGCGGTACGGACGCCGAGCGTGCCTATTGGTTTCCGGTCTCACAACTGCACAAGCAATCCTACGAGTTGGCGTTCGACCACGCGGACATCCTTTCCGATGCTTTGGAAGAGGTCCGCAGGAAGCTCGAGTACACGGCCGTCGCCACGGCCTTCTGCGGGAAGTCCTTCACGCTGACCGAACTTCGCACCGTCTACGAGGTCGTCTGGGGGCAGCATCTGGACCCGAGCAACTTCCGCCGCAAGGTGATCAAGACGGCGGGGTTCGTGCAGCCGACCGGGGAACAGCGGCTTCCACCGACCGGCCGCCCGGCTGCTCTCTACCGCCGAGGGGAGGCGTGGCTGCTCAGTCCTCCGTTGCTGCGCGGCGGCGGGCAGTCAGCATAGGCAGCGGGAGGCGCCCGTCCCCGTACGTTCGAAGAGTGCGGGCCGGCTCGCAGTACGTCACGGTGCTCGTTCGTATGTGCCGGTCGGTGAACAGCCGCCGTTCCCCTCCTCGTTCGAGACCGATCCACCGTTGTTTGTCCCATGTCGCAGTTGCGGACCGCATTCGTCCTCAAGGTGCGGCAAGGTCGGGGCATGAACGAGCAGACATGGAACGTCCTGTTGCGGGATCAGCTCGCCTGGCTCTGGAACGCGCAGTTGCGGGGGCGTCTGGAGGGGCTGACCGACGACGAGTACTTCTGGGAGCCCGTGCCCGGGTGCTGGAGTGTGCGGCCCCGTGGCACCGGGACCGCGCCGGTGCAGGCCGGGTCCGGGGCGATGACCATCGACTTCGCGATGCCGGAGCCCGATCCGCCGCCGTTCACGACGATCGCCTGGCGGCTCGGGCATGTGATCGTCGGCGTGCTGGCGGTGCGCAACGCCGGGCACTTCGGGCGGGCGCCGACCGACTACCGGTCGTTCGAGTACGCGGCGACGGCCGCCGAGGCGCTGGAGCAGCTCGACGCCGAGTACGCCGCCTGGCAGGCCGGCGTCGAGTCGCTCGGCGAGGACGGGCTCGCCCGCGCGTGCGGGGAGGCCGAAGCCCCGTACGGCGAGCGGTCGTTGGCGGAGCTGGTGCTGCACATCAACCGCGAGGTCGTCCATCACCTGGCCGAGGTGTGTCTGCTCCGCGATCTGTATCTGCGTACGGGCCAGCGGGCCCGGCGGGAGGTGAGGTGACATGGCGCGCACCGTGCAGGTCACCGTCGACTGTGCCGACCCGGCGCGGCTGGCCGCCTTCTGGGCCGAGGCGCTGGGCTACCGGCTGCCGGATCCGCCCGGGGGCTTCGCGTCGTGGGACGAGGCGCTGGAGGCGATGGGCGTACCGCCCGCGAACCGCAACGACGCCTCGGCGCTGGTCGATCCGGAAGGGGAGGGGCCGCGGCTGTTCTTCCAGCGCGTGCCGGAGGGCAAGAAGACCAAGAACCGGCTGCACCTCGACGTCCGTGCCGCGCCCGGGCTGGAGGGCGATGCGCGGATGGCGGCCCTGGAGGCCGAGGCCGAGCGCCTTCTGCCGTACGGGGCCACCCGGCTGTCGCGGCATGAGCCCGCACCGCCGCTCGACGCCGGTCACATCGTGCTGGCCGATCCTGAAGGCAACGAGTTCTGCCTCGACTGACCCGCGGACCCGGCCCCGAGGGTCCCGTGGTTCCCGTCGTCCCCGTCGTGGGTCCCGGCGGCGGTGGAATCTTGCGCGTGCCCGGGCGCCGTGGAAAGGTCCGCGACGGTTCTCTTCTCCACGTGTCGTTCACAGAAGTTGAAAGGGACTCATGCCCCCCACAAAGCTCATACGAATCAGCGTCGCCGCCGTCGGTGCGGGTGCGGCGCTCGCCGTCGCCGTCGGCGGTCTGCCCGCGTACGGGGCGGACGGCGACGGCTGGCAGTCCGTCGGCAAGGGCAAGACCGAGGGCGTCAGCGGGATCTCCGTCGCCGCGGACGGCTCCGGCTCCGGTGCCGGGAGCGCCGCCGAGAGCGTCTCCGCCGTCTTCGTACGTGACAACAAGGAGGACGGTGAGAACCGGATCTCCTCCGTCACCTACCGCGACGGCGAGGACCCCGACGTCCAGCCGCTGGAGTGGAAGGGCGAGCAGCCCGTCGACCTCGAAGCGCTCGACAACGTGCCCGGCGAGCAAGGCGGTTACCTGGCCGCCGAGAGCTCCGGCAAGGCCTACCACCTGCGCGTCAGCGGCGGTACGGCGGAGGTCGTGGACAGCTTCACGCTCCCGGAGGTCGAGTCCGGCGCCGAGATCGAGGACCTCACCCTGGCCGCACCCGGCGGCGACGGGAAGCTGGTCGCGGTCTGGGGCGACCGGGGCGAGGACGACACCCCGGGCACGCTGTACGCCGCGCCGCTCACCCTCGACGCGGACGGCAAGGGCACGTTCGGCGACGTGGAGTCCGGCGAGGTCGAGGCGCCCTACCCGGACGACGACGTACGGCACGCCTCCGACGCCGACCTCACCGACAGCGGTGCGCTGCTGGTGAGTTCGGCCTCCGACCCCGGCGACGACGGCCCGTTCGACTCGGCCGTCTACACGGCGGCACACGTCACGCTCGACGGTTCCGGCGCGGTCGGTCTCTCCGTGGAGAAGGACCCGGAGGTGCTGGAGAAGTTCAAGAAGCACAAGGTCGAGGCGATCGACTGCCTGCCCGGCTCGGACGAGGCCGTACTCGGTACGGACGACGAGAAGGACGGCGGTTCGCTGACGACGGTCGGCGGCCTCTGCGCCGACTGAACGCCCGCGCCTCCGGCTGCGCCTCGGTCGTCTCCGAGCGTCAACTCGCCCCGCAGGGCGGGCCGTTCGGGGCAGGGGGACGGCGGCGGCA